>NZ_JALPRH010000020.1:0-149609 GCF_030464795.1 Paraburkholderia sp. SECH2
CCGCACAGGGGCAACACTAATAGACCACTAACAAATCAAGGAAAGGCCAAAGCCCTAAGAACACAGACAACAAGCGCCGCGAAGGCAAAAAAACCTTAGCTTGGCTTAACAACAACAGTACAAGTAATCCCCGCAGCAAGCACAACCCCATCAGGCACAGAATCAATCCTCACCCGCACAGGCACACGCTGTGCAAGCCGAACCCAATTAAAAGTCGGATTAACATCAGCGAGCAGCTCACGGCTTTCCGGATTATCCCGATCATAGATCCCACGAGAGATGCTCTCGACATGCCCCTGCAGGGTACCCCCACTCATCAACCGAACTTCAGCCTTATCCCCAACACGCACATGAGGCAACTTAGTCTCTTCGAAGTAGCCATAAACCCAAAAAGAATGACTATCAACAATAGCCAACTTAGCTGACCCAGCAGTAGCATAATCCCCACGAAACACATTCAGGTTAGTGACATAACCGTCCACCGGCGCAACAACCCGAGTGCGTTCAAGATTCAGCTTAGCCGCATCAAGCGCAGCCAAAGCCTGCTGATAAGAAGCCTCAGCAGCCGAAGCAGTATGAGTCGCATTCTCGCGACTCTCTTTGGAGACAACCAAAGCATCCATATCAGCCCGCCGCTGCGCATCATCCCGCCGCATCTGCAACTCAGCCTTACGCGCAGCAACAGCAGCCTCAGCCTGCTCAACAGCAATCTGATAATGCGAAGGATCGACCTGCATCAACAGATCCCCCTTCTTAACCAGTTGATTGTCTTTAACAGGCAAATCCACAACAGCGCCAGAAACATCAGGCGCCACATTCACAATTTCAGCGCGCACGCGCCCATCACGTGTCCACGGTTCATCCATGTAATGAACCCACAACACGCGCCCAATCAAAATCGCGACAATAAAAATAACGGCTGTCGCGACGAAGCCCACAACATTTCGGATGGTCATGTTTCGACTCTGATCAACGATAAACGGCGAGACCCAGCACGCCGCACACACACACGAGCAAGCTGGCCCGGAACAAGGACGGATGCCACACCACGCGATACAGGCCCGTATAGGCGATCACGCGGTCCAGCACCCAGGTAAGCGCGGCGCCCGCGACAAACAGCAGCACAATGGCCGGCACGTAGGCGTCGAAAACGGCGATATCACGTGGCATGACGAACTCCTTCTGACGCGTCGGCACGTCCGCTCATCAGCGGTTCAAGCGGCGATTGCGGATCGAGCAGCGCGGTACGAATGAAATGCAGTTGACTCAGAATGCGTTGCAGCCGATGCCGATCCTCACGCGGCGGCGTGAAGGTGGCGAGCATCAGTTGGACTGCGGCAATCGCATCGGTGGTGGCGGCGAGCGCGCGGTCGAAGCGGTCCGCACGCGGTCGCTCGAACAGCGCGGTCACCGCATCGCGCATCGCACGCAATGTGACGCGCCACGGCATCGACTTCGCGTAGCGCGCGTCGCGGGGCAGCGCCGCCACTTCGCCGCGCAGGTCGATCATCGCGTTGCCCACTTCAAGCACCGCGAAGAGCCAGCGCAAGGTGTCGCGTTTGACCTCGGGTTCGTTCTGCGCGAGCGCGTTGATCTGGGACATCAGATCGCGTGCGCCGCTCTCGAAGCGTGAACGCACCCGGCGCATGCCCACGCGGCTCGCCAGCGCCACCTGACGGCGCAAGTCGATCAAGAGGCGGTTGCGCAGCCAGGGCGTCGAGGGCGGCAGCAGCACGGCAAAGGCCACCGCACACACCAGCATCGACAGCACCAGCGCAATCGCATCGTTAATGGTGCCGCTCGGGTCGTAGTGAATCAGGTTGTCCGGGCCGGCCAGGAAACAGAAGAAGATGCAGTAGCCGACGCCGTAGCCGGCCAGCGCGGGCCGCGTCGTCATGAATACGCCAAGCAGCAGGAACGGCGTGAGCGCGGCGCACAGCAGCGGAAAACCGTCGATGTGCGGATACACGCCGTACACCGCGATCATCCCCATCACTGAGGCGACCAGCGTGCCGGCGGCCATCTGGAACGCGGTGCGCTTCGGATCCGGCGACGCTGACGCCAGCGCGCAGACCGCCGCGGCGTCCAGCGTCAAGGTCGAGCCGCTCGGCCACGCGGTCGCGATCCAGAACGCGCCGAGCACCACCATGACGATGGCCGCGCGCAATCCGGCGACGCCCGCTGCAATTCCATTCGTCTTCGGTTCGTAACGCTCGATCCAGCGCTCGCGCTCGTGCGTGTCGACGGCAAGCGATGCATAGGTGGCCGCGTACGCGTGCAGATCGTCGATGAAGCGATACAGCAGTTCGGCGCCGGTGTCGAAGTCGAGCAGCGGTGCGTCCGGCTGCGTTTCCAGTGCTGCGCGTGTCTCGCGCACCCGCTTGGGCAGCTCTGCTTTGTACGCGTCGAGCTGCGCGGCGGCGTGGGCGGCATCCGTGGCGCTCAATACCGGTTCGCCGGATTTCGCGAGCAACGGGGCGATTTCCTTGAAGTACGGTTCGAACGCTTCGACCGCGACCATCGCGCCGCTAGTCTGCGAGTCGCGCAGCCGGTTCATCAACTGATGCAGTGCGTGAAAGCGCGTCGAGGCGGTCATGAACTCGCTGTTCAGACGCGCGAGACGCCCGCCGCGCATTCGTGAATCGGGACCTTCGAACACGGCGACACTGCGCGCGGCTTCGAAACCGACGATGTCGGCGACAAATCTCGCATTGGTCGCTTCGATCTGCGCGCGATCGTTGCGGCCGGCCAACGAGGCCGACACATACTCGACGAACGCCGAGAAACGCGCACGCACGGTGCTGCGCATCTGCAAGCCGGCGAACTGCGGAAACACGAGGCCGCTGACGGCACCCGCGCAGATGATGCCGACTACCACTTCAGCCACCCGCGTGAGCGCGCTGAGAAACGCGCCATCCGGATGCTGTGAAGCGGGAATGCCGATCAGTGCAGCGGTGTAGCCGGCCAGCACGAAACCGTACGACTTGAAGTTGCGATTACGCGCAGCGCCTGCAGTGCAGATGCCGACCCAGATCGCGGTGGTGACGATGAACAGTTCCGGCTGCTGCGCGAACAGGCCGATCAACGCGAGCATCACGACGAGGCCGACCAGCGTGCCGCAGATCCGGTAAAAGCTCTTGGCGAACACCATCCCGCTTTGCGGCTGCATCACGATGAACACGGTGGTCATCGCGGTGCGCGGCTGCGGCAGGTCGAGTTTCATCGCGATGCCGAGCGCGAGGAAGCAGGCGGCGAGCGCTTTGAACAGATAGACCCACGTGAGACCGTCGGTGCGGGCCCAGTCGGCGGCGGCTGAGTAGAGCGCGGCGAACGACGACGCGCGCGAGGGAGAAGGGGTCGCTGACATGGTCGGCTTCTTCACTCAGCCGCGCCGGCGTTGACGCTGGCGGAAGCGTGGTTCGTACTTGCCGCGGCATTATCCGCATGGCCGGCGGAGCCGGTTTGCGCCGGCGCGGCCGACGGTTTGGCCGCGGTGTTCGAACTGGCTGGCGCGGCGTTGCCCTTACCCTTCCCATGCGCCGGCAGCGTCTCGTTCGCCTGCGGACCATTGGCCGGTTCGTCGAGTCCGCCACCCAACGCCGTGACCAGCGACGCATGCGCGCCCAGCCGCTCGGCCTGAATCTTCGCGACGCCTTCCTGCGCGTGCAGCAACTGGCTTTGCGCGATCAGTACGTTCAGATAGTCGGTCAAGCCGCGCCGATAGCCTTCGCGGGCGAGGTCGTAGTTCTTACGCGCCGCTGCGACCGAACGGTCTGCGTCTTGCGCCTGGGTGGCGAGCGAACGGATCCGGATCACCTGATCGGAGATGTCCTTCAGCGCGCCGACGATCGACTGGTTATAGCGATCGACCGCCTCGTCGTACCCAGCCGACGCCGCGCCGAGCTGCGAGCGCAGACGGCCGCCGTCGAAGATCGGCAACGACAGCGCCGGACCCGCGCTCCAGCTATGCGATGGGTCCTTCAGGAACTGGAACAGCGGGCCCATTGCAGCATAGCCGCCGATCGACGCCAACAGGTTGATGTCCGGATAGAAGCTGGCCTTGGCGACGTCGATGCCGCGCGCTTGCGCCGCGACCGTCCAGCGCGCCGCAACCACGTCGGGCCGGTGGCCGATCAGATCCGCGGGCAGTGCGCTCGGCAGAGCGGCGGGCGAATTGTCGAGCGAGAGCGTCGGGCGCTGGATCGTATCGCCCGCGCCCGGACCCTTGCCGGCCAGCGCGGCCAATTGATTGCGGCCGAGCGCGATCTTTTCCTCGATCTCGTCGATCTGACGTTCGTATTCCGGCATCGGCGTTTCGGCTTGGCTCACTTCGAGCTGGGTGCCGATGCCGCCTTTCAGACGGCGGTTCGCCAGGTCGACGATCTGCTGCTGTTGCTGCAGCGTGGACTTGGCGATATCGAGCAGCGCGTAGTTCAGCGACAGCTCGATGTACGTGCGCACCACGTTGCCTTCCAGTTCGAGCTGGGCGGCGCGGAAGTCCGCCGCGCTTGCATGGGCGGCGTCGAGCGCGCTCTCGGCGGCGTTCTTGTCCTTGCCCCAGAGATCGAGGTTGTACGAGAGACCCAGCGTGCCGGTGTTGTTCCACGACTGCTGGCCTGCGAGCGGGCCCGGGCCGTAGTAGAGGTTGTCGGCCCATTTCTGACGCTGGATCGACAGGCTGCCGTTGACTTGCGGCGATAACGCCGAACGGGCGACACCCGCCATCGACATGGCCTCGCGCACGCGCGCCTGGGCGACAGCTAGACTCGGGTTGCTCGTCTGCGCGGCTTCGATCCACTCATTGAGCTGCGGGTCGTTATAGGCGCGCCACCAGTCGGCGGCAGGCCATTGGGCGTCCGCGTCGGCGGCCCGGATGGCGTTGCCCACGTCGAGCGAGGAGGGCTCCATTCCGCGATCCTGCGGCGCGATGCCTCCGGTACTGGCACAGCCGGCGATTGTTAATAGAATCGTAAGAACCGCGGCTGCGGCGACCCCTTTCTGTACCGGAGACTGCACGATTTCCTCCAAAATTGGCTATAGAAGCATGTGCGTCATTATATTTTTTGATTGATTGGGGAATAACCGGTAAAGATGCAAGGCATTTTTACGCGATATGAGATAATCGCCTTTGCGAATCGTGTAACAATCGCAGCGGATTACTAGGGAAAAGTATGGATACGCTTCAAAACATGCGCGTATTTGTCCGCGTCGTCGAAGCGGGCAGTTTCACGGGTGCCGCGCAACACCTCAACACGACCACGGCGTACGCGTCGCGTGCGGTTTCCGACCTGGAAGCGCACCTGCGCACGCGTCTGTTGAACCGCACCACGCGCCGTATCGCGCTGACCGAGGCGGGTGAGCGCTATCTGCAGCGCTGCGAGCAGATCCTCGCGTACGTGGACCAGGCGGAAGCGGAGGCCGGCGACGCCCACGCGCGCCCGTCCGGCAAGCTCAAGGTCCACGCGATGACAAGCTTCGGCCAGCACTACGTGGTGCCGGCGGTGGGCCGCTATCAGCAACGCTACCCGGATGTGAGCATCGAGCTGACGCTCGCGCAGCGCATGCCTGATCTTCTCGACGAAGGTTTTGACGTGTCGCTGACATTGGCAATCGGTCTGCCGGATTCGGGGCTCGTGTCGCAGCGACTGTGCAGCGCGTTCAGCATCGCGTGCGCGTCGCCGGCTTATCTGGAGCGGCACGGCGTGCCCGAAAAACCCTCAGACCTCGCGCACCACACGTGTCTGCAAATGGTGACGCCGATATTCCCGACCGACAAATGGATCTTCGACGGCCCGAACGGCGAAGAAACCATCAACCTCGGCCCGACCACTTTTCAGGTGAATGTCGCCGAAGCGATGGCGGTCGCGGTGAGCAGCGGCATGGGGGTCGGGCTGATTCCGATCTACTCGGCGATTAGCGGCCTGCGCAGCGGTGACCTCGTCTGGCTGTTGCCGGAATACACCTCGCAGGAAATGAATCTGTATGCGCTGTATCCGTCACGGCAGTATCTGGACGCGAAAATTCGCACCTGGGTCGAATTTTTGCGCGACGAACTGCCCGCCACGCTGGCCGTCGACCAGGAAGAGTTGCGCCAGTTCGCGCGCAGCTGAAGCGGCGCTACGCGAGCGGTTGACCATTGTTGACGGTTCCAGGCGGCGGTGGCGTGACAGACTGTTACATAAGTGCCGCGTCGCAACATTTCCTTACTTCTGCGCCGGGGTCGATTTGCTAACGTGTGGTTCATGCGCTGCCGGCATTCTGCCGGACGCGTTCAATTAGCCGCTGTTCGGCAAATCGCAAGATCCGCAACAATCGAAGGAAGAGGGATTCATGGATACGCATCTGATGATCGGCGTGGCCGTCATGCTGGGACTGATCGGAATCGCCGCATCGCGCGATCTGCTGCGCCGCCTGCGTGACCAGCAGCCGCAACTGGTGCCGATCAAGGTCGAGCGCCCTGATTTGCAAGGACAGCAGCGCGATTGTTGAAGCTGGCCGGTGCGCCAGGTTGCGGGGCGCGCGGCATTTGAGCTTGCTTTTGTACCTTTTCGGTGTGCCTTGCGCGTGCGTTGCCGCGCCGTTGCGGTCCGGCCGCCGATCAGTGTCGATCCGCGCTCCGCACGTTTAGTGCAGCGCTTCAATCAGGCCCGGCTCGTCATTGAGCGTGCGGTCTACCTCCGGGCTCACCCGGTGCCAGCGGAACCGTGCAGCGGGCAGGCAGGCGCTGCGAGCGAGCTGTTCGAGTTCGTCGAATTGCAGGGCCGGATCCAGCCATCTGCGCGCCGCCTCCGGCGCGAACACCAGCGGGCGTCGGCCGTGCACGTCGATCAGACCCTTGTCGGCGGTGGCCGTCACGATCACCAGTCCCATGCCTTCCGTTTGCAGTTCCGTGCCGCGTACGCTCGATAGCGCCGCGAGGTACATCGGCGCGTCGCTTTTCAGGTGCACGAAGTAGGGTTGGCGGACCGTCGCGTCGGCTTCCGCCGCGTTATCCCCGCGCGATGTTCCGGGCGCCGCTTCCATGCGCCATTCGAACCAGCCGTCCGCCGGCACCAATACCCGCCCGGTTTTCCACAGATCTTTGAAGTAGCGCGTATGCGGCGCGGTTTCGGCGCGCGCGTTGATGGTCTGCGGCAGATGCTGCTCGCGAGCCCAATCCGGGCAATAACCCCAGTGGATCGCGTGCAGCGTCTGGTCCGGGTAGATCGCGAGCGGGTGAGTGCCCGGCGCGAGGTTGTAGCCGGGGCGGCGGTCGGCGTCGTCGAATAGCATGAGCGGATCGGCGAGGCCGAGCTGCCGTGCGTACAGATGCGGATCGCGGTACTGGCTGATTCGACCACACATGAGCGACCTCCGGAGATGACCGGGCTGGCGGGTTTGGCCGAGTCGAAGACCCGAATCCCACGACAACAACAGCGTAGTGCGTGGCGCCTGGCCGCGCTACCCAGATCGGCCCCAAGCCGACGCTATATCTCGACGACTTTGTCCCACGCGAATTGAGGATTTTCCCACTGGCGGGTGCGCCGGTCGAAATAGCCGCGCGGATTGCAGACCACGCGCGTGCCGTTCACCGTGTAATCGAACGGCGTATGCGTATGTCCGTGAATCCACAGGGCAACGGGCGAGCGCACCAGTTCCGGCAAATGATTGACGAAACCGGCCGAGACGCGGTCTTCTGCGTAGCGCTCGGCCAGACTCAGCCGATGCGGCGCGTGATGGGTGACGACGATCGTCTTGCCGTCGAACGGTCGCGCCAGTTCGCCTTCGAGCCAGGCGCGCGCCCGCCGGTGCAGCGCGAGGGAATCGTCCGGGGTGAAGTCGCGCGGCGAGTCCTGCGTGTCGTGCGGCCAGTTCATCTGGATCAGGCCGCGGAAGTCGAGCATCACCCGGCGCGATGCGTCGATGGACTCGGCGAGCGTGTCAGGGTCCGCGCCGTATAACGCGAAGTCGGTCCATAAGGTGGTGCCGAGCACGCGCCAGCGGCCTTGCGGGTCGACCAGCGCGGCATTGTTCAGCACGTGCACGTTGTCGACCTGGGCCGCTGCGTCGTACAGCGCCGTGTCGAGCGCGCTGAATTCGCCGTCGTAGTACTCGTGATTGCCGGGCACGTAGACCACCGGCACGGCGCCGTCGAAAGTCTGCGCGGCCCAGCGCGGGCCGGCCGCGTGATTGTGGATGTCGCCGGCCAGCACGATCAGATCCGCTTCGGCATGCGGGACCAGTTCGGGCTCGTCGTTCTCCAGATGCAGATCGGACAACACTCGAATCTTCACGACAGCGACTCCTGCAATTAGCCTCGCACCAGACGGCGAAGGCTTCAAACCCTAGCGTAGCACCTTGCCCGGATTCATCAGGTTCAGCGGGTCCAGTGCGCGTTTGACGGCGCGCATCAATTGCACCTCGACGTCCTGTTTGTAGTGCATCGCCTCGTCGATCTTCAACTGGCCGAGGCCGTGTTCCGCACTGATGCTGCCGCGATGCCGGTGCACACTGTCGTACACGATCTGGTTGATCGGGCTTTGCCAGGTGTTAAGGAATGCCTTTGCGTCGACGCCCTCAGGCGCCTGCACGTTGTAGTGCAGATTGCCGTCGCCAAGATGCCCGAACGTGACCATGCGTACGCCCGGCACGGCTTGCGCGATTGCCGCGTCGGTTTCCTCGATGAAGTGGCCGATGCGCGAAATCGGTACCGCGATATCGTGCTTGATGTTCAGGCCTTCCTCAGCTTGCGCGAGCGGGATATGTTCGCGCAGATTCCAGAATGCCCGCGACTGCGCGAGGTTTTCCGCGACTACCGCGTCTTCGACCAGGCCGTCTTCGAGCGCGGTTTCCATCAGTCGCTCGAATAGTCCGCGCGCGTGTTCCTCGCTCTCGCTGTCCGACAGCTCCAACAGCACGACTTGCGCATGCGGTTCGGCGAACGGATAGCGCATCTGCTCGAAGTGCCGGCCCACTAGCCGCAGACAGAAATCCGACATCAGTTCGAAGCCGGTCAGCAGCGGCCCGGCGACGCGTTGCGTGAGCGAGAGGAAATCGAGCGCCGCATGCGGCGACGCGAGCGCGGCGAGGGCCGTGACGCGCGCGGCCGGCTGCGGATGCAGCTTGAGCACGGCGGCGGTGATGATGCCGAGCGTGCCTTCCGCGCCGATGAACAGATCGCGCAGGTCGTAACCGGTGTTGTCCTTGCGCAGTCCTCGCAGGCCCTCCCACAGTTCGCCTTGCGCGGTGACGACTTCGAGGCCCAGGCACAGCTCGCGCGTGTTCCCGTAGCGCAGTACGCCGGTGCCGCCCGCGTTGGTGGCGAGATTGCCTCCGATCGTGCAACTGCCTTCTGCGGCGAGGCTCAGGGGGAACAGGCGGCCGGCTTCTTCGGCGTGCTTCTGTACTTCGGCAAGGATGACGCCGGCTTCGACAGTGATCGTGTTGTTGTGCGGATCGATGTCACGTACGCGATTCAAACGCCGCAGGCTGATGACCGCCTGCGCACCGCTTGCATCCGGCGTGGCGCCGCCGGCCAGACCGGTGTTGCCGCCTTGCGGCACCAGCGCGATGCGATGCTCGACGGCGAGTTTGACGAGCGCCGCGACTTCGTCAGGCGTGGCCGGGCAGAGCACCGCGCAGGCCGCGCCGGTGTAGCGGCGGCGCCAGTCGGTGAGGTAGGGGGCGGTGTCGTGCGGATCGGTCAGTACCTGAGTGGCGCCGATGGCGTTGCGGCAAGCGGTGAGGAAAGCGGCTTGAGTCATGTTGGTCGGTCAGGATGTTCGGCGGCGGATAGATTACGCGGGAGGTGAGGCGAAAAGGGACGTAAAAAGCGACGCGAAAAGCGCTGTTCTCATCGTGTGCTTCCCTCGGCCTGGCCGCTGTTCTGCTGTGCGTTTTCTTGTGCGGCCTGCTTTGCCGCCAGCTTCGCTGCCCGTTTTGCCGCGCGCTTGAACGGCGCGACATAGGCGAGCGTGCAGACGAAGAAAACCACGGAGAGCGCGGTTTCGAGCCAGCCGAGGCGGGCGCTCAGGCCCCGGTCGCTCCAGCCGCGCACGATGCCCTCGGCAAAATACAGCAGGATCAGCATGGACGCCCATTGCAGCGTGTAAAGCCGGTGCCGCCACACGCCGGGCAGGGCGAGCAGCAGTGGCACGGCTTTGAGCACCAGCGCCGAGCCGCCCGGGCGCAGCGGCGCGAGCCACCATTCCCACGCGACTGACAAAACGATCAGCGCGAGCAAGGCGGCGGTGGCGCCGAAAGCGACGGCGCGTTTTTGCTGCACCGGCAGGGCGGCTGTATTCACGGCCGCTCGCTCATGGAGGCCGCCGTGCGGGCAACGCGGGCGCCGAGGGCAATCGCAAGCGTTTTTTCGTCGGCGGAGATGCCCTGTTCGGCCGTGCCCGCGCGTGCGAAGTGCGACGCGCCGTAGGGCGTGCCGCCGGTTTGCGTAGTGGAGAGCGCGCTCTCGGTGTACGGAATGCCGACGATCAGCATGCCGTGGTGCAGAAGCGGCAGCATCATGGATAGCAGCGTGGACTCCTGGCCGCCGTGCAAGCTGCCGGTGGACGTGAACACGCAGGCCGGTTTGCCGGACAACGCGCCAGAAAGCCACTGCGGCGTGGTGCCGTCGAGAAAATATTTCAGCGACGCCGCCATGTTGCCGAAGCGGGTGGGCGAACCGAGCGCGAGACCGGCGCATTCTTCGAGGTCGCGCAGTTCGACGTAGGGTGGCCCTTCAGCGGGAATGTCCGGCTGGGTTGCTTCGCAGACGGTGGAAACCGCCGGCACGGTGCGCACGCGCGCCTGCATGCCGGGGACGCTGTCGACGCCGTGCGCGATCGCCAGCGCAAGCTCGCGCGTGGCGCCGTGACGGCTGTAATAGAGCACGAGAATGTCTTTCATAGGCCTCATCGGTGAACGGGTATTATAGGGGCTGGGTCCGCTGCACAGGCCATCCATAGCCATTCGGCCAGGCCTCGGGCACGGTCCTGAAACACCGTTTTATGAAGCAAGGAGGTGGGTTTGTTGTCCAGGGTGCGTTTCGATCTCGACACGCTCAAACGGCTCGCGCAGTTTGCGGCGAAGCGCAGTAGCGAAGACCGCATTCCGCAGGTGGCCGGCAGCCTCACGTTCACCACCATGCTCTCGCTAGTGCCGCTCGCCACGGTCGCGTTTGCGCTGTTCACGGCGTTTCCGATTTTCAGCTCGTTTCAGATGTCGCTGCAGATTTTCCTCGCCGACCATCTGATGCCTGCGCAGCTCAACAGTCAGATTTTCGATTATCTGAATCAGTTCGCGTCGAAGGCCAAGGGCCTTACGACCATCGGCATGATTTTTCTGTTCGTCACCGCCGTGATGACGATGATGACCGTGGAATCCGCGTTCAACGTGATCTGGCGGGTGCGCAAGGCGCGGCCGATCGCGCAGCGCATCCTGGTCTACTGGGCGATCATTACGCTCGGCCCGATTCTGATTGGCGTGAGCCTGTCGATTTCTTCCTATCTGTTCACCCGGTCCATGGCGGTCACGGCTGTCCAGCATATTCCGTCGGTGATCGACTGGGCGCTGACCGGCGCCGCGCTGCCGTTGACGGCGCTCGCCTTCACGATGCTTTACGTATTTCTGCCGAACTGCCGGGTGGAGTGGCGCGACGCGGTGATCGGCGGGATTACTGCCGCGATCGCCTTCGAACTCGCCAAGCGCGGCTTTGGCTACTACGTACGCCGCATTCCCACCTACACCGCGGTGTACGGTGCGTTTGCCGCTGTGCCGTTATTCCTGCTGTGGATGTACCTGTGCTGGTTCATTGCGCTGGCCGGCGCGATGATCGCATCGGCGTTACCGGCAATCCGCATTGGCCAGTTTCACCGGCCGACTTTCGAGGGCAGCGATCTGTTCGATTCGCTTGAACTCCTCGCGCGGCTCTCGGAAGCACGCGATGCGGGTAAGCGCGGCTACACGATGCCGGAGATCTCGCGAATGCTTCGTCGCGACATGGATACCACGGTCAGGCTGCTGCTAAAACTCGAGGAGATCGAGTGGATCGCGCGCTTGCAGGACGACGACACGCGTCCGTACTTCCTGCTGCTGGCAAATCCCGCGCAGATCACCGTCGAGCGTCTGTTCGACCTGTTCGTGATCGATCGGGCGGAACTCGAATATCAGCTTGAACTGAACTCTACGCGCGTGGATGGCCAGACGCTTCTGGCGGCGCTGGAAAACGACAAGCTGAAAGTGACGCTCGCTGTGCTGCTGGCGGCGCGTGCTGCCGCGCGGGCAGCGCGCGCGCAGGAAAGTGAACAGGGTACTTCTTCAATGCCGCATCAGGCTGCATGAGCAGGCCGCCTGATGCGGCGGCAAACCTACAGCGAAATCTTCCCCACGCAGATGTCCTTGAACATCACCCAATCGCCCATCAGGCTATAAAACGGATGCCGGAAGGTAGCCGGCCGGTTCTTCTCGAAGAAGAAATGCCCGACCCAGGCAAAGCCGTATCCGCAGATCACGGCAGCCGGCAGCCATAGCCAGTCACCGGTGGCGAGCGCCATGGCGAGGCACCCGATCACGCCGAGCGACCCCACGAAATGCAGCCGCCGCGATACCGTGTTGCGATGCTCGCTCAGGTAGTACGGGTAGAACTCCGCGAAACTCGCGAAGTGATCGGTGTGCGCGGTTTGAGCCATCACGGCCTCCGAATGTCGACGCTACTCGATTCCGTGCCCGTCGCTCCCAGGTTGCTTCGCCGCGCGCGGGCATGCTCGGAACGCGCTCGAAACAGGACAGGCTTGGCCCATTGTGCGGCTATCGGACCATGCGCGCAACTAGGCCATTCGGCCGATGGCGCGTCTCCACGTGCCCGGCTATCGTGACGACTCGCAGCGACTATCGAACGCCGGTTGGAACCGCGCCTGCGGCTTTCGAGGCGAAGCTGAAAAGCGCGTCGAGCGTGGCATCCGGCTGTTCGGTCATCAAGGCATGGCCGGCCTCGAGCGTGACGGTGTCGACCGGTACGCCGGCCTGGGAGAGCGTGGCGGCGAGCGCTTTGGCCGCACGCGGCGGCGTCATCGCATCGCGTCGGCCCACGATCAGGCGCGTCGGGCAACGGACCTCGGTGGCGCGTGTGAGGCCGTCCGCGTAGCTATTGCAGGCCGTGAAGTCGGTGTGGAACAGCTGCGGCTCGCCACTCGCCGAGACACGCTCCATCAGCCGCTGGTTCATGCCGTGCAGCCAGAAGCCCGGGCCGGGGCACGACGGCTTGGCGGCGAGCGTCGAATGCGACCATTGATTGACCATGTCGATTGCATCGGGCTCGCGATGCAGGGCGGCGTCGAGCAAGGCGTCGGAGACAGCCATCGGCACGGCGGTGGCGAGCAGCGCGAGGTGCGTCGCGCGTTCCGGATAGCGGCCGGCGAAGTCGAGGGCGATCAGCGAGCCCATGCTGTGGCCGGCCACGAAGGCGCGTTGCACACCGGCGGCGTCGAGCAGGGCGGCCAGCCAGTCGGCCATTGCGGTCACGGTGGTGAGCGCCGGGCCGGCGCTGCGGCAGTGACCGGGTAGATCGACCGCCAGTACGCTGAAGCCGTGATGCGCGAAGTAACGCGTTTGCAATGCCCACACGCTATGGTCATGCTCGGCGCCGTGGATGAACACCGCAGTCGGCAGGCTGGGGTCGAAGGGTTTGCCGCCGGTGTACGCGTAGGCGGGCTTGCCTTGAACGGTGAGGATCATGCGGACTCCGGGCGGGGTTTGGCGGCATCGGCAGGCGAGGCGGAGGCGGATGGGTTGCCGGTTGCTGGAGCAGCGGATGAACTGGCGGGGTCGGTTTTTGCCGCGCTGGACGGACTGGATGTTCCACTCCCCGCGCTCGTCCCACTCGCCTTCTGCGCCGCTTTCAGCGCGCGCTTGAGGTCGTCGATCAGATCGTCGGGGTCTTCAAGGCCGATCGACAGGCGGATCGTGCCTTCGGCGATGCCGGCCGCGGCGAGCGCGGCGGCGTCCATGCGGAAGTGCGTCGTCGATGCCGGATGGATGACCAGCGAGCGTGCGTCGCCGACGTTCGCGAGATGCGAGAACAGCGAAAGCGCTTCGATGAAGCTGCGCCCGGCGGCGCGGTCGCCACGCAGATTGAAGCTGAACACCGCGCCCGCGCCGCGCGGCAGCAGACGCTTCGCGAGCGCATGGTCCGGATGCGTCGGCAGTTCCGGGTAGGCGACGGCTTCGACGGCAGGGTGTGCGCTCAGGAATTCGACCACCTTGCGCGTATTCGCGACATGCCGCTCCATGCGCAGCGGCAGCGTCTCGATGCCTTGCAGCAGTTGCCAGGCGGCCTGGGGATGCAGGCACGCGCCGAAGTCGCGCAAGCCCTCGCGGCGTGCTCGCAGAAGGAACGGTGCGACGGTGCTTTCCTCGGCGAACACCATGCCGTGAAAGCCCTCGTACGGCTCGGTGAATTCGGGGAAACGGCCGGAAGCGTTGAAATCGAACGTGCCGCCGTCCACTAGTACGCCGCCGATCGTGGTGCCGTGGCCGCCGAGGAATTTGGTCGCCGAGTGATAGACGAAGTCGGCGCCGTGCTCGAACGGCTTGAGCAGGTAGGGCGTCGTGAAGGTCGAATCGACCAGCAGCGGCACGCGGTGCTCATGCGCGAGTTGCGCCACCGCGGCGATATCGAGCACGTCGAGGCCCGGGTTGCCGAGCGTCTCGCCAAACAGCAGGCGTGTGTTCGGGCGCAGCGCGGCGCGCCATGCGTCGATGTCACCGGGTTTGACGAAGGTCGTCTCAATGCCGAAGCGCCGCAGCGTGTAGTGCAGCAGGTTATGCGAGCCGCCGTACAGCGCGCTGGAGGCGACGATATGGGAGCCGGCGCCCATTAACGTGGCGATCGCCAGATGTAGCGCGGCCTGGCCGCTGGCCGTACCGATCGCGCCCGCGCCGTTTTCCAGCGCGGCCACGCGCTCTTCGAAAACGGCCACGGTCGGATTCGAGATGCGCGAATAGACGTGGCCGGCGCGCTCCATATTGAAGAGCGCCGCGGCGTGGTCCGAGTCGCGGAACGAAAACGAGGTAGTCTGGTAAATAGGCGTGGCGCGCGCGCCGGTGGTGGGGTCGGGCGCGGCGCCGGCGTGCAGCGCAAGCGTATCGAAACGGTTGGCGGACATCCTGGGCGGCGAGGCCACGGACGGCCTCGCGAAAGGTGAAAGTGGCGGCCATCCTATCACCGGCATGGATCGCTTCAAGCGCGGTTTTCCCGCGGGTCGGACAATGTGGGCGCGCTGAACGGCGCCGGGCCGACCTTGCAAACGCCCGTTGCGCCTTGGTGGGCGGGCCGCTTTCCTTTTATGGACCTTTCCGCTAGGATCGAAAGTCATTCAGGCACTATCAGCCTAGCGGGTATCACGGAGACAGATTATGCGAGTCAGCGACATTCTTAAAGTCAAAGGCAACACCCTTTTCACGGTCACGCCGGATACCACGCTGCACGACGCAGTCAATACCATGGCCGAGCACGATATCGGCTCGCTGGTCGTGATGGAATACGGCGACCTCGTCGGCATGCTGACGTTTCGCGAAATTATCCTGACCTTGAGCAAGCACGGCGGCAGCCTCGGTACCTCCACGATCCGCAAGTTGATGGACGACCATCCGCTCACCTGTACGCCTGAAACGGACGTCAACGAGGTTCGCCGCATGATGCTCGAGCACCACGTGCGCTATTTGCCGGTGCTGGAAAGCCGCACGCTGATGGGCGTGATCTCGTTCTACGACGTCGCCAAGGCGGTGGTCGAAGAGCAGGGCTTCGAAAACCGCATGCTCAAGGCCTATATCCGCGACTGGCCGGAAGAACCGCAGGATCAACAACCGGCGCCGCGTTAACTCACGCGCGGTGGCTCACCGCGGCGCTCGCGCCGTTGCTGTGAGTATGAAAATGCGATCAAGGCGCGCGCGAAAGCGTGCGCTTTTTTTGTGTCCGGCCCTTTCCCCTTTGCTGCTCTATTAGCCTGTTCTCCGAACCTCATGAGCGATCGTCCGATACCTGCCGCCCGCCGTGCCGCCCGCTCCCACGAGACGCACGAGTCCCAGTTCCGCCTGCTGAGCCAGCGCCGCTTCGCGCCGTTTTTCTGGACCCAGTTTCTCGGCGCGATGAACGACAACGTCTTCAAGATCGGCTTCACGTCGCTCGTCACGTACCAGGCGGCGCGCTTTTCCGGCGTCGATCCGAAAACCGCGGCGTTCCTGATCTCGGCCATCTTCATTCTGCCGTTCGTGCTGCTGTCGGCCACCTCCGGCCAGATCGCGGACAAGTACGACAAGGCGATGCTCACGCGCTTCGTTAAGAGCTTCGAAATCGTCGTGATGCTGATCGGCGGCACGGGTTTCTGGATGCACAGCGCGCCCTTGCTGTATCTGTGCACGTTTCTGATGGGCGTCCATTCGACCGTATTCGGACCAGTCAAGTATTCGTATCTGCCGCAGCATCTGTCGAAGTCGGAACTGGTCGGCGGCAACGGCATGGTCGAGATGGGCACCTTCGTCGCGATTCTGATTGGGACGATTATCGGCGGCGTGGGTGCGGGTTTCGTCGAGCATGGCGCGGTGGTGCTGGCCTGCGCCTGTGTCGGGATTGCGCTGGTGGGGCGGCTGGTGTCGAACTTTGTGCCTGTCACAGCGGCGCCGCAGCCCGATCTGCGCGTCAACTGGAATCCGGTCAGTGAAACGTGGCGCAACCTGAAGCTCGCGCGCGAAAACAGGACCGTGTTTCTGAGCCTGCTGGGGATTTCCTGGCTGTGGTTCGTCGGCGCGACTTTTCTGTCTTCGTTTTTCAGTTTTGCGAAAAACGTGCTGTCCGCCGATCCGGACGTGGTGACCGTGCTGCTCGGCACGTTCTCGATCGGTATCGGCCTTGGTTCGCTGATGTGCGAAAAGCTCTCGAAGCGGCGCATCGAAATCGGCCTCGTGCCGCTCGGCTCGATCGGCATGAGCGTGTTCGCGATCGATCTGTTCTTCGCGAGCCATGCGTTGCCGGCCGCCGGGCATCTGTTGAGCGTCGGCGAATTTCTCGTGCGGCCTGCTCATTGGCGCGTACTGGCCGATCTGTTCCTGCTGGCCATGTTCGGCGGCTTCTATAGCGTGCCGCTCTATGCGCTGATCCAGAGCCGCAGCCAGCCGACCCACCGCGCGCGCATCATCGCCGCGAACAATATTCTGAATTCGCTGTTCATGATCGTCTCGGCGTTGATGGCGATGGGGCTGACCGCGGCGGGCTTCAGTATTCCGGCGATTTTCCTCGTCACCGCGCTGCTGAACATTGTCGTCGCGACATATATTTATTCGCTCGTGCCTGAGTTCTTGCTGCGCTTTATCGCCTGGGTGCTGGTGCATACGTTCTACCGGATTCGCCTCGTGCATGCCGAACGGATTCCGGAAGAGGGCGCGGCCGTGCTGGTGTGCAACCACGTGAGCTTCGTCGACGCGATCGTCATCATGGCCGAGAGTCCGCGGCCGATCCGCTTCGTGATGGACCATCAGATTTTCAAGTCGCCGTTCGCCGGCTGGGTGTTCCGCCATGCGAAGGCGATTCCGATCGCGCCCGCCCATCAGGATCCGGAGCTGCTGACGCGCGCCTATGAGCGCTGCGCAGAGGCGCTCGCCGAGGGCGATCTGGTCTGCATCTTCCCTGAAGGCAAATTGACGAAGACCGGCGAGATGAATCCGTTCCGCCATGGCGTGACTGAGATCATCCGCCGCACGCCGGCGCCGGTGATACCGATGGCGCTGCGTGGGCTGTGGGGGAGCGTGTTTTCGCGCGCCAACGACGCGCGCTGGCCGCGACCGATCCAGAAGGGCGTGATGAGCCGGCTGACGCTGGCGGTGGGTGAGCCGATCGATCCGGCCGAGGCGACGCCTGAGGTGCTGCAGCAGATCGTCACCGAGTTGCGCGGGGCGCGGAAGTAGGGCGGCCGGGACTTAGCCCCTGTAGGGCTGGCATAATGGTGCTTTCCCCGCATTTCTTTGGACGACGCCCATGTCCGGCAACACGCTCGGTACGCTTTTCACTGTCACGACCTTCGGCGAATCGCACGGCCCCGCTATCGGCTGCGTGATCGACGGCTGCCCGCCGGGTATGGCGCTTAGCGAAGCCGACATCCAGCTCGAACTTGACCGCCGCAAACCCGGCACGTCGCGCCATGTCACGCAGCGCCAGGAAGAAGACAAGGTCGAGATCCTGTCGGGCGTGTTCGAAGGCCAGACCACCGGCGCGCCGATCGCGTTGCTGATCCGCAATACAGACCAGCGCAGCAAAGACTACGGCAACATCGCCGACACCTTCCGTCCCGGTCACGCCGACTACACCTACTGGCAGAAATACGGCATTCGCGACTATCGCGGCGGCGGCCGTTCGTCGGCCCGTCTGACCGCACCTACGGTAGCGGCCGGTGCGGTTGCGAAGAAATGGCTGCGTGAAAAGTTCGGTGTTGAGATCCGCGGTTACATGGCGGCGCTCGGAGAAATCGACGTGCCGTTCGTCGACTGGTCGCATGTGCGTGAGAACCCGTTCTTCGTGCCGAATGCGGAGATCGTGCCGGAGCTGGAAACGTATATGGACGCCTTGCGTAAAGACGGCGACTCGATCGGCGCACGCATTAACGTCGTGGCTTCCGGCGTGCCGGTTGGGCTGGGCGAGCCGCTGTTCGACCGGCTCGACGCAGACATTGCGCACGCCATGATGGGCATCAATGCGGTGAAGGGCGTCGAAATCGGCGCGGGCTTCGCCAGCGTCGCGCAACGCGGTTCGGTCCACGGCGACGAATTGACGCCGGAAGGCTTCGTCGGCAATCACGCGGGTGGTGTGCTCGGCGGTATTTCGACCGGCCAGGACATCACGGTGTCGATCGCGATCAAGCCGACTTCGAGCATCCGTACGCCGCGCCGCTCGATCGACAAGGCGGGGCAGCCCGTTGTTGTCGAAACGTTCGGGCGTCACGACCCGTGCGTCGGCATCCGCGCCACGCCGATCGCCGAATCCATGCTCGCGCTGGTGCTGATCGACCATGCGTTGCGCCACCGTGCGCAATGCGGCGACGTCGCCGTCAGCACGCCGAAGATCGCGGCGAGCGCGCCGTAAAGGGCGCTTTCTGGGCGTCTTCGTAGTGCGCGTGGCCTCTCGTTTCAATGACCGATACGAACACCGAGCCGGCCGATAGCCAACTCGCGGACCTGCGCGCGCGTGCCACCGCGCCACACGCTGGCGCCGCGGACTGCCTTGCACTCGGACATTTCTTGCTGGAGCGCGCCGGCCGCGACAAGTCGCTTCGGCGCGAGGCGCTCGCGGCGCTGGTGCGCGCTTACCAGCTTGATCCCTCCTGCGAACCTACGCTCCTACACACCATCGCGCAGACGGCCTTCATCGTGCGCGACTGGTCGCTCGTCGACTCCGCCACGACGCTGTTGCTCGCGCAAAACGCCGAAGACGCCAACGCGCTGATCTGGCGTGCGGCGGCCGTGCAACAGCGCAATGACTTCGACATGGCCGAGCGGCTACTGCGCGAAGCGGTGCGCATCGTACCCGGCAACCCGGTGGCGCTTCACAAGCTCGCGTTATGCATCAAGGAGCAGGCGCGACTGGCGGAAGCGGAAGCATTGCTCAGGCAAGTGTTGGCTTTGTCGCCGGACAATATGCATGCGCTATTCGATCTGTCGGAACTTGAAATCCGGACGGGACGTTTCGCCGAAGGCTGGGCGCATTACGAATCACGCGTCGCGTTCGGCGACGATCTGAATAACGCGCAGCATGCGCTCGCTGCGATCAGTGCGCATTGGCAGGGCGAATCGCTGCAAGGCAAAACGCTGGTCGTCTACGGCGAGCAAGGTAACGGCGACTGCCTTTGGGCGGTGCGCTTTCTGCCGCTCCTGGCCGAGCGGGCGCGACGCGAAGGCGGCCGGGTGATTTTCGGTCACGACGGGCCGTTGCGGCATCTATTCGAACGGATGCTACCCGCTGACTTGCCGCTCGAAACGAGCTTTGAAACGCGGCCGGATTTCCATTGCGGGTTGATGAGCTTGCCGCTGCGGCTTGGCGTCTTCGATGCAACGGGGTGGGGTGCGCCGTATCTGAGCGCCGAGCCCGTGCGCGTGCAGGCATGGCGCGAGCGGGTTCATGCGCACACGGCCGGCAAGCCGGGCAATCGCAACGTCGGTTTAGTGTGGAACGGCAATCCTGAGCATATCCGCGATATGCGGAGATCAGTGCCTGTCGAGCAACTCGAGCCGCTATTGAGCTTGCCAGGCGTCACCTGGTTTGCGTTGTCGCCTGGGCGCAGCGAGACGGTCGCGCTGTGGCGCGTCAAGGGACTCGATGTTGTCGATCTGACCCACCATTTTCAGTCCGGATTCGACGATGTCGCTGCGTTGCTGACGAATCTGGATCTGGTCGTCACGATTGATAGCGGACCCGCTCATCTGGCGGGAGCGCTCGGCGTGCCGACGTGTTTGATGATCGATCATGTGTCGGCATGGTTCTGGGGCGACGAATCGGGCACCACGGCCTGGTACGATTCTATTGAGCTCTTTCGGCAGCCTGAGATTGGCGCGTGGGCGCCGGTGCTGGCTAAAGTGCGGGAGCGGATTGAAATGATGCGGTGAGTTTGAGCCTGTTTGCCAGCATGCCGTGCGCGGACAAACAAGCTCCGCGCACGGCAAACAAACACCGAATCACATATTCGGATAGTTCGGACCGCCGCCACCCTCAGGCGTCACCCAGACGATATTCTGGGTCGGGTCCTTGATATCGCAGGTCTTGCAATGCACGCAGTTCTGCGCGTTGATTACGAGACGCTCGCTGCCGTCGTCGTTCTTCACGAACTCATACACCGCGGCGGGGCAGTAGCGTGACTCCGGACCGGCATAGGTCTGCCAGTTCACATTCACCGGCACCGAAGGATCTTTCAGCGTCAGGTGAGCCGGCTGATTCTCTTCGTGGTTGGTGTTCGAAATGAACACGGAAGACAGCCTGTCGAACGTCAGCTTTCCATCCGGCTTCGGATACGTGATCTGCTTGCACTGCGATGCCGGTTTCAGCATCTCGTGATCCGAATGCTGGTGGTGCAGCGTCCAGGGCACATTGCCGCCCAACAGCTTCTGCTCGATGCCGACCATCAGGGTGCCGAGGTACAGGCCCTTGCTCATCCACTGCTTGAAGTTGCGCGCGCGATGCAGTTCCGTGTGCAGCCACGAGGTCTTGAACGACTCCGGATAGGCCGTCAGCTCATCGCTGGTGCGACCTGCCTGCACGGCTTCAAAAGCAGCCTCAGCCGCCAGCATGCCGGTCTTGATAGCCGCATGCGAACCCTTGATCCGCGATGCGTTCAGGAAGCCGGCATCGTCACCCACCAGCGCGCCACCCGGGAACACCAGCTTCGGTAACGACAACAGACCGCCCGCGGTGATCGCCCGCGCGCCATACGACACGCGCTTGCCGCCTTCCAGAATTGCGCGGATTGCCGGATGCGTCTTGTAGCGCTGGAATTCCTCGAACGGCGACAGGTACGGATTCGTGTAGCCCAGACCGACCACGAAGCCCACCACCACCTGGTTGTTGTCCATGTGATAGAGGAACGAGCCGCCGTACGTGTCGTTCTCCAGCGGCCAGCCGGCGGTATGCATCACCAGACCCGGCTTGTGCTTCGCCGGATCGATTTCCCACAATTCCTTGATACCGATACCGTAGACCTGCGGATCGACGCCTTCGCGCAGCTTGAACTTGTCGTTCAGTTGACGACCGAGATGCCCACGCGCGCCTTCGCAGAAGAGTGTGTATTTCGCGTGCAGCTCCATGCCGAGCTGGAAGTTCTCGGTCGGCTCGCCATCCTTGCCGATCCCCAGATTGCCAGTGGCGACGCCTTTGACCGAGCCATCGTCGTTATACAGAATCTCAGCGGCCGGAAAGCCCGGGAAAATCTCCACGCCCAGCGCTTCAGCCTGCTGACCCAGCCAGCGCGTGACGTTCGCGAGGCTGATCACGTAGTTGCCGTGGTTCTTGAAGTTGTCCGGCAGCGCCCAGGTCGGCACGCTCTTCGAACCGGTTTCCGTCAGGAACAGGAACTTGTCTTCGGTCACGTCCACCGTCAGCGGCGCGCCTTTTTCCTTCCAGTCCGGGATCAGTTCGGTGATGGCGCGCGGATCCATCACCGCGCCCGACAGGATATGAGCCCCGATCTCCGAGCCTTTTTCCAGTACGCACACGCCAAGCTCGACGCCTTTCTCCGCCGCCAGCTGCTTCAGGCGGATCGCTGCGGACAGGCCTGCCGGGCCGCCGCCGACGATCACAACGTCGTATTCCATCGACTCGCGTGGACCGTATTGCTCAATGAGGCTTGCGGGGGTCATTGATGCTCCTCTTCTTACCGTTAGAATGCTTTTTTCGGGATCGTATTGTGGGCGATGGTCTCCGCCACTGCAACCAGATGAGCAGAGATTAGCACGATCGTTCTATTTCTGTGATACGGTATGACCCGCAGTGATGGTCCTACCGCACCTGTCAACCGCGTCTGTAACAACAACCGAACAAGGAACGACAATGGGCCGTTCGATCAATCTGGAAGGCAAGGTCGCGCTGATCACCGGCGCCTCGAGCGGGTTGGGGAAGCGCTTTGCTCAAGTATTGTCGCAGGCTGGCGCCAAGGTCGTGTTGGCAAGCCGCCGCACCGAGCGCCTGAAGGAGTTGCGCGCCGAGATCGAAGCCTCCGGGGGCGCGGCGCACGTCGTCTCACTCGACGTCACGGATTATCAAAGCATCAAGTCGGCGGTCGCCCACGCGGAAACCGAGGCGGGCACGATCGACATTCTGGTGAACAATTCAGGCGTGTCGACCACGCAGAAGCTCTCGGAAGTCACGCCGGCCGACTTCGAATACGTGTTCGACACTAACACGCGCGGCGCCTTCTTCGTTGCGCAGGAAGTCGCCAAGCGCATGATCATGCGCGGCAATAGCGCGCAGAAGCCGTCATACCGGATCATCAATATCGCGTCGATGGCGGGCCTGCGGGTGTTGCCGCAGATCGGCCTGTACTCGATGAGCAAAGCCGCAGTCGTCCATATGACGAAAGCCATGGCGCTGGAGTGGGGCAAGCACGGCATCAACGTGAACGCCATCTGCCCGGGCTATATCGATACCGAGATCAACCATCATCACTGGTCGACCGAGCAGGGGCAGAAGCTGGTCTCGTTGCTGCCGCGTCACCGTGTCGGCAAGCCGGAGGATCTGGACGGGCTGTTGCTGCTGCTGGCGGCCGACGAATCGCAGTTCATCAACGGCTCGGTGATTGCCGCCGACGATGGCTTCGGTCTCGCCTGAACGTAGCTTTGCGCCGCCGTTCGTTGTTTGTCATGTTTGCCCCGGCCCGCGTGCCGGTTTCACCCTCGTTTCAACCCGTTAAAGAAGTACGATGAGCGATTTTCACGCAGTTTTTGAGATGTCTATGCCGATTCGGTGGGGCGATATGGACGCATTCGGCCATGTGAACAACACGGTCTATTTCCGCTACATGGAGCAGGTGCGGATTTCCTGGTTCGAGCAACTGGGTCTGGCCGGCAGCAACGCCGACGGGCAGGGGCCGGTGATCGTCAATGCGTCGATGGAGTTTCTCAAGCAGTTGCACTATCCCGGCGATGTGATTGGCCGGATGTCCGTGGCCACGCCCGGGCGCAGCAGTTTTGACACGGCGTTCGAGCTCGTGCGTGCCGACGATCCGAACACGGTCTACGCCCGCGGTGCTGCGCGCTGCGTGTGGATCGACTATGCCGCGGGCAAGTCGGTACCGGTTCCGGATATGCTGCGCGCGACCATCGAGAGCGCGGCGCTGGTCAAGGCGGCTTAGTAGCTCCCAGCGCTCTCAGCGCCTTCTCAATGCCCGAGCAAGCGCTGCAACAGCTCGGTCGCATTCCCCGTATCGTATTTGCGCATCAGCCGCGCGCGGTAGACATCGACCGTGCGCGGGCTGATATCCAGCGCCCGTCCGATCTGCTTGCTGGTTTTGCCCGTCACCAGTTGCGCGGCGATTTCCCGCTCGCGCGGCGTTAGCTCGACCGCCACGCGCCGTGTCGCGCTCAAATCCTCGAAAGTCCACACACCCGCTGCGTGCGGGTCCATGCGTTGCTGCGCGCGGCCCGTCACGTGGCACCAGAACAATTCCCCATTGGCCCGTTTCATGATCCGGTCGTCCGCGTAGCTGCCTTGTGCGGTCATGATCGGCGGAATCCGCGCGCCGATCCGCTCGAATTCGTCCGTCGACGGATACAGCACCTGGAAAGACTGGCCGAGCAGCGCCTCGCGGGTGCAGCCGAATATCGACGCCAGCTCGTCGTTGCAGTCTTCTATGATGCGTTCGCGTGACAGCACGAGTCCGATCGGGGCGAGGTGAAACGCGGTTTGGTAATCCAGTGCGGGCATGGGCTGGCGGCAAGTACTTATGTATTTTTGCGTATTGTGCCGCATGGCGCGCCCAGCGTACTCTTTCGGGCACATGACAACGCGGCGAAATGTTTGCAGCAGGCATTTGCGTGAGGCAGGGTAACCTGAGCGCAGAACAGGCCGCGGATGACTAGAATGACGTGTCGGGCGCTTGCCCGCTAAGCGTCATATCGAAGTCGCAACGATCCGAATTCCGTTTTCGGGTTTCCATAAAGGAAGGGACATACTGATGAACAAGGTCTATCCAGGCGCCGCCGAGGCGCTGAAAGACATCGTCAAGGACGGGCAGACGTTCGCCGTCGGCGGTTTCGGGCTGTGCGGCATTCCTGAGGCGCTGATCGCGGCACTGCGCGATTCGAAGGTGCAGGGCATCACCTGCATCAGCAACAACGCGGGCGTCGACGGTTTCGGCCTCGGTCTGCTGCTCGAAACGCGCCAGGTCAAGAAGATGATTTCGTCGTACGTGGGCGAGAACAAGGAGTTCGAACGCCAATATCTGGCCGGCGAACTCGAGCTCGAATTCACGCCGCAAGGCACGCTCGCCGAGAAGCTGCGCGCCGGCGGCTCGGGCATCCCGGCCTTCTTCACGAACACCGGCTACGGCACGCTGATCGCCGAAGGCAAGGAAACCCGCCAGTTCGGCGAAAACCATTACGTGCTCGAACATTCGCTGACGGCCGACGTCGCGTTGGTCAAGGCGTGGAAAGCCGATAAATCGGGCAACCTGATCTATCGCCGCACCGCGCGCAACTTCAACCCGATGTGCGCGATGGCCGGCAAGATCACGGTCGCGGAAGTCGAGGAAATCGTTGAAGTGGGCGAACTCGATCCGGATGCGATCCACACGCCGGGCATTTTCGTGCAGCGCATTGTGCTCAATGCGAATCCGGAAAAACGCATTGAACAACGCATCGTCCGCGCGAAAGGAGACTGATCATGGCATGGACTCGTGACGAAATGGCCGCACGCGCGGCGAAGGAATTGCAGGACGGCTTTTACGTAAACCTCGGCATCGGCTTGCCGACGCTGGTGGCGAACCACGTTCCGGCCGGCGTCGAAGTGTGGCTGCAGTCGGAAAACGGCCTGCTCGGCATCGGCCCGTCGCCGACCGAAGAAGAAGTGGATGCTGACCTGATCAACGCCGGCAAGCAGACGGTGACCACGTTGCCGGGTTCGTCGATTTTCTCGTCGGCGGATTCGTTCGCGATGATTCGCGGCGGCCACATCAATCTGGCTATTCTGGGCGCGATGCAGATCAGCAAGAAGGGCGATCTGGCCAACTGGATGATCCCGGGCAAGATGATCAAGGGCATGGGCGGCGCGATGGATCTGGTCGCGGGCGTCAAGCGCGTGGTCGTGCTGATGGAGCATGTCGCGAAGGGCGACCAGCACAAGATTCTCGAAGAATGCACGCTGCCGTTGACGGGCGTGGGCGTGGTCGATCAGATCATCACCGATCTCGGCGTGATCGAAATCACGGAAGACGGTCTGAAGGTGACCGAACTGGCGCCGGGTGTCAGCGTCGAGGAAATCCAGACGAAGACGGGCGCATCGCTGGATGTGAGCGCGGTGAGCTGAGTGGTGGTGTGAGCCACCTGCTTTGGTCCTTGTGACGGAAGCTGGTGGCAACGCGAGTTGCCTTGTGGATCTTGGGGTGGCTTGCGAAGCGAATTGAATTGACGCGAGGTTGTAGGCGGGCGAGGCGCGAGTCTCGCCCGTTTTGTTTTGGTGGCGCCTTTTCGCGTCGTTTTTGCGCTGTCCGGATCCGGGCGCCGGCGCTGCGGCTTATACCCTAGTGCATCCTGATCAGTCTTAGGCCGTTCGGCCGATCCTTGCCGCGCGGCAAAGCGGTTTACAATCGTTTGAAGAGTCGACGTTCATTTCCCGCCGCTTGGTCTGCGTCGAGCCCATGGCGCTTTTGCAAGGAACCCAGATGACCGAGACGTCTGCATCCACCGCCGGGCGGCCCGCGCCGCGCCAACGTTATGTGCAGTGCGCGAGCGCCGGTGGCCTGCACCGGATCGCCTACACCGAGTGGGGCGACCCCGCTAATCCACGTGTGCTGCTGTGCGTGCACGGTTTGACGCGCTCGGGGCGCGATTTCGACCGCCTTGCGGCGGAATTCGCCGGCACTTACCGCGTGGTATGTCCGGATGTAGCGGGGCGGGGCTTGTCTTCCTGGCTCGCCAACCCCAACTTCTATAGCGTGCCGCAGTACGCCGCCGATATGGTCACGCTGATCGCGCGTCTGAACGTCGAAACGGTCGACTGGTTCGGCACCTCGATGGGCGGTTTGATCGGACTCGCTTTGGCCGGCCTGCCGGAAACGCCGATTCGTAAAATGCTGTTGAACGACGTCGGGCCGCATCTGGAGCCGGTGGCCGTGCAGCGCATCGGCGATTACCTCGGCAAGCCCGTGCGTTTCGAAACGCTGCAGCAGGGTATCGATTACGCCGCGTTGCTTGCTCAAACCTTCGGTCCGCTCACGCCAGAGGAGTGGCGCGAGATCAATACGCCGCTTTTGCACGAGCAGGACGGCGCATGGTTGTTCCGCTACGACCCGCGGATCGCACAGCCGTTTACCGCGACCACTGAGGAGGCGGCCAAACTCGGCGAGGCCGCATTGTGGCATTCGCTGGCTGCGTTTCAGGGGCCTGTGTTAGTGGTGCGCGGCGAGCAATCGGATCTGCTCTCGCGCGAGACGGTCGCGAAGATGATTGAGACCGGGCGCGCTGTAACGAGCGCCGAAATTGCGGGCGTCGGGCATGCGCCGGCGTTTTTGTCGGCCGATCAGATCGACATCGCGAGGCAGTTCTTTATCGGGCCGGCCGCTGACGCGTCATAATATCGAGTTCCGCGCGGCGTCCTTTATTGGCCACCCGTGGATGCGATGCGTAGGTGCAATGCGGAACGCATCTGCGATCAATTTTCAACCAACCTCAGGATTCTTCATGGCAGTCATTCGTCACCACGTCGGCAAGCGCCTCTCGGAAACCGCTGTGTACAACGGCACCGTGTACCTCGCCGGCCAGATCGCCGAAGACGCGGATCAGGACATCACGGGTCAGACGCGCGAAGTGCTCGGCCACATCGACCGTCTGCTGGAAGAAGTCAACAGCGACAAGTCGCACTTGCTGTCCGTGCAGATCTATATCTCGGACATGGTGCACTTCGCCGGCATGAACGCAGTGTGGGACGAGTGGGTCGCACAAGGCGCCACGCCGCCGCGCGCTACCGTCGAAGCGAAGCTCGCTAACCCGAAGTGCCTCGTCGAAATCGTCGTGGTCGCGGCGCAGCGCGATTGAGCGTGGCTGAGGCTGGCTTTAGCGTCGTCTCGCAGTTGTTGTTGAAAATCCGTTGATCCGTCTGGCCCGGTGGGCCGTCGCACCATGACTACCGAAATCGTTACGAGCACGCCGACCCCCATCCCTTCCTTCGACGAAGCGATGGCGTTCGTGCGCGAACATGCGGGCGAAGTGCGGCTCTCGTCGGGCGAGTTGCTGGCGGATCACGCGGCGGGTACGGCGTCGATCATGCGCACGCTCAACGTCGATCCGCCGGCTGTGCTGGCGGCGGCCTTGTTTGCGCTAACGCCGCATCTGCAAGACCCGGAACGCGTGATCGCCGATAACTTCGGCGAAGAAGTCGCGCAACTGGTCGGCGACGTGCGCAAGTTGCTGCGCCTCGGTACGGTGAGCTTGCGCGCCGCGCAGAATGCGATGCCCGAAGCCGGGCGCGATGCGCAGGCCGCGCGCCGCGCGCAGGTCGAGGCGCTGCGCAAGATGCTGCTCGCGTTTGCGCAGGACATTCGCGTCGTGCTGATACGGCTCGCGTCGCGCTTGCAATCGCTGCGCTATTACGCGGCGGCGAAAATCACGCCGTCGCCTGATGTGGCGCGTGAAACGCTCGATATTTACGCGCCGCTCGCCAACCGGCTCGGCATCTGGCAACTGAAGTGGGAGCTCGAGGATCTCGCGCTCCGCTTCGAAGAGCCGGTCACTTACAAGCGCATCGCCAAGCTGCTCGACGAGAAGCGCGTTGAGCGCGAGAGCTATGTTGCGCAGGCAATCGAGCGGCTGCAGCAGGAACTGGCGGCGGCGCATGTGCAGGCTGAAGTCAGCGGCCGGCCAAAACATATTTACAGCATCTGGCGCAAGATGCACGGCAAGGAGCTGGATTTCGCCGAACTGTACGACGTGCGCGCGTTTCGCGTGATCGTGCAGGACATCAAGGATTGCTACACCGTGCTCGGCATCGTGCACAACCTGTGGCAACCGGTGCCGAAAGAGTTCGACGACTACATCTCGCGGCCGAAGCCGAACGGCTATAAGTCGCTGCACACGGTCGTGATCGGCGACGACGGCCGCGCGTTCGAAGTACAGATCCGCACGCAGGAAATGCATCAGTTCGCCGAGTATGGCGTGGCGGCGCACTGGCGTTATAAGGAAGCCGGCACGCGTGGGTACGGCGGGCAGTTCAGCGCCAATGAGAAGTACGACGAGAAGATCGCGTGGTTGCGTCAATTGCTCGCGTGGAAAGACGATGTCTCCGAAGGCGAGCACGGCGAGAAGCGCGCCGCGCAGCCGTGGGAGCAATTGCGGCAGGCTACGCTCGACGATGACCACATCTACGTGCTCACGCCGCAAGCACGCGTGATTCCGCTGCCGCACGGTGCGACGCCGGTGGACTTCGCGTATCACCTGCATAGCGAACTGGGGCATCGCTGCCGTGGCGCGCGCGTCGATGGTGCGATGGTGCCGCTCAACACGGCGTTGCAGAACGGTCAGACGGTCGAGATCGTCGCGGTGAAAGAGGGTGGTCCGTCGCGTGACTGGCTCAACCCGCAACTCGGGTATCTGCAGAGCCATCGGGCGCGGCAGAAAGTGCGCGCGTGGTTCAACGCGGTCGAAGTGCAGGAGCACATCTCGAGCGGCCGTGCGATGGTCGAAAAGACCCTGCAGCGCGAGGGCAAGACGTCGGTCAATCTCGATCAGCTCGCCGGCAAGCTCGGCTTCAAGACCACCGACGATCTGTTCTCGGTGGTTGGCAAGGAAGAATTCAGCCTGCGGCTCGTCGAGCAGGCGCTGCACGATGCGCCGCCGCCCGAGCCTGTGGTCGAAGCGCCGGAACAGTTCGAGAAGCGCAGTAGCGGCGCGAGCGTAGCCCGTGGGGCTTCGACGGGTGTGCTCGTGGTCGGCGTCGACGCGTTGCTTACGCAACTCGCGCGCTGTTGCCGTCCCGCACCGCCCGACGACATCAGCGGCTTTGTCACGCGTGGCAAGGGCATGTCGATTCACCGCAGCGATTGCCCGACCTTCATGCGCATGGCCGATCGCGCGCCGGAGCGTGTGTTGCAAACCGCGTGGTCGGCAGATGTCATGAGCGGCCGCGGGCAGTCGGTCTATCCCGTCGACCTCAGCATCGAGGCCACGGATAGGCAAGGTCTGCTGCGCGATATCTCCGAAGTTTTCGCGCGCGAGAAGATGAATGTGATCGGCGTGAAGACGCAGTCGCGTCGCAACGCTGCGTTCATGCAATTTACTGTCGAGGTGTCGAGCGCCGCGCAAATTCAGCGCGCGTGTACGTTGCTCGGTGAAGTAGTCGGCGTGGTGCGCGCTTCACGCAAGAGTTGATGCGCGGACGAGGCGGCGGGTGCCAGCAGGTGCCCGGCAGGCATCGGTTCGATGCGCCCGCGCGCATGAGTAGAAATTTAAAGTCGGTGCATAAAAGTACTTGCCAAGCGGTGTGGGGCTCCATATAATCTCGTTTCTTCAGGCTCGTAGCTCAGCTGGTTAGAGCACCACCTTGACATGGTGGGGGTCGTTGGTTCGAGTCCAATCGAGCCTACCAACGAAAGAGAAATTCCGGTTTTACCGGGGTTTCGCAAACTGCAGTAAGCGCTTCGGCGCAAAAGGCAAATACGGTTATGGCACCGCGAACGTTGACCGAAACTACTTCGGAGCGACGCTAGTCGAGGACCACTTTCGCCACTGTAGTTAGCAGGAAATGTGAATGCGGCCCCTCGAAAGCGGGGCCGCATTTTTTTTGGCTTTTTGACCTGGTTGTATGTGCCGCCGCCGGTCGGCACCACGGAGAACGCAATGGTTTCGATACGTCTGCCTGACGGTTCTGTTCGACAGTACGAGCATCCGGTGACCGTCGCCGAAGTGGCCGCCTCGATCGGCCCCGGCCTCGCGAAAGCTGCGCTCGGCGGCAAGATCGACGGTGAACTCGTCGATACGTCCGCGCTGATCGATCATGACGTGGCGCTTGCCATCATCACCGAGAAAGACGCCGACGGCCTCGACATCATTCGTCACTCCACGGCGCACTTGCTCGCGTACGCGGTGAAGGATCTGTTCCCGGAAGCGCAGGTTACGATCGGCCCGGTGATCGACAACGGTTTTTACTACGACTTCGCGTACAGCCGTCCCTTCACGCCGGAAGATCTCGAGAAGATCGAAAAGCGCATGCAGGAGCTCGCGAAGAAAGACGAGCCGGTTTCGCGCCGTGTGGTTTCGCGCGACGAGGCCGTGGACTACTTCAAGAGCATCGGCGAAAAGTACAAGGCCGAGATCATCGAATCGATTCCGGCTACCGACGAAATCAAGCTGTACTCGCATGGCGGCTTCACGGATCTGTGCCGCGGCCCGCACGTGCCGTCTACTGGCAAGCTGAAGGTCTTCAAGCTGATGAAGCTCGCGGGCGCCTACTGGCGCGGCGACTCGAAAAACGAGCAACTGCAGCGTATCTATGGCACGGCCTGGACGAAGAAGGAAGACCAGGAAGCGTATCTGCACATGCTTGAAGAGGCGGAAAAGCGCGATCACCGCAAGCTCGGCAAGCAACTGGACCTGTTCCATATGCAGGACGAGTCGCCGGGCATGGTGTTCTGGCATCCGCGCGGCTGGACGCTTTGGCAGCAGGTCGAGCAGTACATGCGCCGCCGCGTGAACGATGCCGGCTACCTCGAAATCAAGACACCGATGATCATGGACCGCTCGCTCTGGGAAGCGTCGGGCCACTGGCAGAACTATCGTGAAAACATGTTCACGACGGAATCGGAAAAGCGCGACTACGCGATCAAGCCGATGAACTGCCCTGGTCACGTGCAGGTGTTCAACCACGGCTTGCGCTCGTATCGCGATTTGCCGCTGCGTTACGCGGAATTCGGCTCGTGCCACCGCAATGAATCGTCGGGCGCATTGCACGGCCTGATGCGCGTGCGTGGCTTCGTGCAGGACGACGCCCACATTTTCTGTACCGAAGACCAGTTCATCAGCGAATCGATCGCCTTCAACACGCTGGCGATGAGCGTCTACAAGGACTTCGGCTTCGACAATGTCGAGATCAAGCTGTCGCTGCGCCCGGACGCGCGCGCCGGCACGGACGAGACATGGGACCGTGCCGAGCAGGGCCTGCGCGAGGCGCTGACGGCCTGCGGCGTGACATGGGAAGAGTTGCCGGGCGAGGGCGCGTTCTACGGCCCGAAGGTCGAATACCACATCAAGGACGCACTCGGCCGCTCGTGGCAGTGCGGCACGTTGCAGCTCGATATGGTGTTGCCGGAGCGTCTGGGCGCCGAATACGTCGCTGAAGACAACAGCCGCCGCCGCCCGATCATGCTGCACCGGGCAATCGTCGGATCAATGGAGCGTTTCCTCGGCATTCTGATCGAGCACCATGCTGGTGCAATGCCGTCGTGGCTCGCGCCGATGCAGGTTGTGGTGATGAATATCGCGGAAAGTCAGGCCGAATATGCGCAGTCGCTAGCCCAATCGTTGCAAAAACAAGGGGTTAGAGTAGAGGCCGATTTGCGCAACGAGAAGATTAGCTATAAAATACGGGAGCACACGCTGGAAAAGGTGCCGTACCTGCTTGTGGTCGGCGACAAAGAGCGTGAAGCCCAAACGGTAGCCGTGCGTGCCCGTGGTGGTGTCGATCTGGGTGTGATGCCTCTCGATACCTTCATTGAGCGTCTGCGCCAGGATGTGCAGTCGTTCAACTGAGCCACTTGGCAGCCCGGCTCGTTTTTTTAATTTTTAGAGGAAACGTAACATCGCTACTGATAAGTCTGCGCACCGCATCAACGGTGAAATTACAGCACCCGAGGTGCGTCTGGTCGGAGTCGAGAACGAACCGCTCGGCATCGTGAAACTCGCTGATGCGTTCCGCATGTCGGAACAGCAGGATGTGGATCTGGTTGAAATCGCTCCGCAAGCGGTTCCTCCGGTCTGCCGTTTGATGGACTACGGCAAGTTCAAGTACTCGGAAGCGAAGAAGCAACACGAGGCCAAGCTCAAGCAGAAGATCGTCCAGGTCAAGGAAGTTAAATTCCGCCCGGGCACTGATGACGGCGACTACAACGTCAAGCTGCGCAACCTCATCCGCTTCCTCGACGACGGCGACAAGACGAAAATCACGTTGCGTTTCCGTGGCCGCGAAATGGCTCACCAGGAAATCGGTATGCGCATGCTCGAGCGCCTGCGCACGGACCTCGACGAAGTTGGTCAGGTCGAGCAGATGCCGAAAATGGAAGGGCGCCAGATGATCATGGTGCTCGCGCCGAAGAAAAAGAAGTAAGCCGCTGGAGCAGCGGCGCACCGTGTGGTGCGCGCTCCGGTTGTGAAAGATTGAAACGATGCTGTGCCGGGTGTCCGGCGCAGCATCGGCAGGTTTCGGAACGGCGCATATGCAAATGTGCGTCGCTTCCTGAAAAGCGGCTGCCGGCAGTAACGGCGGTCTGCATACCAAGTGGAATGGGTTTCGAAGGGCGGGTAATGGCCATCTGGCCGACCGCACACCCATATCCATCTAATAATGGAGTTGTCATGCCGAAGATGAAGACCAAGAAGAGTGCTGCAAAGCGCTTCGTGGTGCGTCCGGGCGGTACCGTCAAGCGCGGTCAAGCCTTCAAGCGCCACATTCTTACCAAGAAGACCACCAAGAACAAACGCCATTTGCGCGGTTCGACGGCAGTTCATGAAGCAGATATGAACTCCGTGCGCGCAATGCTGCCGTTCGCTTAACCCTTAACCGACACTCATAGGAGCAAGACATGCCTCGAGTAAAACGTGGGGTTACCGCACGGGCCCGTCACAAGAAGATCATCAAGCTGGCCAAGGGTTACCGCGGCCGTCGCAATAACGTCTATCGCATCGCCAAGCAGGCGGTCATGCGCGCAGGCCAATACGCCTACCGCGATCGCCGCAACAAGAAGCGTGTGTTCCGTGCATTGTGGATCACGCGTATCAACGCGGCGGTGCGTCAGCACGACATGACGTACAGCGTGTTCATCAACGGCCTGAAGAAGGCTTCGATCGAACTCGACCGCAAGGTGCTGGCCGACATGGCTGTGTTCGACAAGGCTGCTTTTGCTGCGATCGTTCAGCAGGTGAAAGCCGCCGTTGCAGCCTGATTGCGCTTTGGGCAATTAAACTGCGTGGTTCGTTGCAGCGAACATCCGGTAGTCTCGGTGACGCTGCAGCAAAAACGGGGCTCCTCACCGAGCCCCGTTTTTGTTGGTAGAACCGGATTTGCTTCGATAGAACACTGACGTTGAAATGATGGGATCAATGGATCTGGACCAGATTGTCGCCGACGCGCAAAAAGCCTTCGCAGAAGCCTCCGACGTCACCACCCTCGAGAACGAGAAAGCGCGCTTTCTCGGCAAATCGGGTGCGTTGACCGAGCTATTGAAGGGCCTTGGCAAACTCGATCCCGAAACGCGCAAGACCGAAGGCGCACGGATCAACCTCGTCAAGCAACAAGTGGAGGCCGCGTTGACGGCCCGCCGTCAGGCGCTCGCCGACGCGTTGCTGAACCAGCGCCTCGCCGCTGAAGCCATTGACGTTACGTTGCCAGGCCGCGGCACCGGCGCAGGTAGTCTGCACCCGGTGATGCGCACATGGGAACGCGTCGAACAGATTTTCCGTACGATCGGATTCGACGTGGCCGACGGCCCCGAAATCGAAACCGACTGGTACAACTTCACCTCGCTGAACAGCCCGGAAAACCATCCGGCGCGTTCGATGCAGGACACCTTCTACGTCGACGGCAAAGATGCCGACGGCCGTCAACTGCTGCTGCGCACGCACACCAGCCCGATGCAGGTGCGCTACGCCCGTACCAATACGCCGCCGATCAAGGTGATCGTGCCGGGTCGCACGTATCGTGTGGATAGCGACGCAACGCATTCGCCGATGTTCAACCAGGTCGAAGGCCTGTGGATCGACGAGAACATCAGCTTCGCGGATCTGAAGGGCGTCTACTCAGACTTCCTCAAGAAATTCTTCGAGCGCGACGATATTCAGGTGCGCTTCCGTCCGTCGTACTTTCCGTTCACCGAACCGTCGGCTGAAATCGACATGCTGTTCGAAACGGGCAAGAACGCCGGCAAGTGGCTCGAAATTTCGGGTTCCGGCCAGGTTCACCCCACGGTGATCCGCAATATGGGCCTCGACCCCGAGCGCTACATCGGTTTTGCTTTCGGCAGCGGCCTCGAGCGGCTCACGATGTTGCGCTACGGCGTGCAAGACTTGCGTCTGTTCTTCGAAAACGACCTGCGTTTCCTGCGTCAATTCGCGTGAACTGGCGCGTACGAACGCGACAAGCATAGAGCGCGGCACTGCACGCAGTGCCGCAGCAGCGTCCCCGGCAGTGCCCAGTGAATCAATGGGCCGCCTGCCGGACCTGGACCTAACCTGATCAGAACGTACACAGAACCATGCAATTCCCGGAATCCTGGCTGAGAACCTTTGTCGATCCGCAACTGACGACCGATGAGCTGTCGCACGCGTTGACGATGGCGGGTCTCGAAGTCGAAGACCTGCGGCCGGCCGCGCCGCCGACCTCGAAGATCGTCGTCGGCCAGGTGCTGGAAGTCGTCAAGCACCCGGACGCGGACAAGCTCAACGTGTGCCAGGTCGACGCCGGCACGGGCGTGACGCTGAACATCGTGTGCGGTGCGCCGAACGTCGCGCCAGGCATCAAGGTGCCGGTCGCGCTGGTCGGCGCGCAACTGCCGCCGGCTGAAGAGGGCGGCGCGCCGTTCGCAATCAAGCTCTCGAAGCTGCGCGGCGTGGAAAGCCAGGGCATGCTGTGCTCGGCACGCGAACTGAAGCTCTCGGAAGATCATAGCGGCCTGATGATCCTGCCGGAAGCTACGCCGATCGGCCAGGACATCCGCGAAACGCTCAATCTCGACGACACGGTTTTCGAAATCAAGCTGACGCCGAACAAGGCGGACTGCCTGTCGGTGTTCGGCGTGGCGCGCGAAACATCGGCTATCACCGGCGCACCGCTGCGTCCGCTCGAGATCAAGCCGGTCGAAGTCAAGTTGAACGAAACGTTGCCCGTCAAAATCTCGGCGCCCGATTTGTGCGGCCGCTTCTCGGGTCGCGTGATTCGCGGCGTGAATGCGCGCGCGAAGTCCCCGCAATGGATGGTGCAGCGTCTCGAGCGTTCGGGTCAGCGCAGCATTTCCGCACTCGTCGACATCTCGAACTATGTGATGCTCGAACTGGGCCGTCCGTCGCACGTGTTCGATCTGGACAAGATCCACGGCGGCATGGACGTGCGTTGGGGCCGTAAGGGCGAAACGCTCAAGCTGCTGAACGGCAACACCGTCGAACTCGATGAAACCGTCGGCGTGATCGCCGATGAACAACACATCGAAAGCCTCGCCGGCATCATGGGCGGCGACAGCACGGCCGTTACGCTCGACACCACGAACATCTATCTCGAAGCCGCGTTCTGGTGGCCGGATAGCATTCGTGGCCGCTCGCGCAAGTACAACTTCTCGACTGATGCAGGTCATCGTTTCGAGCGCGGCGTCGATTACGCGACCACCGTCGAACACATCGAACGCATCACGCAACTGATCCTCGATATCTGCGGTGGCGAAGCCGGACCGGTCGACGATCAGATCGTCAACGTGCCGAAGCGCGAGCCGGTGAAGATGCGTGTCTCGCGTGCGAACCGCATCATCGGCATCAAGATCGACGTGGACGAAATTGCGCAGATCTTCACGCGCCTCGGCCTCACGTTCGAACGCGACGGCGATACGTTCTCGGTGATCCCGCCGTCGTACCGCTTCGATATCGAAATCGAAGAAGACCTGATCGAAGAAGTCGCGCGTATCTACGGCTTCGAAAAGATCCCTGCACGTCCGCCGGTCGCGACCAGCGAGATGCTGCCGACCAACGAAACGCAGCGCTCGATTCACGTTATCCGTCATGCACTCGCCGCACGCGATTACGCAGAAACAGTCAACTTCAGCTTTGTGGATGCCGAGTGGGAGTCGGACTTCGCCGGCAACGACAAGCCTGTTCGTCTGTTGAATCCGATTGCGAGCCAGTTGTCGGTCATGCGCACCACGCTGTTCGGCAGCCTGATCGAGGTCCTGCGCACGAACCTGAACCGTCGCGCGGCCGATCGCGTGCGCGTGTTCGAAGCCGGCCGCGTGTTCCTGCACGATCCGTCGATCAAGGCAGGTGAATTGACCGTCGAGGGTTTCGCGCAGCCGAAGATGATCGGCGGCCTCGCCTACGGTCCCGTGCTCGAAGAGCAGTGGGGCGCGCAAACGCGCACAGTCGACTACTTCGACGTGAAGGGCGATCTGGAAGCCGTGCTCGCGCCGGCAGTGGCGCGCTTCGTGAAAGCGGAGCATCCGGCATTGCATCCGGGCCGCAGCGCGCGTATTGAACTGAATGGCCGCGCAGTGGGCTGGATTGGTGAATTGCATCCGCGCTGGATGCAGAAATATGATTTGCCGCATGCGCCGATTCTGTTTGAAATCGAATCGGAAGCATTAATGCAGCGCGTATTGCCGACTCCGGCGGATGTGTCTAAATTCCCGCCGGTGCGTCGCGATATCGCGGTGGTTGTCGATCAGAAAATCGAGGTGCAGGCGCTGCTGGACGAGCTCCAGAAGGCTCAGTCCGAAGAGGCCTGCAAGACTGTTCAGAAGGTTGTGCTTTTCGACGAATTCCGTCCAAAATCAAACACTTCCGGTGGCTTGGCTGCTCACGAGAAAAGCCTTGCGTTCCGTGTGACCTTGCAAGATACTGGCGGGACCCTTCAGGATGAAACGGTCGATCTGGCCATTCAAACTCTGGTGGAACGTCTGGCTCGAGTATATGGCGCACGGTTGCGTGGATAACCCGCATTTAACATTTGCACGGCATTTTTTCGCAACCTCCGTTTCTGCTTGGCGCGCCATTTGATAGATATGAATGAAATGAACTCGAGTGATTTCGAAGCCCTTCTTACGGCGCAACGCAGCGCCATGATTCGCGATATTCCGACATCACCCGCGGCCGTTTCCACCGAAACGCCGACGCTTACCAAGGCTGAACTTGCCGAGTTGCTGTTCGACAATGTCGGGCTCAACAAGCGGGAAGCGAAAGACATGGTCGAAGCATTCTTCGAGGTGATCCGCGATGCGCTGGAGAGTGGCGACAGCGTGAAGCTGTCGGGGTTCGGCAACTTCCAGTTGCGCGACAAACCCCAGCGTCCCGGCAGAAACCCGAAAACCGGCGAGGCGATTCCGATCGCCGCGCGCCGCGTTGTGACGTTCCATGCAAGTCAAAAGCTGAAAGCGTTGGTCGAGAACGGCGCCGAAGCGAGCTTCGCGCGCTGATCGACTGGCGCGTCCCTGCGCAACCCACCACGACGGCTAACTGACGATGACAGCGACGATCGAAAAAGTCGTCTTGCCTCCGATTCCGGCGAAGCGCTACTTCACGATTGGTGAGGTCAGCGAACTATGCGGCGTGAAACCGCATGTGCTGCGCTATTGGGAACAGGAGTTCACGCAGTTGAGGCCGGTCAAACGGCGCGGCAATCGTCGGTACTATCAGCATCATGAGGTGCTGTTGATCCGGCGGATTCGTGAGTTGCTGTACGAGCAGGGCTTCACGATCAACGGTGCACGCAATCGGCTCGATTCGCATGGCGGCGGTGCGCAGGGTGGACCGGCTGACCTGGTCGAGGAAGGCGAGGGCGCGGCGGTTCCGGCCGCAGCAACGGCTGCGGTAGATGTGGAGCAGTTGCGCAAGGAATTGCTGCATGTGATCGACCTGTTGGGTCACTAGTTTTCTTTGTTAGCGCAGAGCGGTTCTAATCGATTGAAGTGTCTGTTATAATTTTTAGCTGTTCGGGGCGTAGCGCAGCCTGGTAGCGTACCTGCATGGGGTGCAGGTGGTCGGAGGTTCAAATCCTCTCGCCCCGACCAAAGAAATCAAGGCCTTACAAGCAATGCTTGTAAGGCCTTTTTCGTTTTGGCGTGGATTTTGCCCCCACGTTTGTTCTCACACCACGGTCGGCTCTTACGTGCCCGCACCAACAACCTGACGGTTCCTCTGGACTCGCTCGCCTGGTCATTCTTATCGTGAAGCAACCGCGACCAGCGCCGATGGCAAACCACGCAGGTCACTGAGAGGCGCAACCCGGCGTCGGCCGAATAGCGCTTTCGCATCCTCAAGCGTCTGCGGATCAAGAGCGAGGCACCCGCATTCGATCCCGCGCACAGCGAGCTCGTTCAATGCCCGCCGCATGTCTTCGCGCAAATAGCGAGGATCGAAGACATCGATATCAAACGGAACGCAATCGGACACGGTCAACAAGCTGGCCCTGAACAAGCCTATACGCGCGGCTTCGCGGCTCACCCGCGCACCGGCATGCCGAAGCGCAGCACCAAAGCGGGTGGAAAGCCCTGGACGAATCCGCGCAATATAGGCCTCGGTCGACGCGCTCCACGCCTCGTCGAAATCCTTGAACACGTGAAAGCGCACCCGTTGCCGCCCATCGGAATGAAAGCCGTACATCGCATAAGGTCGATCGCCCGTGCGCAGCGCTTGCCCAACTACGCGCGCGACGTCCAGCACGGTATCGATGCGCCCGTCGAACGCGTTCGATGCCGAGAGGTCGAGCAGTATCGCGAGCGGCACACCGCGCGCCTCGCGGCGGGGCGCCACGAAGCCTTTGAAGCGGTCCCGCTCGCCGCGCAGGGCATCAATGCGTCCCGCGATACATGCATCGAGATCAAGCAGATCGCCTTCGAACTCGCGCGTCCTGCCCGTGACGGCGTGCTGCCGTGTCGTATTGAGCACCGCCCTGACGCGCCGTGCCGGCGCGGCGTAATCGTGAAGGGCAGGGCAGTTTGGCGAAGCGGTATCCAGACTCAATGACTCGACGCTGCACCAGTTGCTGCGATAGCGTCGAATCACGTAGTCCCACTCCGGATAGCGGTGCAAAGATACGACGCGTGTGGGCAGTTCTTCATCGTGTGGGGCAGCGGCTGCCGGCGTGTCTCCGGGTCTATCCGCAATCCGCCTGGGCGGCGTTGGCTGATCTGGTGGAATCTCGCCGACTCCCTCGCTTTCCTGTGGCGCAACATTGCGCTCGGGCGCGACATCGCCGGATACCGGCGCGACCGCTGTCGGCGGCAAGTCCCACAATCCGCTGTTGTCGTCACGATAGATGGCGGCTGGGGTGTAAGTCTTCGCGTTGAACTGGATCCGCATCTGCCCGAGGTCGTTGCCCAGCAAGTTGCCCAGATGGCGTGAGATACCCGCGTCCGTTCCAGCGGTTCTGCTGAACGCCGCTTCGAATAGCGTGCGACCCTTTATGACCCAACCGTCGCGATCGACATAGCCAGGGTCGAGCAGACCGCGTGCAAGTCTCGCGATCAAAGCGGCCGCGGTGCCGCTGCTTTCTGAGCCCGTTCGATGAAACGGCAGCCACCAGCGCCGCAGTCCCGGATAGCGCGCAATCGCGAGCCGTTCGACCCGTGCGTCCTCGATTACACCAACCAGCGTCAACTGCAGCGGCCGCAGTCTGGCGGGATCGAAACGCACTGTCGAATAAGTCAGATGGGCTGCCGCATGTGCCGCACACGCCAGGTAGAAGCGGCGCGCGTCGTCCGGACCATCGGCCTCATACTCACGCGGCAACATCAGCGCGGTGCCCGTCACGATCGGACATGGTCGTGCGGCGACTGTCTGTTCGCTGCGCGCGAGCGCCTGCACGGGAGTGCTTATTTGCCACGCCGCGCGCAGATACAAACCGAGCGTCCGCTCGAAGCGCGTGAACGGAAAGACCTCACGCGTTGCGATCGCACAGGGTGCCTCGTCGATGCCGAGGCTGGCCGCTACCGCCGTGCCGGCGTTCATCCGAACACGCCACTGGCGATTGCCGTCAGCGCGGCGCACAGATCGGTGTCGTCGCTGAGCGGCTGGATGATGCCGATCCGGCACGCGGCCAGTGCATCCATTCCGTGTGCAATCAACGTCGCAGCGTAGATCAGCATGCGCGTCGAAGCCCCTTCCGGCAAGGCGGGATCGTCGAGTACGCGGGTCCGCGCCGCAATTGTCACGAGCTTTTCAGCCACTTCGTGCGGCACATTGCCTTCATGCGCGACGATTGCGGCTTCCGTCTGCGCACCCGGCCAGCCGAGGTCGAGCGCGACAAAGCGCTGACGTGTCGACGGTTTCAGATTTTTCGATACATGCTGATAGTGCGGATTGAACGAAATCACCAGGGTGAAATCCGGATGCGCGGTAATCAGCTCGCCGCTTTTGTCGATCGGCAGAATGCGGCGCGAATCGGTGAGCGGATGGATGACAACGGTCGTATCCTGACGGGCTTCGACCACTTCATCGAGGTAGCAGATCGCGCCATGCCTGACGGCGTTCGTGAGCGGCCCGTCTTGCCAGTAGGTACCGTTGCCGTCGAGCAGGTAGCGCCCGACGAGATCGCCTGCGTTCATGTCCTCGTGACAGGCAATGGTCACGAGCGGGCGTTTCAGCCGCCACGCCATGTGTTCGACCAGGCGCGTCTTGCCGCAGCCGGTCGGTCCTTTGAGCATGATCGGCAGCCGTGCATGGTAAGCCGCTTCGAACCACGCCAGTTCATGGTCGACCGGTTCATACCACGGCTCCTGCGTGACGCGCCACGCATCCAGCGGTGCGCCGGCCGGCGCGAGTTGCGGTCTCGTCATGCGCCCCCCTGCTCGTAGGCATGCGCAGCCCGTAGTACGGTGGCATCGGCGAAATGCCGCCCCGTGATCATCAGACCCACGGGCAAACCATCCACCGCTTTGCATGGCACCGAAATCGAAGGATGACCCGTCAGATCGAACGCGGCTGTATTGGCGCACATGTTGAGCGCTTGCCTCACAAAGGTCTTGCGATCGGTCTCCTGACCGGCAAGCCGCGCATGCGCCGTCTGCGGCGTAGTCGGCATGACGACGAGATCGTACGTACCGAACACGCGCTCGTACGCAGCGTTCAGTTGGCGCGCCAGATTGCGGGCACGCGCATAAAACACGCCTTGGTAGTAGTCCGTCATGTATGCGGCGACGAGGACACCCATCTTTGCGGTCGGCGAGAAGTCGCCGCCGTGAGTCTTGATGCCGCGTCCCATTGCCGACATCAGGCGTGGGTCGTAGAGCCCCTTGTTCTGGTAGGCGTGATGCCCCGCATAGAAATTGGCGACGCCTCCCTCGATTGCGACCGCGTTCCACACCGGCACGACCATCCGGTGTTCCGGCACGGAGATTGTGTCGACCGTCGCGCCGAGACGCATCAGCGCCTGCACCGCAACGCGTACGGCTTCGTCGACTTCAGGCAGCGCTTCCTCCGAGCCGAATCCTTCCGACACGACCGCGATCTTCAGGCCATGAATGCTGCCCGTCAGCGCACGCGTGTAGTCGCACTTTTCAACTGGCTTCGTCTGACGCGGGTCGGCGTCGGCATCGTCGAGCCCGGCGATGACCGAGAGCAGCAGGGCGGCATCGCTGACGGTACGCGTCATCGGACCGATATGGTCGATCGTCAGGTCGAAGCCGACGATGCCTGTATACGGCACGAGGCCGTGCGTCGGTTTGTGGCCGACGGTGCCCGACCACGACGACGGAATCCGGATCGAGCCACCCTGATCGCCGCCGATCGCGAGATCGACCAGACCGCTGGCAACCGCCGCGGCCGAGCCGCATGACGAGCCGCCCGCGAGATGCGCCGGGTTCGCTGCGTTGAGAGTAGGGCCGTAAGTGCTCGTGTGGCCGCCGCCCGAAAACGCGAAGTCGTCGGTGTTGAGAATCGCGCTGATGTGCGCGCCGTCGGCGAGCAGCCGCTTCACGATGGTTGCGTCACGCTCGGGCACGTAGTCGTACAGCAGGCGCGACGCGCACGACATTGGAATGCCGGCGACGCTGATCGTATCCTTGAGCCCGACGGTTTTCCCGGAGAGCCGCCCCTGCGCGCCGGGCAGATGCACCGAGCAGTTGCGCACCACTGCGTTGAGCGGATCGTCGTGCGGAGCCGGACGCGTGCCCGCGACACGCACCGCCGGCAGGACGTCGAATGCAGGTTCGGAATACTGATCGAGCGTGTCGTAAAGCGACAGGTTTTCGCAGACGAGTTCGTAGTACTCGTCGAGTTCGACTTCGGTCAGAGACAGATGACGGGCTCGGCTGATTTCAATCAGATCGGTTTTTGACGGACGGCGCAGTGTCACGGGCATACCTCTCGGTTGCGGTTCTGGGACGAATGGGACGCGCGCGGCGCCCCTTCGTGGACACCGTCGAGCGTCCGATGGACAGCCTCGACGGCGGTGGAAAAGATCGCGCGCAACGCGACGCTGTCGGCGGCCAGCATCCTGACGAACGTGCCGCATGCGCCCGGCAGCACACCGGCTGCGGCATAGGCCGTTGAGAGGGGCATGTCGAGTGTCTGAAGGGCTGCGTTGATGGCGTGCGCCAGTGCTTCGCTGCCTGCATCGCCGTCGTCGAGCCTGAGCACGAGCAGGCCGCCGTGCGCGCCATACATCTGGCGCACGCCGGAGAGCGAACCGCGTGATGCGCCAGGCGCGAGGCGAAAACGGTCGCGCGCCAGCAGTTGTGCGTCGGCGTTGTGTATGTTGATGGTCGCATCCAGCATGCCGAAGCCCGCGGTGCGACGCGTGGGGTCGTGAGTGAGCCACGTATCGGCGATGAGAACCGTCGCGCCGCCATGCAACACGACATCGATGGTGCTCACAAGCCGGGCGGCGGGAAACAGGATGGTCGGCTGCGGCAGATAGTCGAATCGCGATTGCGGATGCGCTTCAATGGCGACCCGCGAATGCGCGATGCCGTGTGTCATCGTATGCACGATGGTTGCTGCCGCTGTGCGAATGGCAGCTTGCGCGCGCGGCATCGCCACGAAGCGCTGAAACACGCGGTCGCCCTCGAACAGGCCGCCCGATGAAGACTGCACGATCACTTCCGCTGTCGCATCCGAGGCCGGCGCACGATCGATACATCGTGTTACCGGCAAGATACGGCCGACATGGAACGGATAACCGCTGCGTTGCCGCGAGAGCCACGTCTTTCCGGACGGTGCGCGTTCGAAACACAGATCGAGTTGCGCGGCATCCGCATGGCCGTGGACCGCTGCAAGGGCGCCAGGAGCGCACAAGCCGGCACCCATGCCGGCCGTCGTGCAAGCGCCCGCGCCGGCGTGATCGGGCAGTGTTTCAGAGCGCATCGAAGAGCACGTTCTCGATAATGGCATCGGCCACCGCATCGACCCCGTCGCCTGTTGCGCAGTTGGTCAACAGCACGGGCCGCTCGCCGCGCACTTCGCGCGCCTCGCGGACCATCCGTTGCAGATCGACACCCACGTGAGGCGCAAGGTCGAACTTGTTGATCACGAGCAGATCGCAGGACAGCACACCGAGGCCGCGTTTGCGTGGGATGTCGTCACCGGCCGCGACGTCGATGACGAAGATCCAGTAGTCGACCAGATCGAGCGAGAACGACGACGCGAGATTGTCACCGCCCGATTCGATCAGTACCAGCCGCAAGCCGGGGTAGCGCGCGTCCAGTTCGTCGGCCGCCTGCAGGTTGAGGGTCGGGTCTTCGCGGATCGCAGTGTGCGGGCACGCGCCCGTTTCGACGGCCAGCACGCGTGCTGGATCGATCAGGCCGCTGCGACGCACGCGTTCGGCGTCTTCGCGCGTGACGAGATCGTTGGTGATCACCGCGAGGTCGATCCCGCGTGCGGCGAAACGCGGAATCAACTGCTCGAGCAGGCGCGTTTTGCCCGATCCCACTGGACCGCCTATGCCGACGCGGGCCGCACGTGCGGCATGCACAGTAGACCGCGCGGCGTTCTCAAAGGGATTCGTTGCAAGCTGCATGCCGCCGGAGAAATCAGAATCGGTGCTCATCGAAAACCTCCTCTATCGCGTCCGATGCCGCTAACGCAACATGTAACGCCGGCTAAGCGGCACTTCGCGTGCGGGGTCGCAGCGGATCACCTGGCCGTCCACCGACACTTCGAACGTCTGCGCATTGACGGAGATGGACGGACACGCGTCGTTATGCAGCATGTCGCGCTTGCTAAGGCTTCGTGTGCCATGTGCGCTGACCAGCCTGCGCGTGATGCCTAGCCGGCCGTGCAAATCGGCGCCGAGCGCAAGCGGATTCACGAAGTTGACCGCGAGCGAGGCGGGCGCGCGTCCGAACGCCCCCCATTGCGGACGCATCGCAAGCGGCTCACAGGTCATGAGCGATGCTGCCGAATCACCCATCGCCCCCCAGGCAATAAAGCCACCCTTGATCACAACCTCGGGCTTGATGCCGAAGAACGCGGGCCGCCACAGCACGATGTCGGCGAGCTTGCCGTCTTCGAGCGATCCGACCGTGTCGGCAATACCGAAGGTGCGCGCTGCGTTGATCGTGTACTTTGCGATGTAGCGCTTGATCCGCTCGTTGTCGCCGCGCGCCGTGCGCTCGCTTGAAAGACGCCCGCGTTGGTCCTTCATCTTCGAGGCCAGCTGCCAGGTCCGGCAGATCACCTCATTGATACGCCCCATCCCCTGGCTGTCCGAACCGAGCATCGAGATCGCCCCGAGATCGTGCAATACGTCTTCGGCGGAAATCGTCTGCGCGCGGATGCGCGATTCAGCGAACGCGACGTCTTCCGGCACCGCCGGGTTCAGGTGATGGCACACCATGATCATGTCGAGGTGCTCATCGAAGGTGTTCACGGTGTACGGATTGGTCGGATTGGTTGACGAGGGCAGGCAGTTCATACGTCCCGCCACCGCGATGATGTCGGGCGCATGGCCGCCGCCCGCGCCTTCGGTGTGGTACATGTGGATCGTGCGGTCCTTCATCGCTGCAACGGTGTCTTCGAGAAAGCCGGACTCGTTCAACGTGTCGCTATGCAGTTGCACCTGAAAATCGTATTCATCGGCGACCGTCAGACACGTGTCGATCACCGCGGGCATGGCGCCCCAGTCTTCGTGAATCTTCAGCCCGAGGCAGCCGCCCCGCAGCTGGCCGATGAGCGAACCCGGCTTGCTCGAGTTGCCGCGCCCGAGAAAACCGAAGTTGAGTGGCCACTGCTCGGAGGCCTGCATCATGCGCCCCACGTTCCACTCGCCGCCGCAATCGATGCCGACCGTGATGGGGCCAAGCGAACCGCCAATCAACGTGGTGAGGCCGGAGGCGAGCGCGTGTTCGCAGAGCTGCGCCGAATCGAAATGCACGTGGACGTCGATACCGCCTGGGGTGGCGATCAGCCCCTCGGCGTCCTTGACGGTCGTTGCGACGCCGCACACGAGGCGCGGATCGACGCCGTCCATCACCTGTGGATTGCCCGCCTTGCCGATCGCCACGATCCGGCCGTCTTTGACGCCGATGTCGCCTTTCACGATGCCGAGCACCGGATCGATGATCGTCGCGTTGCAGATCAGCATGTCGAGTGCGCCGTCTGCGCTGTCGTGTCCGGCCTTCAGGCCCATGCCGTCGCGCAGCGTCTTGCCGCCCCCGTGCAGGCATTCGTCACCCGGCACCGCATAGTCGTGCTCGATCTCGGCGAGAAGCGACGTGTCGCCTAGCCGCACTGCGTCGCCGGTGGTCGGGCCGAACATCTCGGCGTAGGCCTTGCGTGTCATCGTAACCATTCAGGCTCCTTCGAAGCCGCGCTGTGCGGCGCGTGCGATGGCAGCCTCGCGGCGGCCGGGGTCGTCGAGCGCACCGTCGGTCAAACCATTGAGACCGAAAATCTCCTGTGTGCCACCGAAGGCGACCAGCGTTACGTCCTTCGCATCGCCGGGCTCGAAGCGCACGGCCGTGCCCGCCGGAATATCGAGCCGCATGCCGAATGCGGTGGCACGGTCGAAGCGCAGCGCACGATTGACTTCGAAGAAGTGGAAATGACTGCCCACCTGAATGGGCCGGTCGCCCGTGTTGACGGCACGCACGGTGGTGCGAACGCGGCCTGCGTTCAGTTCGATCTCGCCTTCCGCGGCGAGGATTTCGCCGGGGACCACGGCGTCGGCGGCGCTTGCGTGCATGCCGGGCCGGATCGGTTGATGCACGGTGACGAGCTTGGTGCCATCGGGAAACGAGCCTTCCACCTGCAGCATCGGTACCAGATCGGCGACGCCGGGCAGTACATCGTCCTCGCAAAGCAGCGTCGATCCGTACGCGATCAGATCGGCCACGCTGCGGCCTTCGCGCGCGCCCTCCAGAATCTCATCGGCGATCAGCGCGACGGCTTCCGGATGATTGAGCTTCAGGCCCTTGTCGCGATGACGGCGGGCGAGTTGCGCGGCGGTGAAGAGTGTCAGGCGCTCGTATTCGGTCGGGGTCAGCAGCATCGCGGTCTTCCTTCCTGTTAGTTGGCAAAGAGCCGCGCATCGTGGGTCTGGCTGCGCAGCGCGGCAATGTCGGCCGCGAAGGTGGTGGCATGCAGGTCGTCGAGAGGCGGCGCCGGCTGAGCGAGGACTTGTGCAAGCGGCGCGCGCAGGAGCGCGAGCACACGCTGCGCGTCGAGATGCCCGACGATGCCGAGGCGCACGGCTGAACTCACCGCGCCGGTACAGGTCATGTGCGCGGAGATGGCGCGCGCCTCGTTCTCAGTGATGTGCAGGCTTCGCCATATGGCACCTTGAACAGCGGCGAGATGGCCACGCGTGCGGCCATCCACGATGGCCTCGCGGATCCGGCTCGCGGTTTCCGAGCCGAGCCGCGCGTGCACATCGGCGAGCGTGCGCCCGAGCCGACGCGAGCCATTGCGCAGGGCCGGCGGCAAGGCGGTAGCCTCGGCGAGGGCATCGACCTCACGCCATGCGTCGAATGAATCCCCGGCACGCCAGGCGGCGCACACAAGTCCCTGATCCAGACTGGCCCAGCGCGACAGTGCCTGCGACTCGACGAATGCAAACAGCGTTGCAGCGTCGGTGACAAGCGCGTCACGCATGAGGCCTTCGAGACCCCACGAGAAAGCCATCGTGCCGCCCGGAAAGAAGCTGTCCGACTGTTGCAAGCTGGCAAGCAGGCTGACGGGGCACGCCGTGATGCCATGGTTTGCGCCGGTTGCCCGGGCGGAGGACAGGTCAGACATGGTGATGCTCCCTGCCGTCAGACACGTCGTTCGCGAGGCGAATACGTTGATCCGCCAGCATCGGCGCGAGCCTTTGCAGATAGTCGTCGAGCGCGCCTTTCACCGCGATTTCCAGTGCGCCTCGATCGAAGCGCACCTTCCAGTGCATATTGCCCGCGAAGTAGCCGAGTTCGAGCGCCGCCGCCGCGTCGCGTGGCGCAAGCCGCAGCCAGCGCGTGTCCTCGGTGCGCACGACAAGCGCCGCGTCGCGGTCGAGCCGCAGCACCGCGCCGTCGAACAGATGCATATCGCGATCGAGCGCGATGCCGCACTCATCGCCGCGCTGAGTGCGCGCGCGCAGGCGATGCCGCTTGATATCGTCGGCGGCGAGCGTCACATAATCCACCCGCCCGTGATGCTCGAGCGAGTGCAACAGATCGGCAATGCGCGGTTCGGCCGCACTGCCTATGATCGACGTGTAGGTAATCATCGCGTGTCGCTCCCGCCGGCCGGTTTAGCGGTGTGCCAGATCGGACGGGTTAGGAATGCCGGGGATCGGACACTCCTCGGTGCCCGGCGTGCCGCGCGTCAGTGCCTCGACCATCTTGCGGGTGCCTTCCGGATCGGTAATCCACTTCGAGTAGAAGTCGTACGGACAGTCGGCCACTCCGTCGGCGTCCTCGCGCGAATTGATCTTGCCGGTGTAGCCGCGATGCAGCAGCTTGTACAGATGGTTCTCCGACTGCATGTTTTTGCGCGCATCGCGGATCAGGCTCTTCGAGAGCGCGCCGTACTGGATGCCGAATTCCTCCTCACCGCATTCGCCCAGCGTGCGGCCGTCGAAGCCGATGATTGCCGAGTGGCCGAAGTAGGAGTAGACGCCATCGAAGCCGGCGGCATTGGCGACGGCCACGTAGACGTTGTTTGCCCACGCCATCGATTTCGCCATGAGCACCTGTTGCTCCTTGGCGGGGTACATGTAGCCCTGACAGCGTACGATCAGCTCGGCGCCTTTCATCGCGCAGTCGCGCCAGATCTCCGGGTAGTTACCGTCGTCGCAGATGATCAGACTGATTTTCAGTCCCTTCGGACCATCGGACACATACGTGCAGTTGCCGGGATACCAGCCCTCGATCGGCACCCACGGCATGATCTTGCGGTACCTCTGCACGATCTCGCCTTTGTCGTTCATCAGGATCAGCGTGTTATACGGGGCCTTGTGCGGATGCTCCTCGTGCCGCTCGCCCGTGAGCGAAAACACGCCCCACACGCCGGCGCTGCGGCATGCTTCGGCGAAAATTTCCGTTTCCTCGCCGGGCACGGCCGCCGCGGTGTCGTACATCTCCTGCTGGTCGTACATGATGCCGTGCGTACTGTATTCGGGGAAAATCACGAGATCCATGCCGGGCAAGCCGATCTTCATGCCCTTGACCATCTCGGCGATCTTGCGCGCGTTCGCGAGCACCTCCGCCCTGGTGTGAAGACGGGGCATCTTGTAGTTGACCACCGCTACGCCAACCGTGTCGAGACTGCTTGAAATGTCGCCGTGTAACATAAGTACTCCTTTTGGGTAAGGATGAACTCCCGTGCGGGAGCGTCATGAATCCAGTTGGTCGACTCAGATGGTCAGATAGCGCATGATCCGTTCCGCGTCGACGTTCTCACGCCGGTCGGCATGCACGAAGCGCCCCTTCTCGATGATGAGGAAGCGATCGGCGATTTCGAGCGTGAAGGTCAACACCTGCTCCGATACGATCAGGGCGAAGTTGCGTTCCTTCTTCAGGCGGTTGAGCGCGCGGGCGATGTCCTTGATGATCGACGGCTGGATGCCTTCCGTCGGCTCGTCGAGGATCAGCACCTTGGGTTCGGAGACGAGGGCGCGGGCAATCGCAAGCTGCTGTTGCTGGCCACCGGAGAGATTGCCGCCGCGCCGGTTGCGCATTTCCGCGAGCACCGGAAACGAGTCGTAGATGTACTCGGGAATCTTCGGCTTGCGCATCCGGTCCATGCCCGTGAGGATATTTTCTTCCACGCTGAGATAAGGGAAGATCATCCGTCCCTGTGGCACATAGCCGAAGCCCGCGGCAACCCGCTCGTAGCTTTTGGTGCCCGCGAGATCGCGCCCGCCCAGACGTATTTCGCCGCTGCGCGACGGAATCATGCCGATCAGCGACTTCAGCAAGGTGGTCTTGCCCATACCGTTGCGGCCCATCACGGCGATCGTTTCGCCCGCCGTCAGCTCGAAACTGAGATCGTGAAGAATATGGCTTTCGCCGTAGAACACGTTGAGGTTCTGGATAGCGAGCATGTTCAGTGTCCCAGATAGACTTCGATGACGCGCGGGTCGTTCTGCACCTGGTCCATCGTGCCTTCGGCGAGCTTTTTGCCCTGGTGCAGAACGGTGACCTTGTGTGCGACGGCTTTGACGAATTCCATGTCGTGCTCGATGACCACGACTGAGCGCCCCTTTGCAATCTCGCGCAACAGCGCGCCGGTCTGTTCGCGCTCCTTCGCGCTCATGCCGGCAACAGGCTCGTCGAGCAGCAGCAGTTCGGGATCCTGCATCAGCAACATGCCGATTTCGAGCCACTGCTTCTGGCCGTGCGATAACTGTGCCGCCTTGCGGTCGAGTTGATCGGCGAGGAAAATCATTTGCGCGACCCGGTCGATTTCGTTGCGCACGGTATCGTCGCGGTGAAAGAACAGGCAGCCGATCACATCGCGTTTCTTCGGGTAGGAAATTTCCAGATTCTCGGCCACGGTCAGATCTTCGTAGACGAGCGGGTTCTGGAATTTTCGGCCGACGCCCGCACGGGTGATCTGATATTCGAGCAAGCGTTCGAGGTTCAAGCCCTTAAACGCAATCGTTCCGTAGGTGGGTTTCGTTTTGCCGCAGATCATGTCGAGCAGCGTCGTCTTGCCGGCGCCGTTTGGGCCAATCACGACGTGCAACTCGTTTTCTTCGACGTAGAAATTCAGATCGTCGACTGCTTTGAAGCCGTCGAACGACACGGTCAGGTTCTCGACCGAAAGGATCATCTGACTCATTGGGCCGCTCCCTGGCGCTCGCGCAGCCATTCGATGACGCCGGCGAGTCCCTTGGGCAGGAACATCGGCACGAAGATAAAGAGGGCGCCGATCAGGTACAGCCAGAAGCCGACAAAGTTCTCGGACAGGAAACTCTTGGCGGCACCGACGAGGATCGCGCCATAAACCGCGCCGACCAGCGATAGCCGTCCACCCACCGCTGCGTAGATCACCATTTCGATCGATGGCACGATGCCGCATACCGAGGGCGACGCGAAGCCGACCTGCAGCGTGAACATCGCGCCGCCGATCGCCGAGAACAACGCTGCCACGGCGAAGATGAAGCCCTTGAAGAGGGCGGGGTCATAGCCCGAGAAACGGATGCGGTCCTCGCGGTCGCGGATCGCGATCAACACCTTGCCGAGGCGGCTTTTCAGAATGAACCGGCCGGCAAGGATCGCGGCCAGCAACAGGCACGCGCTCACGTAGTACAGCACGTAGACGGCGGTGTCGCTCTGCACGCTGTAACCCATGAAGGTGGGCAGATTCGTGATGCCGTTGATGCCACCCGTGTAGCCTTGTTGCCCGATGATCACGATCGACATGATCGATGCGAGCGCCAGTGTCACGATCGAAAAATACACACCGCCCACGCGCTTCCGAAAATTCGCGTAGGCCAGGATGAAGGCGAGCAGCGTTGGCAGGATCACGATGGCTGGCAGGGCAAACCACGCGTGCTCGAAGGGCGCCCACCACCAGGGCAGCTTGTCGATGCTGTTCCAGGTCATGAAGTCGGGCACAGGCGGCCCGCCATTGCCGAACACGGCCGCCGCCGGATCGGCGGAGGTCGCCTCGAGCTTCATGTACATCGCCATCATGTAGCTGCCGAGGCCGAAGAAAATGCCCTGTCCGAGACTCAGAATGCCGCCGTAGCCCCAGGTGAGCACGAGCCCCGCCGCGCAGAACGCGAAGCTCAGATACTTCGCGAACAGGCCGAGGCGGAACGAGCCGGACACCGCCGGAATGGCGACCAGCAGAAGCAGCGCGAGGATCACCACGGAATAGCGTTCGAGCAGCAGCGTGGCACGCAATCCAGCGCTATGCGTCGACGCGGCGGGACTCGAAGCACGCGGCGATGAAATAGGGAGGTCTTTCATGGTTAGCGGCGAACCTTGAGTGCGAAGAGCCCATTGGGCCGGAAGTACAGTGCGACGATCACCAGCAGCAGAATGGCCGCCTTCGCCATCGAACCGCTCAGCACCAGCTCGAACATCGATTGCAACTGTCCGATCGAAAACGCCGAGAGGAATGTGCCGACGAGACTCTCGACGCCGCCGAACACGACAACGATGAAGGTGTCGACAATGTATTGCTGCCCGGTTACCGGTCCGGTCGAGGCCAGCATCGTGAGGGCGCTGCCTGCAATTCCGGCGAGGCCGCAGCCCACTGCGAAGGTCACTGCGTCCACGCGCTCGGTATTGATGCCGGCGGCGCCTGCCATCGCGCGGTTCTGCATCACCGAGCGGATGCGCAGCCCCCAGCGGCTGCGAAACAGAAAGAGATACACCGCGAGCGCCACCGCCAGTGTGAGACCAATGATGAAGATGCGGGAGAGCGGAATCGCGATCCCAGGCGTCGGATTCCATGCACCCTGCAACCATGTCACGGTGGGCACACTCACATCGATCGGTCCGAATAGTTGACGGTAGAGCTGCTGCAACACCAGCGACAACCCCCAGGTTGCCAGCATCGTGTCGAGTGGCCGGTGGTAGAGAAAGCGGATCATCGAGCGTTCCAATACGAAACCGACTGCCCCCGTTACCACGAACGCCACCACGATACCGACGAGGAAATACGCGCCCATCAGCGAAGGCAGATAGCGGGCGAACACGAGCGATGTGAGATAAGTCATATACGCGCCGAGCGCCATCAATTCGCCGTGCGCCATGTTGATGACGCCCATCAGGCCGAACACGATCGCAAGACCGATGGCCATCAGCGCCAGCACCGTGAAGAGCGACAAGCCGTTGAAGACCTGGGTCAGAAAAGTATCGAGAGTCATCGCAGTTCTTTTGCCGGAAAGGATGCCTGGAAAACAAGGCGCGATAGGCAGGGGCGACCCATCGGCGCCGGGTATGACATGAGAATTCGCTCAGCCGAGTTTCGGGAACGGATTCGGTTCGATGAGCGGCGATTCGTACAGAATGTCGACCTGTCCGTCCGGTTTGAAGGCGCCGATCCGCGCGTGCTTCCACAGGTGATGGTTGCTGACGTGGAAATGGATCTGTCCTTCCGGTGCGTCCCAGCTGAGATTCGACGACGCCGCTACCACCTTCTCCACGGCGAAGCTTTTGGCCTTTTCCGCCGCCAGCTTCCACAGATAGACGGACGTGTAGGCCGCTTCCATCGTGTCGCCGATCACGCGGTCGGCGCCGTACTTTGCCTTGAACGCAGGAACGAACTTCGCGTTCACCGGGTTCTGCACGCTCTGGAAGTAGCCCATGCACGAGAGCACGCCGGTCAGGTTGTCGCGGCCGATGCCGATGGCTTCCTCTTCGGTCACCGCGAGCGCCATGATCGGCTGATTCTGGCCGGTGATGCCGACCGAGTTCAGTTGCTTGTAGAACGCCACATTCGAGCCGCCCACGATCGTCGAAAGAATCACGTCGGGCTTGGCGGCCTTGATCTTGTTGATGACCGAGGAGAACTCGACGGTGCCGAGCGGGAAGTAGTCTTCGCCGACAACAGTGCCGCCTGCTTTCGCAATGGTCGGGTGCGCGATGCGGTTGGTCGTGCGCGGCCAGATGTAGTCCGAACCGATCAGGTAGAACTTCTTGCCCTTGTTTTTGGCCAGCCAGTTGACGGCCGGGATCACCGATTGTGTGGCTTCCTGACCCGTGTACATGATGTTCTTCGACATCTCGAGCCCTTCGTAGTACGTCGGATAGTAGAGCAGGCCGTTATAGCGTTCGAACACAGGCAGTACGGCCTTGCGCGACGCTGATGTGTAGCAGCCGAACACAGCGGCGACCTTGTCGCTTTCCATCAACTTTTGCGCCTTCTCCGCGAAGGTCGGCCAATCGCTCGCACCGTCTTCAACGATTGCCTGGATCGGGCGGCCGAGGACGCCACCCGCGGCGTTGATTTCGTCGATCGCGAGCTTCTCGGCGTCGACGACGTGGGCTTCAGCAATCGCAACCGTCCCCGTAAGCGAGTGCAGGATGCCGACCTTCACCGGGTCCGCTGCCGCAGCAGAACGCGAGGCCAGCATCAGCGACCCGGGAATTGCACCAGCTGCGGCGGTGGCGATCGCGGTCTTCAAAAAGTCACGTCTGTTGTTCTTCATGGCGCCCTTCACAAAAGTTAAAGACAAAAAAAAGCCCGAAACCAGCGATTAGCTGGTTTTCGGGCTTTTTTGGCCGGTGTCATGCAAGACGCCTTTGTCTCGCACAACGAAACTCGTTAGGATCGAGGGTGCAGGTCTCGGCTTCACACTCGATCACGAGCAGCGATAACGCAAAAGCTGTGCCATTGGCAGCGTGCATGCGAATTTCTGATGGCCTCATGCAGGCAATCCGCGCGCAATGCCTTTTGGAACAGTACATTACCGTCAGCTCGCAGGCCGTGATCGTCGTTCCGGTTTCATTCTTCGCCGCGCAGTGCGTTCCCCAAGCTGGGGTGAACACGCACAATGCCCGTGCATGGAACCGGAGTCGTGCACAGCGCTGCGCGCTGGTGGGCCGCTCAACCTGCCGTCACTCTCTGGCTGAACTATGACCTCATTACCCAATGAACCGATCAAGGTCGGCGTGTTGTTCTCTTCGTCCGGTGTGACCGCGCCGATCGAGTTGTCGCAGCAGCGCGCGACGATCCTGGCAGCCGAAGAAATCAACCACGCCGGTGGCATCAATGGTCGTGAGCTGCAACTGGTGTTTCGCGATCCGGCTTCGACGCCGGCCCGTTACGCCGCACTGATTGAACAGTTGATCGTCGAGGAGCAGATCCGTGTTGTGGTGGGCTGCTATATGTCGAGCACGCGCAAGGCGGTGATTCCGATCGTCGAGCGGCACAACGCATTGCTGTTCTATCCGACGCTCTATGAAGGCTTCGAGTACAGCCGCAACGTGATCTACACCGGCGCCGCGCCGAACCAGAACAGCTTGCCGCTCGCGGACTACATGCTGGGCCACTTCGGTTCACGCGTGTTCATGGTGGGCTCAGATTACATTTACCCTTACGAGTCGAACCGTATCATGAGCGATCTCGTGTTCGAGCGGGGTGGCGAGAAACTCGAAGAGATCTATCTGCCGCTCGATGCCGGCTGGTCCAGCTATCTAAGCGTGGCGAAGAAGATCGCGGCGCAGGCGCCGGACTTTGTCTTCTCGACCGTGGTGGGCAGCGGTATCTCGCACATGTACCGCGCGTTTGCGGAGGCAGGGCTCGATCCTTACAAGACGCCGATCGCGAGCCTGACAACCAGTGAAACGGAAGTCGCCGCGATGGGCGCCGCGCTGGGCGAAGGGCACATCACCGCGGCGACTTACTTTCAATCGGTGAGCGACCCCGTCAATCAGCGTTGCCTCGCCAACTATCACCAGCGCTTCGGCAGTGGCGTCGTGACCGATATGTGCTGGGAAGCGGCTTATTTCCAGATGCATGTGCTCGCCAACGCAATGCGTATCACAGGCGGGGATGACACCAATGCCTTGCTCAAGACGCTGCCGGGGCTCGAGCTGAATGCGCCGCAGGGGCGTATCCGGATTGACGAACACAATCACCATACCTATCTGCATCCTCGGATCGGGCGCCTGAACCGGCATGGCCAGTTCGATATCCTGAGCGATTCACCCGGGTGGACGCGAGCGGATCCGTTTGTCATTTCGCACTCGCTAGTCGACGAGGCGGAATCGCACGGTGGACCAGACGAGGTGCGCTCATGAAGCAGCGCTCGTCTTCCCGCACCCCTCAGGCGCTTCGCGATATCCGCTCGCTAAGCGTGCTGGCCATCCACCCTCAGGATCAGGACGGGGAGGAACTGCTGGGGCAGCTGTGCCGTATCGGCTGCAAGGTCCAGATGACCTGGCCCGCGCTCGACACATTGCCGGACGCCACCGATGTCGTGTTTCTCGCGGTCCGTCCGGAGACACTTTCGGTTAGCCTGCCGTGGATGAATGCGAAGGGTGCCCCCCCGGTGATTCCGGTCGTCAGTTATGAGAATCCGATCATCATCGAGGCGGTCATGCAGCTTGGCGCGTATTGCGTGGTGCCGTCACCGGTGCGCTCGTTCGGCCTGCTGACGGCGATTGCCGTCACGCTCAATCAGCACCGCAACCGCCTGCAAATGGAGCGCTATGTGCGGCGCGTTGAGGACAAGCTCGCCGAGCAACGACAGATCCAGCGGGCCAAGACCATTCTTATGGAAACGCGCAATCTTTCCGAGCAGGAGGCCTACGACCTGTTGCGCTCACAAGCCATGGTGAAGCGCGAACACATCGAAACCGTCGCCGAGGCGATCATCAAGGCGGATGAGGTGTTGCGATTTTGACAGATGCAAACGGACGAGGGCAGCGCCGCCGGAAAACCACCACAGCGGCGCCGATTCGAAGCAAGCCTGGAAACCAGCTCTCACCCTCTACCAAGCGCGATAAACCGCTCGAGATGATGATCCTCATCGCCCAACTGATGGTCGATCATCACAAGGCGCTTCGCATAGTGCGCCATCGGCAACTCCCACGTCATGCCGATACCGCCATGCAACTGAATACATTCCTCGGCGACCATCGTCCCTATCCTGCCGATGCTGTATTTCGCCGCTGACACCGCGCGTTCCCGCGCCGTACGCTCAGCGCCAAGCGCGGCCGCGGCATTGATCACCGCCGATCGCGCCTGCTCGATCTCGAGCAGCAGATCCGCCATCCGATGTTGCAACGCCTGGAAGCTGCCGATCGGCACGCCGAACTGCTTGCGCGTGCGCAGGTACTCGAGTGTGTAGTCTTTCGCGACATCCATCGCGCCGACCGCTTCGGAACACAACGCAAGCACGCCGCAACTGATCGCGTATTCGAGCGTCGCAAAGCCTTCTCCAGCTGCGCCGAGCACCGCATCGTCTGCGAGCATGACGTTGTCGAACGTGATCTCGGCCGCACGGCCGCCGTCGATCTTGCGATAGCCACGCACGCTGACACCCGCGGCGTCGCGCGGCACGAGGAAGAGCGTGATGCCGGCTTCGGCGTCATCAGCACCTGCGGTGCGTGCGGAGACCAGAAAAACGGAAGCGTGCTCGCCGAGCTGAACCACCGCCTTCGCGCCATTCAACTGCCATGCGTCGCCAACACGCTGAGCACGTGTTGTGACGCGCGACAGTTCGTAGTGGCCGTCCGGCTCACCATGCCCGAGCGCAACGATCCGGGATCCGTCGATCAATTCGCCAAGCGCGGCCTTTTGCGCTTCATTGCCGCCCCGCGCGATCGCCTGGCCGACGATCAGCGTATCGAGAAACGGCTCGACCACGAGGCCGCGACCCAGGCTCTCGAATACGACGGCGATATCGAAGCCGCCACCGCCAAATCCGCCCTGCGATTCATCGAACAACGCGCCGATAATGCCGAGTTCCGCGAAGCGATTCCACAGGTCGGTGTTGAAGCCTTCGGGCGAGCCTGCGATGCGGTCGCGCGTTTCGAAGGCGTATTGCTCGGTGACAAAACGGTTGAGCGTATCCGCCAGCATGCGGCGGTCTTCGGTGTGCTGGAAATTCATGACGTCCGCCCCTTACAGTCCCAGGATCATTTTGGAAATGATGTTCTTCTGGATTTCGTTGGAGCCGCCGAAGATCGACAGCTTGCGGTTGTTGAAGTAGAGCGAGGCAGCGCTCGCGGCTTCGTCTGGACCGACTGGCGTACCCTCGAAGCCATCGTGCAAGGCTTCCTCGACGAACGGTTGCGCATACGGCCCCATCGCACGGCGCGTGAGCGAGGAGATCTCCTGGCGAATCTCGGTGCCACGAATCTTCAGCATCGAACTCTCGGCGCCCGGCACGCCGCAGCCGGCCACCGCCGCGATCACGCGCAGATTGGTGGTCTTCATGTTCTCCAGATCGATCTCGACGCGCGCCATGCGTGCGGCAAACGACGGATCTTCAGCGAGCGGCCGTCCGTTGCGTTGCTGCTTCGCGGCGATCTTGCGCAGCCGGTTGAACGCAGCGACCGAGAAGCCAACGCCCGCGATATTGGTGCGCTCATACGTGAGAAGGTACTTGGCGTAGGTCCAGCCTTTATTCTCTTCGCCCACGAGGTTCTCAGCCGGTACACGCACATCCGTGAAGAAGACTTCGTTGACTTCATGCTCGCCGTCGAGCGTGATGATCGGCCGCACTTCGACGCCTGGCGTGTTCATGTCGATCAGCAGAAAGCTGATGCCTTCCTGCTTGCGCACGTCGGTGGCGCTGCGCACGAGACAGAAGATCATGTTCGCGTAGTGGCCAAGCGTGGTCCACGTCTTCTGACCGTTGACGATGTAGTGTTCGCCTTGCGCATCGCTGCCGCGTACCGCGGTGGTCTTGACCGATGCGAGGTCTGAGCCCGCGCCCGGTTCTGAGTAGCCCTGGCACCACCAGTCCGAACCATCGAGAATGCGCGGCAACCAGTGGCGCTTTTGCGCTTCGTTGCCGTATTTGATCAACACCGGGCCGAGCATGTTGACGCCGAACGGCACGATGCGCGGTGCGCCCGCCAATGCGCATTCATTCTCGAAGATAAATTTCTGCACGGCGTTCCAGCCTGGGCCACCGTACTCCTTCGGCCAATGATTGGCGAGCCAGCCCTGCGCGTTGAGAATCGCGTGCCACTCGGCCATGTCGTCGCGCGTGAGGCGGCGGCCGCCGTGTACTTTGTCGGCGAGACGTTGCGGGAGTTTGTCACGCAAAAACCGCTGCACGTCAGTGCGAAAAGCCTCTTCTTCAGGCGTGAAGTTCAGATCCATAGCGGGTTCTTCCCCTAGATATTTACCGGACCGGCGAGTGAGCGGGCAGGCGGGCGCGCCCCCTGTCGGTCGAGAATGCTCCAAATAACGTGCTGTCTCAAGCTGACTGGTTGAGGCTCGCGAAATCCTCGCCGCGCTCGACCAGATCGACCAGCAGCGGCGACGCACGCCAGAACAGCGGGTCTTCTTTGGCGAATTCACGAATGTCCGCGAGAACCGTGGCGAGGCCTACGCTATCGGCGTATTTCATCGGACCGCCGCGATAGCGCGGAAAGCCGTAGCCATAGAGGAAGGTCACGTCGACATCGAGCGGCCGCAGCGCGATGCCTTCGTGCACGACATTGGCGCCTTCGTTGATCATCGCGGCCATGTAGCGGCGCATGATTTCTTCGTCGGTGAACGTGCGCGGCGTGATGCCGGCGCGCTCGCGTTCGGCGTCGATGATGGCCTCGACTTCAGGGTCGGGTGCGCCGCTGCGCGAACCTTCGGGGTACAGATAAAAACCACGGCCGGTCTTCTGGCCAAACCAGCCACGTTCGCAAAGACGGTCGGCGATCTGCACGTAGCGCGCGTTGGGGTTCCGTGTGGCCGCGCGCCGCTTGCGCGCGGCCCAACCGATGTCGCCGCCTGCCAGATCGACCACCTGGAACGGGCCCATCGGGAAGCCGAACGCACGCACGGCCGCGTCGATCTGGTACGGCGACGCGCCGTCTTCCATCATCGCGTCGGCCGCGCTGCGATACACCGCCAGCACGCGATTGCCGATGAAACCGTCGCACACGCCGGCCCGCACCGGCGTCTTGCGCAGCTTCTTGGCGAGTTCGAACGCGGTGGCCACCACGTCGGCGCTGACCTGCTTCGGCACCACCACTTCCAGCAGCTTCATGATGTTGGCGGGGGAGAAGAAGTGCAGGCCGATCACATCCGCGGGGCGGGAAATGCTGGCTGCAATCGCGTCGATGTCGAGATACGACGTGTTGGTGGCGAGCACCGCGCCCGCTTTGCAAACGCGATCGAGTTCGGCAAACACGGCTTTTTTCACCGATAGGTCTTCGAATACGGCTTCGATCACCAGATCGGCGTCGGCGAGCGCGTCGTATGACGTGCTGCCTTGCCAGCGTGTCATCACGTCGGCTTTCTTTTCCGCGCTCATGCGGCCTTTGGCGATCAGGCCGTCGTAGACCTTTTCGATGTGCGCGCGACCGCGTGCGAGCGACGCGTCGTCGCGTTCGATCATCGTCACCGGCAGGCCGGCATCGAGCACGGCGACGGCAATGCCCGCGCCCATCGTGCCGCCACCCACCACGCCGATCTTGTTCAGCGCGCGTGGTTTGGTATCGCGTGTTTCCGGGGCTTTGAGCACTTCGCGTTCGGCGAAGAACGCGTGAATCAGGCCGGCGCGCTGCGGGCTGTCGATGCATTCGAGGAACAGTTTGCGTTCGAGTCGCAGGCCTTCTTCGAAAGGCTGTTCGATAGCGGCTTCCACGGCGTCGACGATCTTTAACGGGGAAAACAGGCCGCGCGATTTCTTCGCTGTTTCTGCGCGTGCTGCGGTGACGGCGGCGAGGCTCGCTGCGCGGTCGCTGAGCGCCGCGGCATCGCGCGTGCGGCGCACCGGCGCATGAGCGGCCAGCAGTTCTTGCGCGTAGGCGAGTCCTTCAGCGAGGATGTCGTCACTGCTGCCGAACCGGTCGATGAGGCCAAGCGCGAGCGCTTCTTTCGCGCTGGCGTGGCGACCGCTCAGGATCAGATCGAGGGCGGCCTGCGCGCCGATCAGACGCGGCGTACGCTGTGTGCCGCCTGCGCCCGGCAGCAGGCCCAGTTGCACTTCAGGCAAACCGAGCTTCGCGCCATTCACGGCGAGACGGTAGTGCGCTGCGAGCGCCACTTCCAGGCCGCCGCCGAGCGCAGCGCCGTGAATAGCGGCCACCACCGGCTTCGAACATGCCTCGATACGGTTGCACACGTCCGGCAGTGACGGCGGCACCGGCGGCTTGCCGAACTCGCGAATGTCCGCACCCGCGATGAAGTTGCGCCCGGCGCCGACGATCAGCACGGCTTCGACCGCCTTGTCGGCATCCGCGGCTTCGATGGCGGCGAGCAGGCCGCGCCGCACGTCGGCGGACAAGGCGTTGACCGGTGCGTGGTCGATGGTCACCAGCAGGACTTTGCCGCGCAATTCGCGCGTTACAACGTCGGCGGAAGGGTTGAGGGTCATCGTGTCGTCTCCTGATTGATATCGGGGCAGAGTGGGCATACCGGGCCTGGCGAATTCTCCGATTGTGGGTTGGTCAAGGTTTATTGACAATTGCATAGACGGTTGACAGACTGTCAAAGATATTTTGACAAAGGCCTTGCTATGGACGTCAATTCGCTGACCTTGCTGGTCGATATCCTCGATGCGGGCAACCTGAGCGAAGCCGCGCGCCGGCTGAAAATGAGCCGCGCGAATGTGAGTTACCACCTGAACCAGTTGGAGCGCTCGATCGGGCTGCAACTGGTCAGGCGCACCACGCGCCGGGTCGAAGCGACTGAAATCGGTCTGCAGTTATACGAGCATGGCCGCACCATTCAGAATGCGTTGCTGGCGGCGCGCGAATCGGTCACCACGCTCGGGCAGAGCTTGCAGGGGCGGGTGCGGTTGAGTGTGCCGAGCGGTTACGGGCAACTGGTGATGTCGGACTGGCTGATCGCGTTCAAGCGTCTGTATCCGGGCATCGTGCTGGACGTGATGTTCGAGAATCGGGTCGAGGACCTGATGCGCGACGAGGTCGACATCGCGGTTCGGGTGATGTCGGAGCCGCCGCAGAATCTCGTCGCACGAGACATGGGGCCGGTGCGATACGTTGCGTGTGCGTCGCCGGAATTTGCTGCAAGCCGCGGTATGCCGGTGCGTCTCGACGAATTGCGCACAGCGCCCTTGATTACGGCGGCGGTGGTCGGCAGGCAGTTGCGGGTGGCGGCGTATCTGCGCGACGAACGCCACGAAGTACTGCTTGAGCCGACGATTATTTCCGAGAACTTCCTGTTCTTGCGCCAGGCGGTGCTGGCTGGTCTAGGCGTCGGTCTGGTGCCGGACTACGTGGTGCAGGACGACCTGCGCCGCGGCGACGTGGTGACGGCGCTCGATGAATGGCGTCTAAGCATCTTCGGTACGAACATGTACCTGCTCTACATGCCGAATCGGCATCACACGCGGGCGGCAGCGAGTTTTATCGAGTTCATCCTTGAGCAGGCGCACGGAAGTGGCAGAGGGGTGGCTGCTTGAGTCGGAACGAAGCGCTGGTGCCTCACTCGCGGGTATGCTTAACAAAACGGCGAGATAGCCGTGCATCTGGCAGCACATCAAACTTCAGGGGAGAGGGAGATGAAATGGGCAATCGCATGTATCGCGCTACTTGCAATCGCCATCGTCATTGTGTTGGTCTCGCGTCTCCCGAGTGAGGATGCCATTCGCCTCGCCGGCTACGCGGCCACTGCGGCTTTCGCCGCATTGGTCGGCTTCCTGATTCGCTGGCGAGCAAATCGCGCTCAACGAAACAATCGCGCTGGCTGAACATGATCACACGCGCCGGGTATTCACCCGACCCGCGTGACAGCCCTGCAGCGCCTCGCTTCCCGCACGCTCGCTAAACCCATCGAACACCTGCTTCCATCCCGTCTCCGGGAAGGTCGACGCACGTCCCGAGTTTCGTCTGTGGCACGACCTTCGACCCATCCCACGGCACCCAACCAAGCGTAAACCCGATTAGGGAATTTGCATAAAATTAAAATATTGACGTTAAATTAACGACGGGCTACCTTTACTTCTAATGCGACGGAACATCCGGGGCGCAGCAATCGCGACGAGAGAGTTGCCATGTCACACAGCCTGTTTCAACGTTTTCGAGGATTGGTCACCTGCGCCCTGGCGGCGACAGCGTTGGTCATGTCGGTGCCCGCTTTTTCCGAGGGCGACACGCTGAGAGTCGCCACAGAGGGCACCTATCCTCCGTGGAGCTTTAAAGATGCCTCCGGCCAGCTACAGGGTTTCGATGTGGACATTGCGAATGCCCTCTGCGCACAGATGAAGGTGAAATGCCAGATCGTTGCGCAGGCATGGGACGGCATCATTCCCGGTCTTCAGGCCAATCGGTATGACGCAATCGTTGCGTCGATGTCGACAACGCCCGCGCGCCGCAAACAGGTACTGTTCACCAACAAGTACAAGGACACGACGTCCAGTTTTATCGCGGCGAAAGACAGCGGGATCAAGGACGTGTCGCCTGCGGGTCTGAAAGGCAAACGCATCGGCGTTCAACGCGGCGCCTCGCAACACCAGTGGTTGGTCGCCAACGGCTACGACAAGACGGCGTCACTTGTTCTGTATGACGATACGCGTCAGCCGGAATTGGACCTCGTTGCAGGTCGTGTCGACCTCATCATCGGCAACAAGGCAACCTTTTACTCAGACTTCTTCAAACGGCCTGACTCGAAAGACTTTGCGTTTGTCGGACCCGAATTCAAAGGCGGCGTACTCGGAGACGGAAACGCAATTGCCGTTCGTCTCGACAACGCCGAACTCTGTAATCGGATTAACGCTGCGTTGGCCGCAATCATGGCGAACGGCACCTACGATCAGATCAGAAAGAAGTACTTCCCTTTCTCTCTGATGTAATGCGGGAGCCAGCATGGTCGATTTCACTTTGAATGGTTATGGCGGGCTCATCCTGCTCGGGGCCGTGACGACGTTGCTGGTCGCACTCGCGGCCACAGCGATCGGCTCGGTCATCGGGATCCTGATGGCCGCTGCCAAGTTGTCTCCCATGCGGATTCTCAGTCATTTCGCCGGGGCCTACACAACCACGATACGAGGTGTTCCGGACCTGCTGGTCATCTTCCTGGTGTACTACGGCGGCAGCGCAACCCTTTCTCATGTCCTCGGCCGATCCATTGAAATCAATGCGTTCGGTGCGGGTGCGGTGTCGCTTGGACTGGTGTTTGGCGCCTATGCAACGGAGATCTTCCGGGGTGCGATTCTGGAGGTTCCGCGCGGGCAGTTTGAAGCCGCCGCAGCGCTGGGGTTGACGGGTACGGGGAGTTTTGTCCACGTTATTGCACCCCAGGCGTGGCGCCTCGCAGTCCCGGCTTTCGGGAATCAACTGACCGTACTCCTGAAAGAAACGGCGCTGGTTTCGCTGGTTGGCCTGGAAGACTTGATGCGAAGAACAGGCTTCGCCGTTGAGGCAACCAATCGCCCATTCTTCTTTTACCTTGTTGCCGGCGTGCTGTACTTCGTTCTCAGCTTCGCCCTGACAAATGTCTTTAGTACGGTTCGACGCAAGACGTCGACCGCATTGGCGAGGTGAGCCATGTTTGATTTCTCATTGCTCATTTCGAGTCTTCCGCGTCTGCTTGCTGCGTTGCCCGTCACGCTTGAGTTGTTTGTCTGCATCGTGGTTGTGGGTCTCATTGTGGGTGTGCCCACAGCGCTCATGGGATTGAGTTCGTCGAAGGTTCTGAGCGCTTGCGTCAAGTTTTATATCGGCGCATTTCGCGGCACGCCGGCGCTCGTGCAACTGTTCTTTCTCTACTATGGATTTGGACAGTTCTCTTTTATTCGACACTCCGTGTTCTGGCCGCTTCTGCGTGACCCGTTCACCTGCGCCGTCATTGCGCTGGGGTTGAATTCGGGCGCGTACACGGCGCGCATTTTGATGGGGGCACTGTCTGCGGTGCCCAAAGGCATCGTGGAAGCTGCCGAGGCACTCGGGCTAAGTCGAGCTTCGATACTCAGTCGCGTTAAAGCACCGATCGCCATTCGTATTGCAATCCCCGCGTACGCCAACGAAACGATTCTGAATCTGAAGGCGACGTCGCTGGCATCGACGGTGACCATCATGGAATTGACGGGAACGTCGAAGCTATTGGTGAGTGAGACCTATGCGCCCTATGAGATTTTCGTCGGAGCGGGATTGATTTATCTCGCGATGACGTTCTTTCTGTCGCATGCGTTCCGGATCCTCGAGCAGAACATCGCACGCAGAACAGGCAAGGACACCAACGTCGCCAATCCTCGAAAACCTAAGCAACCCGCAATGCTGAAGTCTTCAGATTCTGGCGACACCCACATAGCCTAGTCTTCTTGCAGCACATCTTTATAGGCGGACTCATGTTCCCGAGTCCCCTACACAAAGTTAATGGAGAAACGCAAATTGCTTCGGTTTCTGACACTTGGGCCCAGTGGTAGCAATCACGAGTTTGTGACTGCCCGATACATTCAACATCACGGTCTGGAAGAAAAAGCATCGATGACTCTGGTGTTGAGCTTTGACGAGGCCGCGCGCATGGTGATCGACGGCGAGGCCGACTATATCGTTCAGGTTGCAGTGCATCCTTCAACGGCCGACATCGTCGCGAAGTACCGCAAGCAATTGTTCGTCATCGATGCCTTCGTCTCTTCCAGCAAAGACATGGCGGTGGTGACCCGAGTTGATATCGGTACGCCACGAACGCTCGCACTTCAACCGGCCACGCGTGACTATGTCAATACAGATGGACTGACGCTCATTCCGGAGACGTCGACGGCGTCGGTTGCGGATGGACTTCTCTCGGGCAAATACGAAAGTGGCCTGACGTACTCGTCTCTTGCAATCGAAAACCCCACGCGGTTCAGAATCGACGAGCGAATCGGTACCGTTGACGATCCGTGGATTGTCTATGGCCGTGAGCGATTGTCCGATGGCCAGGTTGTAGCCTGGAAGGAGAGCCCGGCAGCTCGGGCATTCCACGCCCAGACACCTACGCGGCTCGATAGCTGAGCTGCACGAAATGCACAGGATTTCCGCTATGAACACGGTACCGAACAACGAACTCGCGATATCGATCAAGGGACTCTCAAAGAGTTTCGGCGCGTTCAATGTACTCAACTCAATTTCGCTGCGTGTCCGACGAGGTGAAAAGATTGTTCTGTGCGGGCCGTCCGGTTCTGGAAAATCGACCCTGATTCGCTGCGTGAATCGACTTGAGAAGCATGATTCGGGAGATGTCCACGTCGACGGAATCGAGGTCACCGACGATGCGAAACACGTGCGCATGGTGCGTGCCGACGTTGGCATGGTGTTTCAGCATTTCAATCTGTTCCCGCACATGACGGTGCTGGAAAACTGCACCTTGGCGCCGATGCGCGTTCGCGGACTGAAGCGGAAGGAGGCGGAAGCGCGGGCGCTTGAAATGCTTGAACGTGTTCGCGTTGCGAGCCATGCCACGAAATACCCCGCGCAGCTTTCCGGTGGTCAACAGCAACGAGTCGCTATCGCAAGAGCGCTTTGCATGTCGCCCACTATCATGCTTCTCGACGAACCGACATCGGCGCTTGACCCGGAGATGGTCAGAGAGGTGCTCGATACGCTTACGTTGCTCGCACAAGACGGCATGACTATGCTTTGCGTCACGCACGAAATGGGATTCGCAAGAGCGGTGGCCGACCGCATTCTGTTCATGGACCAGGGCGAAATCGTGGAAGACAGCGAGCCCGCCGATTTCTTCGACGCACCGAAGACTGAGCGCGCGAAGCGCTTCCTCAGTCAGATGATTCAAAAATGAATGCGCCACGTTGAAGATGCGCGCGAATTTTCAGGAGTAAAGCATGGCCACAATCAGGTTTGGCACGCTCGGCCCATCCGGGACGAACCACGAGTACGTGACTCGTCGTTACATTGAGTTCCACGGGCTCGAGGCTGAAGTCAAACTCTTCGGCAATTTCGACGACGCCCTGGCTGCGTTTGACGCGGACGAAATTGACTATCTCGTTCAGTGCGCGGTTCATCCAGATACGCCGCGTGTGATGGGCAGTAATTTCCGCGAGCGATTCGTTGTCGACACTTTCATCTCGCCGAGTCAGACATTGGCGATTCTCACACGTAAAGATGTGAGCAAGCCGGAAACAATCTCGCTTGTTTCCCCCGCAACCGATGAGTATGCAGACCTCAGTTCGTATTCGAAGCTGATTCCGGCGGTCTCAATTCCAGTGGCCTTCGAGCGGCTGATGAAAGGAGAGTGCGATTCCGCACTCGTCTATCGATACTATTTTGATTCGCAACCGGAGAAGCTGCGGGTGGATGCAACGATCGGTTCGCCCGATGACGCGTGGATTGTGTACGGCCGGGAGCGTGTTGGGGCAGGAGAGATTGTCGCCAGTCGGGAGAGCGTCGTAGCAAAGCAATTCGCAGAACTGCAGCGGTCACAGCGGTAAACCGACATGTGCGAGAGGCCAGTGCAGGAGCGGTGGCCTCAATTTTCTAGCTGTATTCCCGGATGTTGAAGAATACGGCGAGAAATTTGACCGGCACGCTCTCGATGTCTTCCGGACCATGCGCCGCATTCGGGTCGAACAGCAAACTATCACCGGGTTTCAGATCGTAGAGCCGATTGGCGTACCGGTATTTCATCTTGCCTTCAAGCACGTGAAGGAACTGGATTCCAGTTGTCTGGTGGGTTGACCAGGGTTGGGACTTCTCGTCGAGCGTAACGACATACGGTTCCACGGAAAGATTGCCTGACAATACGTGGCCAACGAGCCGATAGATGTGGCCGTACGACGAACCTTCCCGGTCGACAGTCACGCCTTGTCCAGCGGGTACGAACGAGCAGTCGTGGCGTTCGCTCTGGTCGACGAAAAAACGCGACACCGGTTTGCCCAAAGCATTCGCAAGCCGCGTGAGCGTTTCTATCGATGGCGTCGCCGTTCCTTTTTCGATTCTCGAGAGCATCGAATGCGAAATGCCGGCCATTTTCGCGAGCGTGCCTGAAGCGATTCCTGCTGACGTTCGAAAGGCATGAATCTGCGCAGACAAAGCACGGGACACTTTTTCTACTGCTGGGTCGATCTGCTTCTCTGCTACCTCAATGTCCGGAGATTCTCCAGCGGGCGGCTGGTTCTGAGATTTTGGCATGGCGCCTTCAGTGAAGGAACAGTTCAAAGATGACTACGTGTTGCCATTATATGAGGCATTGCCGTGGATGAGTGTCAGGCCAACAGCTTTTTGACCGCACCGCGCGAGATAGTAAAAGGGGATCACCATGACGCATATCCGTCCTGTTGCACCGACCGATGCACATTCTGTTGCGCATCTTGTGGATGAGCTTCTGAGGGAGCTTCTCAATGGTGAACTTGAACCTGCGGGCCGAGTGTCTATCGCCGAAGCCGTTCTGAGCCAAACGAATCGCTGCTTCGGATATGTGGCGCTCGAAGGCGAGAGTCCGGTAGGCGTAATTCTAATGACAGAAGGCGTGGCGATATACGCGGGAGGACCCTTCGGACAGATCACGGAGCTATACGTCCGGCCGGAATGCCGGTCGGGTGGAGTAGCTGCAGCGCTGGTCCGCGAGGCCACGAAGTTCGGCAAGGAGCGAGGATGGAAGCGACTCGACGTCGGCGCGCCAGATCAGCCACGGTGGGCCAGGACGCTTGCGTTCTATCTGTCCGCGGGTTTTGTTGAAGTTGGGCCACGGTTGCGTCTGGATTTGTGATGATGTCCGTGAGGCGCATTTCGCCGCTGCTACAATGCTTCTCACAAGACGGCCGCGATACGCTCCGTTTTGACTACTACTCCGCCTCATAAAACCGAGAAGCAGTAAGCTCGTTTCTTCATGAATGATGCCGTCGACATAAGATTCCTGCTCAGCATTCGCGAAGCCGGCAGCCTTGCGGGCGCAGCTCGCAAGTTGGGCGTCACGCCGTCGGCGGTAACGAAGAGATTGCAGCAGATCGAGACGAAGCTTGACGTCCATTTGCTGGACCGCTCGACGAGACAATTGCGCTTCACGGAAGAGGGCGAACTGCTTTGTTCTAAAGGCGCTGAGCTTCTTCGTGACTTTGATTCATTGCTCGCAGAGTTGGGTAGGCGAAGAGGGCAATTGGTCGGTGGCTTGAAAGTCAACGCGCCGTTAGGTTTCGGGCGGCGATACGTAGCCCGCATCGCATCTGCATTCAAGGATGCCCATCCGGATGTGGACGTCTCCTTGACACTGTCCGACCGCCCGCTCATTGAAGAATATGACCGCTACGACATCGTCGTTCATATCGGCGAGTTGGGCCCTTCGAACCTTGTCAGGTACGTGATTGCGCCTAACGCTCGCTACGTCTGCGCGTCTCGCGCGTTCCTGGAAAGATACGGTTCCCCCGCCAGCCCGGAAGACCTCGCGAACGTTCCATGCATCGCCCTTCGTCAAAACAACGAGGACGTGACGTTGTGGCATTTTTCGAAGGGGCGTACTTCACGGGGCGTTCGTGTTTCCTCTGGCCTGAGTTCGAACGACGGCGATGTGATTCACCAGTGGGCTCGCGAAGGGCGAGGGGTGATGCTTCGGTCGGAATGGGACGTAGCGGAGGAACTACAAAATGGCTCGCTGATCCGGCTGCTGCCAGGCTGGAAGTTACCGGATGCTGACGTCATCGCGCTTGTTCACCAAAGGACGGGCATGCCGGCACGAATCAAGACCTTTCTGCAACATCTGCAACGGGAGTTTCGTCCACGGCCGCCCTGGCGACCCTGACTCCGCGTCGCAAGGCGAAAGCCGCCCGTCGATTCGTTCCTGAAAGTTAATTTCGGATTGCCTCACTGGAAACCCCGTCGCTGCAGGCTTCAACTAGACTGCATTCAGATACGGGAGGCAACGATGTTTACAGGTTTCACCGACGCGTCGATCCACGTCGACGGCATTCAGATCCACGCAATCCGCGGCGGTAACGGCCCCGCCTTACTGCTGCTGCACGGCCATCCGCAGACCCACGCGATCTGGCATAAGGTTGCGCCCACGCTGGCCCAACACTTCACGGTCATTGCCGCGGACCTGCGCGGCTACGGCGACAGCGGCAAACCGCAAGGCGAGCCCGACCATAGCAACTATTCGAAACGCCGCATGGCCGCAGATCAGGTGTCGTTGATGCGCGCCCATGGCTTCACACAATTTGCCGTGGTCGGTCACGACCGGGGTGGACGCGTTGCTGCGCGCATGGCGCTCGATCATCCGCAAGCCGTGACGAAGCTGGTTGCGCTGGACGTCGCACCGACACTCGCGATGTATGAGCAAACGTCGTTCGCGTTTGCGCGCGCTTACTGGCACTGGTTTTTCCTCGTGCGTCCCGCGCCGTTTCCCGAAACGCTGATTCGATCCAATCCGGATCTCTATCTGAAGCAGACCATAGGTGCACGCAGCGCCGGGCTGGCGCCGTTCACCGATGCCGCCTACGCCGAGTATTTGCGCTGTCTGTCGGACCCTGCCACCGCGCACGGCATCTGCGAAGACTACCGCGCGAGCATCACGATCGACCTCGATCACGACCGTGCGTCGCTCGCTGAGGGGCAGAAGATCGAGTGCGATTTCCTGGCGTTGTGGGGCGCACAGGGTGTCATCGAGCAATGTTTCGAGCCGCTTGCCGAATGGCGTCAGTGGTCGGCGCACGTGAGCGGCGAGGCCTTGCCGTGCGGCCACTACATTCCCGAGGAAGCGCCCGAGTTGTTGCTCGAACGCGTCCTGCCGTTCTTGCAGTCCTAGTCGCTGGTCGACCCATCATGTCAAAACGAACCCTTTACCAGAAGCTCGTCGATTCGCACGTCGTCACGCGTATCGATGTGCAAAACGTGCTGCTGTATGTCGATCTGCATCTGATGAACGAATACACTAGCCCGCAGGCGTTCAGCGCGCTCGCTGCGAAAGTGCGGCCCGTGCGTCGTCCGCGGCAGCAGTTGGCGGTGGTCAGCCACATCATTCCCACGCATGCGGAATCGCCGCGCGTGATTCGCGATGCCGCTTCGCTGTTGCAGGCGAACAACCTCGCACGCAACTGCGATCAGGCCGGTATCGAACTGCATGCGGCGAACGATCCCCTGCAAGGCATCGAACATATCGTCGCGCCAGAACGCGGTTTGATTCGCCCAGGCATGGTCGTGCTATGCGGCGATAGTCACACGACTACGTACGGCGCGCTCGGCGCGTTGGGCTTCGGCATCGGCACCTCGGAGGTCGAGCACGTGCTTGCCACGCAAACGCTGGTCTATCGCGTTGCGCAAACCATGCGTATCACGATCGACGGGACGTTGCCTTACGGCACGTCGTCGAAGGATGTGATTTTGTGGATCATCAGCCGCATTGGCGCACAGGGTGCGCGCGGTTACGCGGTGGAGTTCGCAGGGTCTACGACCGCCTCGCTGTCTGCGGAAGCGCGCATGACCTTATGCAACATGACTGTCGAAGCCGGCGCGCGAGCGGCGTTGATCGCACCCGATGCGACCACGTTCGACTATGTCCGCGCGCACGCAACATCACTGGACGATGCCCAGTGGGCTGCTGCCATGAACGACTGGCGCGAACTGAAATCGGATGTCGGCGCGAGTTTCGATACGGAACACCATTTCGACGCACACGATATCGCGCCGTTCGTCACGTGGGGCACGAGCCCCGATCAGGCGATTGCGGTCGATCAGCGCATTCCCAGTGCGGCCGCGCAAAAGACGCCTGAGGCCGCTGCCGCACTGCGGCGCGCGCTCGACTATATCGGGCTCGATTCAGACCAACCGATTGCAGGCACGCCGATCGATCGCGTGTTCATCGGTTCGTGCACCAATGGACGTATCGAAGATCTGCGCGTGGTCGCTGCGATTGTGCGAGGGCGCCACGTCGCGCAAGGGGTGCGCGCGATGGTCGTACCGGGCTCGGGCAGCGTGCGCCGCCAGGCCGAAGCCGAGGGCATAGCGACCCTGCTGCGCGATGCCGGCTTCGAATGGCGAGAGCCGGGCTGTTCGATGTGTCTCGCGATGAACGACGATTTTCTCGCGGTAGGCGAACGCTGCGCATCCACGACCAACCGCAACTTCGAAGGACGTCAGGGACGCGGCGGCCGCACCCATCTGATGAGTCCCGCGATGGCCGCAGCCGCCGCGCTAACCGGGCGCATCACCGACGTCCGCACCCTGGAGACGCAATCATGCTAACGAGACTCACCGAAATCGACGGGAATGCCACGCCATTGCCGATCGAAAACCTCGACACCGATCAGATCATGCCGAAGCAGTTTCTTCGCATCATTGACAAGGCCGGGTTGAGGGAGGGCTTGCTGTATGACCTGCGTTTCGACGCAGCAGGCGAGCCGCGCCCGGATTGCGTGTTGAATCAGACGGCGTATCGCGGCGCACGCATCCTGATCGGCGGCTCGAATTTCGGCTGCGGCTCGAGTCGTGAGCATGCTGTGTGGGGGCTTCAGCAATTCGGTTTCGAAGCCGTGATCGCGCCGAGTTTCGCGGAGATCTTCTATTCGAACGCGATGAATAACCGCTTGTTGCTGGTGCAACTGGATCGCGAAGCAGTCGATGTTCTAATGCAGGACGCAGTGACACATCCGGCTGCACGAATGCATATCGACATCGAGCAGCAAACGGTGACGGCCGCCAGTGGCCGCGTGTTCACGTTCCCGCTCGGCGCGCGTCACAAACAGATGGTGATTGAAGGCATGGACATCATCGATCTCACGCTCGCTTCACTCCCCGCTATTGAAGCGTTTGAGCGGACCCATTTCAAACGGCATCCCTGGGCCGCCGTGCTGTAAATCCCCTGGCGGCCCTTGCGCCGCCATTCAACCGAAACGCGTGTGACCGATTCCCCGGCAGAAGGGAAGGGACGCGCTTTGCCTTTAAAAAACGGAGGAGACATGAAGCGTAAACCGCTTTATAAGGTGCTGTACGTGCAGGTGATCGTGGCGATCGTTGTCGGTGTGATCGTCGGCCACTTCTTGCCGGCGAATGCGGTGGCGATGAAACCGCTCGGCGACGCTTTCATCAAACTCGTGCGCATGATCATCAGTCCGGTGATCTTCTGCACGGTCGTGACCGGCATCGCCAGCATGCACGACATGCGCAAGGTCGGCCGCGTGGGTGGCAAAGCGCTGCTGTATTTCGAAGTGGTGTCGACACTCGCGCTTGCCATCGGTTTGCTGGCCGCGCACGTTTTGAAACCCGGTGTGGGCTTTAACGTCGATCCCGCTACCCTCGATGCGGGAGCGATATCCAGTTACGCCGCACAAGCCGCGCACGGCGAAGGGCTCGCGGGGTTCTTCATGCACATCATCCCGGAGACGTTCATCGGTGCGTTCACCCAGGGCGATATTCTGCCAGTGCTGCTGATCGCCATGTTGTTCGGCACCGCGCTCGCGGTGATGGGCGAACCCGCGAAACCCGTTATCGGTTTGATCGAACTGCTGTCGAAAACCTTCTTCCGTATTGTGCGCATGATTACGAGCCTCGCGCCAATCGGCGCGTTCGGCGCCATCGCGTTCACGATCGGCAAATATGGGATCGTTTCCTTGCTGCCGATGATGAAACTGATCGGCACGTTCTATCTGACCGCATTCCTGTTCGTCTCGTGCGGGCTCGGCCTGATTGCGCGGGCATGCGGTTTCAGCTTGTGGCGCTTCGTCGTGTACATCAAGGACGAACTGCTGATCGTGCTCGGCACGTCGACATCGGAAGCAGCGTTGCCGCAGTTGATGGAGAAGCTCGAACGGCTCGGATGCTCGCGCGGGATTGTCGGGCTGGTTGTGCCGACGGGTTACTCGTTCAATCTCGACGGCACCAATATCTACATGACGCTCGCGGTGCTTTTTCTCGCCCAGGCCACCAATACCCATTTGACGATTGCTCAGGAGATCACGTTGCTGGCGGTGACGATGCTGACGTCGAAAGGTTCGACCGGCGTGACAGGGGCAGGCTTTATCACGTTGGCGGCGAGTCTTTCGGTCGTGCCGACCGTGCCGGTGACGGCGATGGTGCTGATTCTCGGCATCGACCGTTTCATGTCTGAGTGCCGTGCGCTGACCAATACGATGGGTAACGGTGTGGCGTCGATCGTGATTGCGGCGTGGGAGAAGGAGCTGGATCGCGACAAGCTGAAGGCGGCGTTGGCGAGACCGGTTGTCACGTCCGGCACGGTTGCCGCGGAGGAGGGCGAGGCTGTGGTGGGTCGCTTGCCCGAACGTGAAACGCAGCGCCCGATCTGATTACGCCGCCGTGGTCGCCTGATGCCCATGCACCAGCGACAACAACCCGCGGCGCGAATTCACGCCAAGCTTCGCGAATGCGCGCTTGGCGTAAGTTTCAACCGTCGATTCTTTGACACCCATCGCCTCGGCGATCGCGGCCGTCTCACATGCTACGATGCTCCGTTCATCGCACAGAACACCGGAGACATAGATGCGTCCAGAGAGTGCAACCCGTTTCGACGAACAATTCGCCCCTCGCATCGCGGAAGCAATCGCCGCCTGTTTTGCCACGACAGTGCACACAGAAGTACTCCCCTACGGCGGCCACGGCCACCCCACCCGAGTACGAATCCACGCAACCCCGATCGAAGACCTACGCCACTACGCGCATCCGTTGAACCTGTTCCTAACCTGGGACAGCGACGAAATAGAACGCCTGATGGGCCCAGAAGGCCCATCCCGCTTCGCCGGCTACCTGGCCGCGTTACCCCGCAAGCTCGAAGCCTGGCGCCACGTCCGCGAACTGGACTTCATCTCGCACACCCAGGCCGAGCCGACGGTCTTACTCGGCGGCCTCGACTTTGAGTCTTGATTAAGAAGCTACAGCACCAATCCGAAAGAAACTCACACTTTGCACCAACCCTGAAGCCGTACTCTGCACCGCATCGGCCGCCGCAGCCGCCTGCTCCACCAAAGCCGCATTACTCTGCGTCACCTGATCCATCTGCGTGACCGCATCGTTCACTTCCGCAATACCTGCAGCCTGATCGACGCTGGCCGTCGCGATCGCCTCAACGATACGCGTCACGCTGCCCGCGCTTTGCACCACGCCGTCCATCGTATTGCTTGCGTGATTGATCAACTGCGTACCGGCGTCGATCGTGGCCACCGACTCACGAATCAACGCCTTGATCTCACGCGCGGCATCGGCCGAGCGTTGAGCGAGACTGCGCACTTCACTCGCGACCACCGCGAAACCGCGTCCCTGCGTGCCGGCCCGCGCCGCTTCAACCGCTGCGTTAAGCGCCAGAATATTGGTCTGCGCAGCGATCGCTTCAACCACCGCGATGATATCGACGATGCGCTTGGATGCCGCATCGATCTGGCCCATGGTGCGCACGGCATCGGTCATCACCACACCGCCGTCGCGTGCCGCTTGCGCTGCGGTTTGAGCGAGCGTGGTGGCCTCGCGTGCGTTGCTGGCGTTGCGCTGAACCGAGTCGGTGAAATGCTGCATCGACGCGGCGGTTTCCTCGAGCGAGGCGGCCTGCTGCTCCGTGCGCGCCGACAGATCGAGGTTACCCGCGGCGATCTCCCGCGTCGCCGAGGAAATCGTGTGTGCGCCTTCACGAATCTCGCTGACGATGTGCCGCAGGCGTTGATTCATTTCGTTGAGCGCGATTAGCAGCTGACCGGTTTCGTCTCGACTCACCACGGCGACATCGGCACGCAGATCGCCTGCCGCAACCGCCTGCGCGACGCCTACCGCTTGCCTGACCGGCACCGTGATGCTACGGCTCAGGAACCAGACCGCGAAGGTGCCCACGCCGAGCGAGCAGATCACGACCGACAACAGCAGCACGCAGGCGAGCGTGTACGCATGTTCCGCGGCATCGCCCGTGCGCACGCTGGAGTCTTGCGCCTGCTGCATCACCAGGGCGACGATGTCGTCGATAGCGGCGGTCGGCGCGCGGTCGATGCCTTTGACCAGTCCGTCGACGATGTGCGCCGTATTCGGATCGGCCGCATCGTAGTGTTTGAGCGCGTCGAGGTAACTGTCCTGCAACGAGGCGTGCGTGGCGAGCGCCTTGTCAACGCCGTCGACGTTGGCGCCCAATGCACTCAGTTGATCCTTCAGACGCAACAGCGCGGCGTGCGTCGTGCCGCTTTCCTTGCTGAAGGCGTCACGGTACTTGGCGAACGCAGCCGGATCCGCGCCGCGCAGCAACAGGTCTTTCCATTCCTGCACCTGTTTCTTGAATTCGACCTGTGCGACGCGCGCTGTGTCGGCGGCTTGCGCGTATTGACTGAGCGTTTGCGCGGACTGGATTTGCAGAGCATGCGTATTCGACAGCGCGTGCCATCCTTCCAGGCCCACCACTATGGTCGCGGCGAGCAGCACCGCGCCGAGCAGCGCCAACTTGACGGCGATCTTCAGATTTCTATAGAACGTCACTGCGATTTCCTTTGGTGGATCTTAGTCCAGCTTGAATTGCGTCACGGCACCGGCAAGACTCACGGCCTGGCTTTGCAAGGCGGCAGCGGCCGCTGTGGATTCCTCCACCAGCGCGGCGTTCTGCTGAACCATTTCATCGAGTTGGCTGACTGCGCGGTTTACTTCCTGAATGCCGCGCGTTTGCTCGTTGGCCGCCTGGGTGATTTCGGAAATGATGGTGGTCACGTTGGCGACGTTGCTGACGATCTCTGTCATCGTCTCGCCGGCCTGGCGCACCTGGCCCGACCCGGAGGTCACGCTCGCCACGGTTGCTTCGATCAGCCCCTTGATCTCCTTCGCGGCCTGCGCACTGCGTTGCGCGAGGCTGCGCACTTCGCCGGCGACCACCGCGAAACCGCGGCCCTGTTCGCCGGCGCGTGCGGCCTCCACCGCTGCGTTCAACGCGAGAATGTTGGTCTGGAATGCGATGCCGTCGATTACGCCGATGATGTCCGAGATCTTCACGGACGCATGTTCGATCTCGCCCATCGTCGTAATCACTTCGGAGATCACTACGCCGCCGCGCGAGGCGACCTGCGACGCGGACACGGCCGTATCGTCGGCCTGCTTCGCGGCGCTCGCCGATTGCGTAACCGTCGAGGTGATTTCTTCCATCGACGCCGCCGTCTGTTGCAGGCTAGCTGCCGCTGATTCGGTGCGGCCCGACAGATCGACGTTGCCGGCGGCGATTTCATTGGCGGCCACGCGCACCGATTCGCTGGCATCGCGAATCTGGCGCATCACGTGGCTGAGTTTGTCGATGAAGGTGTTGAACGAGCGCGCGATCTGCGCGACTTCGTCGTTGCCGACCGCTGGCAGACGTTGTGTCAGATCGCCTTCGCCCGAGCCGATCGCGTCCATCGCATCGCGTACTTTCGACAGGCGCTGGAACGATACAGCGGTGACCGCGGCCACGATGGCGGCGGCGATCGCGGCGATCACGATTAAGGCAATCACCGAAGCAGTCAACAGCGATCGCATGCCCGCCGTCGCTTCCGATTTGTCGAGTGCGACGACCGCGTACCAGTCGGTGCCGGGAATGGCCTCGGCGCGCAGCAGCTTCGTGCTGCCGTTCACGTCGACTTCGACAGGGTGCTCGGCGCTGAAAAGCGCAGTCACCTTGTCGCTAGTCAGTGCGGGGGCGAGGTCCGATACCGGCTTCAAGGTCAGCTTGGCATCCGGATGCGCGACGATATGGCCGCTCGCGTCGATCAACATGCCGAAGCTCGCGGGCGTCGGATGAATCGCTTTGACGTTGGCAATCACGCTGTCCATCGCGACGTCTCCGGACACCACGCCTTTCACCACGCCGTCGCGCACCACGGGCGCGGCGAATGCGACCACCAGCTTGCCCGTGCCCACGTCCACATAGGGCGGCGTTACTACCGGCTTGCCCGCTGCGGCGGCCTGCTTGTACCAGGGACGGCCGGTCGGATCGTAGTCGGGCGGAATGCCGGTCGGGTCCGAAAACTTCGCGGTCTTGTCCGCGTAGCCGACGTACACGTTGGTGAACTTGCCGGCTGCGGCGATCTGCTTCAACGCGGCGGATGGATCGGGTTGCAGCACTGCGTCCTGCAGCGAGTTGATCATCTGACTATTGGAGGCGATCCAATCTTCGATACCGTCTGCATGACCGCTTTCGACAGCGTTCAAACTGCTTTCGATCGCATCGGCGTTGTATGAGTTGGCGACGACATAGTTGAGAACCGCGTTAGCAGCGAGCGCGACCACAACGATGGCGACGCACAGGGCGACGATGCGCGCGCGAATGGAGGAGAACATGTTGGGAGTCTTTCGGAGTAAGCAGTGAACCGTAGTCGGTGAGGCGGGGGCCTCATACGCGGTATACGGCGCCGGCAGTGGGGACTTGAGCAGGTAATGCTTTCAGTTTCTGACGGCGGCCGGCAACGCCGCTCGTGGCGGCGCGGCGCGATGCTACACACTTTTTCGCGCGCTGCGGGGTTTTCAATGGATGCCGAAACAGCGCCCTGGCAGTGAGTTGCAGGGTGCTGTATTCGTATGACGATAACGCCGGAGATGACGCTATATACCGATGCGCACAGATGGTTTCACATCACCGGAGAATGCAGATGATGCGGGTGGTCGAGTGTCTCGCCCACGATACGCAGTGCCTCTTCGCATTCGTCGCGCGTCTTTGAACCACCGAGGCACACACGCATTGCGTTCGGCGGATTGCCGTCGGTGGAAAACGCCGCTCCTGCAACGGCAGCGATGCCCTGGTTGCGCAGTTGCAATGCGAGTTCGGATGCACTCCAGCCGCTTTCGGCCGGCACCGGCAACCACAAATGAAAGCCATCCGCGTGCGCTTCGTAAGGCCACGCTTCGAGCATGCGCGATGCAATCGCCTGGCGTGCGCGCGATTCGTTGCGGATCGCGTTGAGCATATCGAGCGCGGTGCCGTCGACGATCCATTGTGTTGCGAGCGTGACGGTGAACGGACTCGCCATCACCGTTGTCGCGCGCAATGCGCCGGCGAGACGCTGCGTTTGCCTGGCAGTCGGTGCGTGCAGATGCGCCACTCGCAGACCGGCGCCGAGACTCTTCGATAAACCCGTTACGTAGTAGGTCAGTTCGGGAGCGAAGCTCGCGAGTGCATCGGGCGCACTCTGCGGCAGCATCGCATACGCATCGTCTTCGATGATCGGAACGCTGTAGCGCAACGCGACGTCGGCGAGCGCCTCGCGCCGTTTGTGCGTGAGCGTGAGTGTGCTCGGATTCTGCAGCGTCGGATTGCAATAGAACGCGCTCGGCTTGTCGGTCTTGCAGAGCGCTTCGAAGGCGTGTGCGAGTGGGCCTTCGTCGTCGCGCGGCAGGGCCTGCAGACGCACGCCGAGTTGCGCGGCAATGGCCTTGATGCCGGGGTAAGCCAGCGTGTCGAGACAGATCGTGCCGCCGGGCCGCGCCAACTGCGAGACGAGCGCCACCAGCGCGCTATGAATGCCGGGGCACACCAGTACGTTCTGCGCGTCGCAATGCGGCACGCGCCGCTTCAGCCATTCTGCGCCCGCATCCTTGTCGGCAGCCGAGCCGCCGAAGTCCTGATAGCGCAGCAACTGATACGGATCGCTGCCGCTCATCAGGCGCGCTGCCGAATCGCGCAAACGGGCCGCGAAATCGGGCGGCTCGGGTGGCGTATTCATCGACATCTCGATGCTGCTGCCGCCGGCGAGCGGCAAGGTGGCGGTTCGACCACGCACGAAGGTGCCGCTGCCCGCGCGCGAATCGAGCAGGCCGCGCTTGCGCGCCTCCGCATATGCGCGCGCCACCGTCGTGTAGTTCAGCGCGAGTTCCTCGGCCAGATCACGCAGCCCCGGCAAGCGGTCGCGTGGACGCAGGCGGCCGGTGGCCAGATCTTCTTCGATCAGATCGGGAATCGCGAGGTAAGCCGGCTTGCGGGTGTCGGCGAGGCGTTTGATCCAGTGATGTGTCGGGCTGCTCATTTGTAGCCTTCGGCTGGGGGTGAAGGTCATTGATCGCATCCAGATGCGATCAATGATCGGATTGATCGTCCGTGGTGAATGAGTGCACCACGCCGACTCGTCCCGGCAGGCAAATCGCACTTGGCTGGTGCGATATCGCGGGGTCGAGGGCTCCTGCCCGCGACGTCCCGGCTATATGCAAGCTTCACGCCTAAAAATTTTTCGAGTCGCATGTCGAATCGAGGCGGAATTGATTGTTGATTGATCGCATTTGCGTAATCGATCAATGGCACGGCCGTTGCATTGAGAGAAGCGCGCACGGATTGAGCGTGCCATCTTTCACTTAGCAACCCTGATCGGAGAGTGTCATGCCAGCCGTCAATAAACCGCTGCATCAGAAAGGCGATTACCTTGTCGACTACGAAGAGAAAGTCTTCGAAGACGTGAAGGCCGAACCAGGCGAGAAGGCACTCGTCACGTTTCATACGGTCGCGTTCGAGGGGTCGATCGGTTTCGTCAATCTGTTGCAGGCTACGCGCTTGCAACGCAAGGGCTTCGAGACGTCGGTGCTGCTTTACGGGCCGGGCGTCACGCTCGGTCTGCAACGCGGCTTTCCAACGCTCGGCGACGAAGCGTTCCCCGGCCACCTTAACTTCAACAAGCAACTGATGAAGTTCATGGAAGAGGGCGGCAAGGTGTACGCCTGCCGCTTCGCACTGCAAGCCTTGTACGGGCACGGCGAAGCGTCGCTGATCGAAGGTATTCGCCCGATCAGTCCGCTCGACGTGCTCGATATCCAGCTGCTTCATCGCAAGGACAACGCGCTGATCATCCACACGTGGACGGTTTGACGAGAGGCGGGTGACCACTATGTCCGACAAACGCATCGTGCGTGCCGCCGCGGTCCAGATCGCACCGGACTTCGAGCGCAGCGGCGGCACCCTCGAGAAGGTATGCGAGGCCATCGAGAAAGCTGCGCGCGAAGGCGTGCAACTGATCGTATTCCCCGAAACCTTCGTGCCGTACTACCCGTACTTTTCTTTCGTGCGTCCACCGGTTGCTTCCGGCGCCGATCACATGAAGCTCTACGAGGAAGCCGTGATCGTGCCGGGCCCGGTGACGCAAGCGGTGGCCGAGCAGGCGCGTTTGCATCGGATGGTGGTGGTGCTCGGCGTCAATGAGCGCGATCACGGCAGCCTCTACAACACGCAGTTGATCTTCGACGTGGACGGCCAACTGGTGCTCAAACGTCGCAAGATCACGCCGACGTTTCATGAACGGATGATCTGGGGGCAGGGCGATGCGGCCGGCCTGAAGGTCGCGCAAACGGCGGTGGCGCGTGTCGGCGCGCTCGCGTGCTGGGAGCATTACAACCCGCTCGCGCGCTATGCGTTGATGACGCAGCACGAGGAGATTCATTGCAGCCAGTTTCCCGGGTCACTGGTGGGACCGATCTTCGCCGATCAGATCGAAGTGACGATCCGGCATCACGCACTGGAGTCGGGCTGTTTCGTGGTCAATGCAACGGGCTGGCTGAGCGAAGTGCAGATTGCCTCGGTCACACCCGATACGAATTTGCAGAAGGCGCTGCGTGGCGGCTGCAACACCGCGATCGTGTCGCCGGAAGGACAGCATCTGGCGCAGCCGCTTCGTGAAGGCGAAGGCATGGTGATCGCCGATCTCGACATGGCCTTGATCACCAAGCGCAAACGCATGATGGATTCGGTCGGCCACTACGCGCGGCCGGAATTGCTGAGTCTTGCGATCAACCGGCGGCCGGCGGAAACCGTCGCGCCGATGCCGGCCTGGTCCAGTGCTTCGAGCACGGGTTTCAATTCAAACGAGGGATGGCGCGATGAGCTCCAGCGAGACACTGTCGGCAGCGAGCCGGCAATTGATGACTGAATTGCAGTCGGCTGGTTTGCGGCTCGTGTCTCCGGATGCGGGCGCGGCGAGCCGGCGCGGCGGCGCAGGACCATCGGACCACAAGGCTGTGACGGTGGACGGCGTGACGATCATGGTGCCGGTGCTTACGAGCACCGCCTGGCACTCGCCGTTCGTCGCACAGACGCCGGACGCAAACGGCTCGAGCGCCTTGCTGCGCGGCACGATCCCGATTGCCAATATCAGCTTTCCTAAAGCCCCGCGCTTTTACGGCATGCAGACGCTCGACGGCGTGCCTTACTCGCACATTGCCGCACTGCATAGTGCGGACGTGTTGGCCACGACGGTGCTACAAACCTGCATCCGCTACGAGAGTCGTCGCAAGAGTTGCAAGTTCTGTGCGATCGGGCAATCGCTCGCAGCAGGCCGCACGATTGCGCGCAAGACGCCGGAGCAATTGGCCGAAGTGGCGCGCGCGGCCGTATTGCTCGACGGCGTCAAGCATATGGTGCTGACCACCGGCACGCCGCCCACGTCCGATCGCGGCGCGCAGATTCTGTGCGAAAGCGCCTTCGCTATCAAAGCGGCGGTCGATCTGCCGATCCAGGCGCAATGCGAACCACCCGACGACGACCGCTGGTTCGCGCGCATGAAAGCGAGCGGCATCGATACGCTCGGCATGCATCTCGAAGTGGTGACGCCCGCGTTGCGCGAACGCATCATGCCGGGCAAGGCGAGCGTGCCGCTGGCGCGCTACATGGAAGCGTTCAAGGCGGCAGTTGCTGTGTTCGGACGCGGTCAGGTGAGTACGTACATACTCGCCGGTCTTGGTGATAGCGCGGAGGCCATTCTGTCCATGTCGCGCGAGTTGATCGAGCTCGGTGTCTATCCGTTCGTTGTGCCCTTCGTGCCGATCAGTGGGACGCCGCTCGAAGATCATCCCGCACCCACGCCTGAATTCATGAAGTCCGTTCTGCAACCGCTCGGCGCAATGCTGAACGTGGCCGCGATGCGCTCAAGCGATATCAAAGCCGGCTGCGGAAAATGCGGCGCGTGTTCGTCGTTGTCGTCGTACGAGGAGTGATCATGTTCGGTGAGGCGATCGCAGGCGAGGCACTGGAAGGCGACGTGGGTTTCGCACCCTATGCGCCGAGCGAATTCCGCATCAAGTGGACGACGCTGGATTGGGAGGCCGATGAAGCGTACAAGTTGCGGCGCGCGGTGTTCTGCATCGAGCAGGGCATTTTTGTTGGCGACGATCGCGACGATATCGACACGCACGCGCAGCAACTGGTGGCAGTGAGCTGTGTCGCCGGCATGCCGGAGCAGGTGGTCGGCACGGTGCGGATTCATCGCGATGAGGGCAACGTGTGGTTCGGTTCACGTCTTGCCGTACATGCTGCGTTTCGCCGCCATGGAAAAATCGGTGCGACGCTGATTCGCCTCGCGGTGAGCAGCGCCCATGCGCTCGGCTGCGAGACTTTTCTCGCCCACGTGCAGAGCCAGAACGTGCCGCTCTTTTGCGCGAGGCATTGGGACGTGCTTGCAGAGGAAATGTTGTTGGGCCGGCCGCATCATCTGATGCAGGCGCAACTCGATTGGTATCCGCCGTGCGTGACGCCGTATAGCGGCTTCGTGACTCATACTCAACCGCATAGCGCAGCGTCCGCACGGAGCGCGGCATGACAAGCGTGGGCGATCTCGTCGCCAGCCTGCGCGAGAGTCGCGGGTTTCGGCACAAGACAGATATCGTCGACGTGGTCGGCTCACTCGCCCGGCGTTTGCCTGGTGGCACGCAGGACCTCGCTCAGGCTGTTGCACTTGGCGACGATTGCGCGGCCATTGCCGATGGCGATGGCTACCTGTTGTTCGCGATCGAAGGCATGGTCAGCGATTTCGTGAGCGCTATGCCGTGGTTCGCCGGCTACAGCAGCGTGATGGTCAACATCAGCGATATCTACGCGATGGGCGGACGGCCGCTGGCGGTGGTCGATGCGCTATGGAGTCGAGGCATCGGCGCCGCCGAGGAGGTGCTCGCCGGCATGGCGGCGGCCTCCGTTGCTTATGGCGTACCGCTAGTCGGCGGTCATACGAATACGCGCAGCGATGCGGCGCAACTGGCGGTGTCGATCGTGGGGCGCGCGAAAGCGCTCTTGTCGAGCTTCAATGCGAAGCCTGGTGACCGCTTGATGATGGCCGTCGATCTGCGCGGGCACTTCGAGGAACCGTATCCGTTCTGGAATGCGTCGGTGGGTGCGCCGCCTGAACGTTTGAGAGCGGATCTCGAGCTGCTTGCGCAGTTAGCGGAAAGTGGCTTATGCGACGCGGCGAAGGACATCAGTATGGCCGGCACACTCGGCACGGCGCTGATGCTGCTCGAGTGCTCGAGAGTGGGTGCACGGATCGATCTTGAGCGTATTCCGAAGCCTGCGGACGTCCCCTTGGAGCGTTGGGTCACCGCATTTCCGAGCTTCGGCTATCTGCTATCGGTTCGGGAAGAGCAGGTGGACGCAGTGCAGGCGCAGTTCGATTCGCGTTCGCTCGCTTGCGCGGTGATCGGTTCGGTCGATGCGACGTGTGAGGTGGTTTTGCGTCACCACGATGAGCCGGCGGTGTTGTGGGATTTTAATCGCGAGCCGTTCATGATCGCGAAGGACGGTTTGCGATGAACCCGTTGCGTATCGCGTTGCTGACGCATTCTGTCAATCCGCGTGGCGGGGTTGTGCATACGCTTGAACTGGCGACCGCGTTGACCGCGCTCGGTCATGAGGTGACCGTGTTTGCGCCGGCTGCGCCGGGCGAGACGCTGTTTCGCCTGCCGCCATGCCGCGTGGTCTATGCGCCGATCACGCTATCGCAGACCAGCACGGTTGCCATGGTGGAGGCGCGTATCCATGCATTCAAGCAGACCTTGATGGAACACGACGCGTGGTCGTTTGATGTCTTGCACGCGCAGGACAGTATCAGCGGCAACGCACTCGCGGAACTGAGAGCGCAAGGACTCATTCGTGGTTTCATGCGCACCGTTCATCACCTGGATCATTTCGACGATCCCCGTCTTGCTGCATGGCAGCGGCGGGCGTACGAGGATGCGGAGCAAGTGTTGTGTGTCAGCGATACATGGACGCGAGAGATGCGTTCGACACTCGGTATTGCGGCGCTGACGGTGCCGAACGGTGTCGACATCGCGCGCTTCACGCCTGACCAAGACGAGCACGACGCGCAGATCACGCGGCGCTTGGGTATTGATAGTGGCCCGATCGTACTTTCAGTGGGCGGTATCGAAGCGCGCAAGAACACCCTCGCGCTGCTGGAAGCATTTGCGTTGGTGCTGCGCACGTTGCCGGGCGCGCAACTTGTGATTGCCGGCGGCGCGAGCCTGCTCGACCACGACGTCTACGCCCGTGGCGTGATTAAGCGAGCTGCGGAGTTGGGGCTGTCAATTGGCCCGGGCGAAAGCGTGGTCGTGACCGGGCCGCTCGAAGACGCCGCCATGCCCGCACTCTTTCGCAGCGCAGACGTGTTGTCGATGGTGTCGTTGCGCGAGGGCTTCGGTCTGGTGGTGCTGGAGGCGCTTGCTAGTGGCACGCCGGTGGTTGCCTCGGCAATCGCGCCGTTCACCGAGTATCTCGACGACTCCACGTGTTACTGGGCGAATCCGACCGATGTCGAGTCGATAGCGGCGGCGTTGCTACGTGCTCTCGGCGGCAGCGGTAGTCGAATTGATTTCGAGCAGGCCGTGCCCAGGTTACTCGCACGCTTTAGTTGGGCCGCAAGCGCGCGGCGTCACGTCGACGTGTACCGCCAATTGCTGGCAGCGCGCGCATTAGCTATTCATTGATCAATTGAGGATTTGCGATGCCTGTCATGCACTTTCGGATTCAGTGGCCCGATGGCGATGAAGCGAACTGTTATTCGCCGTCGCTCGTCATTGGTGATTTCTTCAAACCTGGCGAGGCCTATGCGCTGGACGACTTCGTCGAACGTTCGCGGCAGGCGTTGGGTATCGCTTCGGAGCGCGTGCGCGAGAAGTACGGCTTTGCCTGCTCGGCGGCGATGGATCAGCTCGCGCAGATCGAACGCGAAGCCGAGCGTTTTCGCGATCGACCCGAAGCGACCGTCAAGGTTATCGAATTCAGTTAGGCGCTTATTTTTGCAGAGGACGCATCATGTCGAATCCAACCCATCCTGGGCGCGCTGACGGGCATTACAGCGTGCTCGTCATCGGCGGCGGGCAGGCGGGCCTGTCGGTCAGCTATTACCTCAAGCAGGCCGGCATCGACCATCTGGTTGTGGAAAAGAACACGGTGACGCATACGTGGCGGCAGCAACGCTGGGACGCGTTCTGTCTCGTGACGCCGAACTGGCAGTGTGCGTTGCCCGGTTACCCCTACCTGGGAGACGATCCGCACGGGTTCATGAAGAAGGACGAGATCATCGGCTATCTCGACGGTTTCATCGCGCACGTCGAAGCACCGGTGATCGAGCACGCGGAAGTCAAACGCGTGAAGCAGCGCGACGACGGCGTCTATGCGATCGTGACCACGCAAGGCGATTTCACAGCGGATCAGGTCGTGGTCGCCTCGGGTGGCTATCACACGCCGATCGTGCCGCGTCTCGCCGAGCGCTTGCCCGCAAGCATCGTGCAGTTGCAATCGTCAGCGTATCGGAATCCAGAGACCTTGCCCGACGGCGCGGTCATGGTAGTGGGCACGGGGCAATCCGGCGCGCAGATCGCGGAAGACCTGCATTTGGCCGGACGCAAGGTTGTGCTCGCGGTCGGCGAGGCGCCACGCTGTGCGCGTTTCTATCGGGGACGTGACGTGGTCGATTGGCTCGCCGACATGCAGTATTACGACATGCCGGTGGAAAAGCATCCCCTGCGCGAAGGCGTGCGGGACAACACCAATCACTATGTGACCGGCCGCGACGGCGGACGTGACATCGATCTGCGCAAGTTCGCCGCTGAAGGCATGGAGCTATACGGCAGGCTCGACGACCTGTGCGACGGGCAATTCCATTTCGCCCCGACGCTCGCCGCCAATCTCGACGCCGCGGATGACACGTACAACCGGATCAACGCGAGCATTGACGGTTTCATTGAAAAGCATGGCATCGACGCACCGGTGGGTGAAGTCTACGAACCCGTCTGGAGACCAGCCGAAGAACGTACGACACTTGATCTCCACACTAGCGGCATTTCGGCAATTATCTGGTGCATCGGTTTTACTCCCGACTTTAGCTGGCTCGACGCGCCGGTGTTCAATGGTCGTGGTTATCCAGCGCATACCCGTGGCATTACGCCGATCGACGGTTTGTATTTCGTCGGTTTGCCGTGGCTGCATACATGGGGATCGGGGCGCTTCTCGGGCGTCGCGCGCGACGCGGAGTTCGTCGTACAGGCGATTCGAGAGAAAATGCGCGAGCGTGAGTCGGTGAGGTCGGCTGTGGCGGCTTGAGATTAAGGCTTACACATCAAGACGTGAAGGCAAAAAAACGGCCGCTGCTTTTTATCGCAGCGGCCGCTTCTTTTCGTACGGACTGAATCGAAACCGAACTGAAGCTTAGCTCCCCAGTGCCGGATCGCTCATGCTGCTCCGGCCGGTTTCCACGTGTCCGGCGAAGCGTCGTGCGAACGACGGATCCGTGTCGACGGTGATCACAAGGTCGTACCAGCCGTATGCGTTACGCAGATCGAGGTACAGCTGTTCAGTATCGCCGCCGCGCACCGAATGCTTGACCACGTTGTGCGCGTCATAGGCATTGACGATGGTGAACTGGCAGCGCGCGCTGCCCACATTTTCCAGTCGCAATTGCAGATTGCCGTTGGCGACGTCGTAGCCTTCGGCGACTTCCGGCCGTGCAATGTCGGAGCCGTGCCACCAGCTTCTTGCGACCGGCTTGCCCGCGAAGCGGCGCAGAAAACCGTTCGGGCCGTACACCGTGTAATCGTACGTGCCGTCGATATTCAACGGCAGTTGATCCTGCAACCGCTTGCCGGCTTCAACCGTGTAGGTCAGCGGCGCAGCGAGACCATTGGCTGCATAGACGAGAAACACGGCGCCCGCGCGGCCCGAATTGACGAAACGCATCGTCAGCTTGTTCTCCGCGCCTTCACCGTGCACGCGTACGAACAGTTCGTACGGCAGCGCGCGCGCCGGGCGCACGCCGGGTTCCTGCTTCGGCACGGCTTGTACGAGCGGCGGCAGCGGTACATAGTCCGGATGACGATTCTGATCGGGCGGCACATAGCCGGCCGTGCTCGGCAGAGTCGGGAACGCGTCGTTCGGGGTGCTGAAGTTGAACGCCGACATCAGATCGCCGCACACTGCACGACGCCACGGTGTGATGTTCGATTCGCCGAGATTGTGCTGCTGGCCGAAGCGCTTTTCGATAAAGCGGATCACCGACGTATGGTCGAACAGTTCCGAGCACACGTAGCCGCCTTTCGACCACGGCGAGACCACCAGCATCGGCACACGCGGTCCGAGTCCGTACGGACCCGCCGGCGTGTTGCCGCTGCCCGCATAGTTTTCATTGCTGGTGTCGACGGTCGACAAACCGTTTGCGCTCGATGCCGGCGCGAACGGCGGCGCCATATGATCGAAGAAGCCGTCGTTTTCGTCGTAATTGATCAGCAGTACCGTCTTGCTCCACACCTCAGGATTCGACGTGAGAATCTGCAGAACCTGATCGACATACCACGCACCGTAGTTCGACGGCCAGTTCGGGTGCTCGGAATACGCTTCCGGCGCGACGATCCACGAGACTTGCGGCAGCGCGTTGTTCTGCACGTCGCGCTTGAGGATGTCGAAGTAGCCGTCGCCGTTCGCCACGTTCGTACCGGTGCGGGCATTGTCGTACAGCGGGTTGCCCGGTTGCGCGTTGCGGTACTGGTTGAAGTAGAGCAGCGAGTTGTCGCCGTAGTTACCGATGTACGGATTCTGCGTCCAGCCCCACGAGCCGCTGGCGTTGAGTCCTGTACCCATGTCCTGATAGATCTTCCAGGTGATGCCGGCGTTCTGCAGCACTTCCGGATATGTTGACCAGCCGTAGCCGAGTTCCGAGTTGTCGATCACCGGGCCGCCACCGTTGCCGTCGTTGCCGACCCAGCCGCTCCACATGTAGTAACGGTTCGGGTCGGTCGGGCCCATCAGCGAGCAGTGGTACGCGTCGCAGATCGTGAAGGCGTCGGCGAGTTGATAGTGAAACGGAATGTCGTCGCGCGTGAGGTAGGCCATCGTCGTGGTGCCCTTGGACGGCACCCATTGATCGTAGCGGCCACCGTTCCATGCAGCGTGTGTGCTGGTCCAGTCGTGTGCGAGGTCCTGCAGGAATTGCAGGCCGAGGTTCGGCGCGGTGGGGCGGAACGGCAACACGTAGCCGACGTCCGCGGCAAGCGGCTGGTACCACACCGGCTTGCCGTTGGGCAGGTTGATTGCGCGCGTGTCGCCGAAACCGCGTACGCCCTTGAGCGTGCCGAAGTAGTGGTCGAACGAGCGGTTTTCCTGCATCAGCACGACGATATGCTCGACGTCGCGGATCGTGCCGGTCTTATTGTTGGCTGGAATGGCGAGGGCGTTGCGAATGCCCAGCGGCAACATGCTCAACGCGGTGGCGGAACCGGCGGCGTGCGCGGCGGAGCGCAGAAAATCACGGCGATTTTTTGAAGTCATGGTTTTGGCTTTCGATCTTCATAAGAGGAACGAGCCATGCGGCGTGTGAGCCACGCGCCGCATGGGGCGCGGAACTCAATCTACGGTGTGGATGACGGGTGTAGCGAGCGGCGTCGAAGCGGCAGCGGACAGCGCCGCGTCGGCGCTTGATGCGGGCAGTGCTGGGGTTTGAATCGTGACTGCGGGTAACGCTGGTGAAGCGGAAGAAGGATTCGCTGACAGAACCTGTGAAGCGCCGCCGTTATCGCCGGCGCTGTCGGTAGAACTGGTGGTGCTCGTGTCCGGTGCGTGATCGTCGTTGCCGCAAGCGCCGAGCAGCATGCAGAGCGACGCGGCGGCCAGTGCGCCCGCCAAACGTTTGCGATAGAGGGCAATGGACGGCTTCGACACAACGGACATGGCAATGTCTCCGGCACGGGGAGGATGCGCCAGGGCATCCACGCGCCCAGGTCAGCGATGCGCAAGAATAGTCGCTTACCTGTGTAACTTTTGTGAAGATGTGGAAATTTGGGTATTTGTTGAGAATTGGGCGTCGGTCAATCCTGGATCGCGACGATCGCCTCGATCTCGACGGTAATATTGCCCGGCAGGGAGCCCACGCCGACCGCCGAGCGGGAATGCCGACCGGCATCGCCGAATACATCGACGAACAGATCCGAGCAGCCGTTGATCACGCGTGGATGCTCGGTGAAATCCGGCGTCGCGTTGACCATGCCCAGCAGCTTGACGACCTGCTTCACGCGCCGTAAATCGCCCAGTTCGTTATGCAGCACGGCAAGCAGATTCAGGCCGACCATCTGAGCGTGCCGGTACGCTTCGTCCGCACTGACGGTGGCGCCGACCTTGCCGGTCATCAGCGAGCCGGATTCGTCGAGCGGACCCTGGCCGGATAGGAACAGCAGATTGCCCTCGCGCGTGCAGTGCGTGAAATTGCCGATCGGCGTCGGCACTTGCGGGAGCTTGAGGCCGCGCGTGTGCAGCCGGTCGTAGCAGTTCATCGGTGGGGAAGTGATGGTGAGCGGTCTTTAAGGAGTCAGCGTTGCGCGCGGGTTTGGAGTTAATGCTTCTTTAATGCTTCTTCGTGCTTCGGGCCCGGGGCGGCCTTACGCCGCCGGGTCCTGCTCGCGATGCCGCCAGCCGAGACGTGCTTCGATCCGGGCGGCCACCGCCTGCACAGCCTGTGCGAACCGTTCGGTGCCAAGCTCGGCTTTCGCCTCGGGCATCACGATCGAAATCGTGAAAACGCACGCGCCGGTGTTGTCGAGCACGGGCGCCGCGAGACACGCCACGGACGCATCCGATTCGCCGATCTGAATCGACAGCCGCGCCTCCAGCGCCTCGCGGGCAATCTGCGCGAGCACTTGCGGCCGGGTTTCCGCACGACCGGTCGGCGAGCTTTGCGCGTGCTGCGCAAAAAACGCGACCCGTTCGGCATCCGGCAGATGCCCGACGAGCAGGCGTCCGGACGCGGTCCAGTTGAGCGGCACGCGGCTGCCCACTCGCGAGGTCACGCGGAAATGCCCCGGCCCTTCGGCCATTTGCTGGACGACCATCATGCCGTCTTCGAGTCCGCAGACCTGCACGGTTTCTTCGACTTCGGCGGAGAGCCGCTGCATTTCTTCATGAGCGACCGCGAGGTAGTCGAGCGAGCTGGCGTACGTCAAACCGTAGCCGTACAGACGCGAGCCGAGCCAGATCGTGCCGTCCATGCGCCGCGCCAACAGGTTCTTCTCGACCAGATCGTTGATGATCGAATACACGGTGGACAGCGGCGCGCCGACCATGCGCGCGACTTCATACGCGGTGGCCGGGCGGTTTGCCTGCTGGAGCGCGTCGAGAATCTGCACGGCGCGCTCGATCGCGCTGGTGCGCGTGCGCGGCGCGGCAGTTTCAGCCTGTGCTTCGGTGCTGGCTGAAGGCGCCGCGGGTACTGCTTCGGACGCGGAAGGTCGGGACGTGCGAGCCATCGTGCTCCTCTGACGCGAGATGTTTTTGTCCAGTTGACGCAGGGTGATTGTATGCTAGACTGATCCGCAATTACAACATATATTCCATAATTAAGAAATACCCGGTCGGAGGCGCTTCATGGACATTCGCTCTCGCTTTGGCTTACGCCCTGTCATCAATGCTTCAGGCACGATGACGAGTCTGGGCGCGTCCATCGTTAGCGCGCCGGTAATCGACGCGGTAGCGCAGGTGCTGCCGCAATTCGTCGAGATCGACGATCTGCAACGCAGAGCCTCAGCGGCGATTGCCGAGGCGTGCGGCAGCGAAGCCGGGTATATCACCGCGTCGTGCTCGGCGGCGATCACGTTGTGCATCGCCGCGACCATGACGGGCGACGACCACGGCCTGATCGAACGGTTGCCCGATACGAGCGCCCTGCAGCGCAACGAAGTCGTGATTCAAACCGGTCACCTCGTCAATTATGGCGCACCGGTGGACCAGGCGATCCGTTTGTCCGGCGCGCGCGTCGTGCCGGTGGGCGCTGCAACCGAAGCGCACGGCTATCAGCTGAATACCGCCATCACCGAACGCACGGCTGCGGCACTCTACGTGGTCTCGCATCATACGGTGCAATTCGGCATGATCCCGCTCGAAGAATTCATTGCGGTTGCGCACGCGAAGGGTGTGCCTGTGATCGTCGACGCGGCTTCCGAATACGACCTCAAACGCTTTATTGAAGCCGGCGCCGATTTTGCGCTTTATTCGGCGCACAAATTTCTCGGTGGACTGACTGCCGGCATCGTCGCGGGTAAGAAAACGCTGGTACGTGCCGCGTATTTCCAGAACGGCGGCATTGGCCGCGGCATGAAAGTCGGCAAGGAAGGTATGGTGGGCGCGATTACCGCGCTCGAACAATGGCAGCAGCGCGACCATGTCGCGGTTCGCGCTCGCGAACGCGGCTATCTCACGCTGTGGCGCGAGACCTTGAATCGTTGCCACGGCGTCTGGGCTGAGATCGACGCCGATCCGACCGGCAATCCGCTCGATCGTCTGAAACTGCATATCGATCCCCGGCAGGCCCGTATCACTGCATGGGATCTCGCCGATGCGCTCGCGCGGCCACCCGAAGGCGAGGCGCCGGTGATCGTGCGCGATCACGAAGCGGAACTGCATTTCTTTTTCATCGACCCGTGCAATCTGCACCCGGGCGAAGAGCAGATCGTACTGGCGCGGCTGACTGCCGAGCTCGAGCGCGCACGACAGTCGCCCGAACCCGTGGTTACGCCGTTTTACCAGCGCGACGCGCGCCGCATTACGGCGCGCCGTAATTGGCCGGGTTGATTCTCTCCCGGTTCATATCGATTGATCGATGACCGTTGTTTGACCGTAGCGCCGGATTTCATTCCGGTGCCGCTTTGACTTGCCCGCTTAGTACTACTCATATCGCCGGAACACCATTGTGTGACCGGCGTTCGCTTTTCTTTCGACTTGAGGAAACCATGATGCACAAGCAGATTCTTCGTACGGCCATCGCTTTCGCTGCCGCCGGACTCGCCGCGCAGGCCGCCCACGCACAAAGCAGCGTGACGCTGTACGGCATTGTCGATGCCGGCTTTACCTTCACCAATAATCAGAAGGGTGAGAAGGCTTATCAGGCGACGCAGGGTAATGTGCAGGGCTCGCGTTGGGGCCTGCTCGGCAGCGAAGATCTGGGCGGCGGCAACAAGGTTCTGTTCAAGCTCGAAAACGGCTTCAGCCTGGAGAGTGGCGCAGCCGGTCAGGGCGGCCGCATCTTTGGCCGTAGCGCATGGGTGGCGCTCTCCAACAGCAAGGCCGGTACGATCACGCTCGGCCGTCAGTACAACAGCGTGCAGGACTATCTGTCGAACATGCAGATCAATGGCGTCGGCGCGATGAGCCAGTACGGCAACGCGATCTACGACAACGACGATATCAACAACACGTACCGCACCAACAATGCGGTCAAGTACACCACGCCGACCTATGCCGGCTTCACCGCGAACGCGATGTACGCGTTCTCGAATACGGCGGGCGAGTTCGCCAATAACCGCGCATGGAGCGTCGGCGCCGATTACGTGAACGGTCCCCTGCACCTGGACGCGGCATACTCGCTGGTCAATCAGCCGGCTACCAGCACCGCGGGCGCGGCGCCGTCTGACAACTACTACAGCACCAGTTCGTCGATCATCAGCGGCGTGAAGCGCAACCAGGTGTGGGGCGCGGGCGGTTCGTACGTGTTCGGCCCGGCAACCGTCGCGCTGCTGTACACGAACTCGCAGTTCCAGTTGTTGAGCGGCGGCAGCCTGCGTTTCGCCAACTACGAAGCCAGCCTGAAGTATCAGTTCACGCCGGCTACCTTGCTCGCGCTCGGCTACATCTACACGACGCAGAACACCAGCGGCACTACGGCAACCAACGCTCACTACAACCAGCTGAGCGTGGGCGGCGAGTACTTCCTGTCGAAGACCACGGACCTCTACCTGAACGGCATCTACCAACGCGCGTCCGGTTCGCACGCATGGGTCGAAGGCATTTCGAATCCGTCGAGCAACAACGGCCAGTTCGTGACCGTTGCCGGCATTCGCCACAAGTTCTAAGTCTGCCGCCCGCGCCGCTGCGTACAACATTCCGCTTAACGGAAGCTGCGGCGCGGCTCTTTCTCTTCAGGAGCACCTATGGCGACCGTTCAAGGAAGTCTGTTACTCGTCTATGCATTGATTGCCATCATCGCGCTGGTCGTGCTGATCGCGCGCTTCAAGATGAATCCGTTCATCACGTTGATGATGGTTTCGGTGGCGCTGGCACTCGCCGTCGGCATGCCGGCGACGTCGATTCTCAAGTCGTTCGAAACCGGCGTGGGCGGCACGCTCGGCCATATTGCCATCGTGGTTGGGCTCGGTACGATGCTCGGCAAGATGATGGCCGAATCGGGCGGCGCCGAACGTATCGCGCGTACGCTGATCGATCTGTTCGGGCCGAAGAACGTGCATTGGGCGATGATGTGCATCGCGTTCCTCGTCGGCCTGCCGGTGTTTTTTGAAGTCGGTTTCGTGCTGCTGATTCCGATTGCATTCAACGTCGCCCAGCGGACCGGCACGTCGATGATTCGCGTCGGCATTCCGATGGTGGCGGGTTTGTCCGTCGTCCACGGTCTGATTCCGCCGCACCCGGCTGCGTTGCTCGCGGTCACGGCCTACAACGCGGATATCGGTCACACGATTTTCTACGCGCTGATCGTCGGCATTCCGACCGCGGCTGTGGCCGGCCCGCTGTTCTCGAAGCTGATCGCGCGCTTTGTCGTGCTCGACGGCTTTAACCCGATGGCGCAGCAGTTCATCGAACAGGACGCGAAGCGCTCGCATCAGGAACTGCCGGGCTTCGGCATTACGTTGTTGACGGTGCTGTTGCCGGTGTTGTTGATGCTGGTCGGCAGTTGGGCGGATTTGATTGTGCCGGCCAAATCGTCGATGAACAACGCGCTGCGTCTGATCGGCCATCCGGACATGGCTTTGTTGCTGGCTGTGTTGTTGAGCTTCTACACGTTCGGCAAGTCGCGTGGCTTTAATCGCGAGCAGATCCTCAAGTTCACCAACGAGTGTCTGGCGCCGACGGCAAGTATCACGCTGGTGGTGGGAGCGGGCGCGGGCTTCGGGCGCATCCTGATCGATAGCGGCGCGTCGAAGGCGATCGTCGATGTCGCGACGGGCGCGCATGTGCCGCTGCTGATTCTCGCGTGGCTGGTGGCGGCGTTGATTCGTGTGGCGACGGGTTCGGCGACTGTGGCAATGGCAACGGCGGCCGGCATCATTGCACCGATCGCGGCAGCGGCGGTGGGTACGGCGGGCGGTGTGCGGCCCGAGTTGCTGGTGCTGGCCACCGGCGCGGGATCGCTGATTCTGTCGCACGTGAACGACGGCGGGTTCTGGCTGGTGAAGGAGTACTTCGGGATGACTGTGCCGCAAACCTTCAAGACGTGGACCGTTTGCGAAACGATCATTTCGGTCACGGCGCTCGTATTGACGTTGGGACTTTCGACCGTGATTTGAGCGGGGAGAGGTAGAAACGCCGCTGCCCATCCATCGGGCAGCGGCCACGTTGCGCCTTACTTCTCGATGTTCAGAAAAGGCAGCGGCGCACCGGCGCCCATATAGGTCGGCAGCTTGCCGTCCCAGCGATTGATCGCCTGCAACTGCAGATACTCCTGTCCGCCGTTGGTCTTGACGGCCTGCGCCTGAATCGCGATCGATTCCGCTTCACCGCGTGCCTTGGCAATCTGCTGATCCGCTTCGAACTTCACGCGCGCGAGTTCGCGCTCGGCCTGTTCGGCGCGCTGGCTGGCGGTGACCTTCGCCTCGATCGCCTGATCGAATGCGGCGCTGAACTTGAAGTTGGTGATGTTGATGTCCTGAATCAGAAAGCCGTAGCCTTTGAGCTTGGTGATCAAGCCGCTCATGATGTCGGTCGATACCTGCTGGCGCTTTGTGACGAGTTCTTCCGCGGTGTAGCGCGCGGCGACCGCCTTGAACACTTCGAACATCGCAGGCTGCACATACGACGCCTCATATTCGAGCGACGGCGCCATCGCAAACAGTGCGCGAACCTTGTTGGGATCAACGCGATAGTTCATCGTCAGGTCGGTATGCACCGACTGCAGGTCTTTCGATGCAGCTTGCGCGCCTTCTACCTTGGCGACGTCGAGTCCAATGAATACCTCATGCACGCGCGATACCGGGCTGACGAGGTGAGGGCCCTCGGACAGCGTGTCCGATTCGATATGCCCGAAGGTTGTGACTACGCCGATGCGCGATTGCGAGACCTGCGTAAAGCACGAAAACAGCATGCCGACAGCTACAACCAGGACGAATGTGATAACGCCGTAGCGCATTTGCGGCTCATGGTCTTTGCGCAGCGATTTAGAAGCGAATACAGCTGCCGCGCCGATAATGGCGGCGAAGAAAAGAACAACAATAATCTGGCCCATGTCGATGATCTTCAGGTGAGAGAACACAAAAGGAGAGAATGACCGGTTGGTTACACACGTCGTTCGACCGGCCTCATGCGGAGGTGAGACGGAAAGCGGAAAGAGCGTTTGGCGAATCTGAAATGGGAACGAACTGGCTGAGCCGCCCGGCGCAGCGCGATGAGCGCACTCAATAGACCGTATGACCGAGTGTTATCAAAGAACGCCAGTTTGTTCGTTTGCATTGAAGCGGTGCGAAATCATTAAGCGAATTTGTTGTTTTTTATGTTTCTGGTGATTAAGGAAATCAGCGAAGTTGTGGCGAAGTCTACAAGCATATTGAATGCTTGTGCAACGGTATCTTTTAGAGCGAAGGATTAAAGCGCTTGATCGTGGAGGTGCTTTGCAAGTGGCACGCTTTTCTATTTATGTCGCATAAAAAACTGCACCGGGGGCGGCGCAGTTGTACGGCGTTTCGGTGCGGTCGTTTCGGGCTAGCGCTGTTTTGCAACGAACGTCGCAATCGCGTCATTCAACGCATCCGGTGCATCGCGATGTGGCGAGTGTCCGCAAGCATCGAGCTTCACCAATTGCGCATGCGGCACGCGCTCGCCGATCGTATCGATCTGCGCCATGGTGCCGTAGTTGTCGTCGTGGCCTTGCACTGCGAGTAAAGGTTGCCGGATGGCGGCGAGTTCATCCACGATGCGCCATTCCCTGAACGCCGGATTCAGCCAGATATCGTTCCAGCCATAGAACGCGGAATCGACGTCGGCGTGATAGCGGGCTAGTTTGCTGCGCAGATCGGTGGTCTCGTAGAGTTGCTTGGTTTGCGCGATGCTTTCCACAGAGATGTCTTCGACGAATACATGCGGTGCGATTGCTATCGCGCCGGCCAATTCATCCGGATGCTGCGCCGCGTAGAGCAGCGCGATCGAGCCACCGTCGCTATGGCCGATCACCCACATGCGCTTGCGCTCCTGCGTGCTGATATCGAGCGCATCGAGCAACGCGGGCAGGATGTCGCGCGCTTGTGAGGTCATGAAATCGACCGGCCATTTGACGTCGTGCGCACGCGGTGTGGATAGTCCATAACCGGGTCGCGAATAAACGAGACCACGCATGCCGAGCCGCTCGCACAAAGCCTGCGGCCAGTCGCGCCACATCGAGATCGAGCCGAGTCCTTCGTGCAGGAAGACGGCGATCGGTGCATTGGCCGCCGCTTCATTCACCCAGCGATATTCGATGCGCAACGGCCGATGCGATGCCGTGGCGGGCAGTTCTGCGAATTCGCTAGCAAGGGTTGCGGTTGCGGGGTTCTGCATGGATCACCTTATGACTGTTCGCGCAGTTTGAAGCGTTGAATCTTGCCGGTAGCGGTTTTCGGCAAATCGTCGACGAAGAGGATATCGCGCGGATACTTGTGCGGCGCGAGCCGTCCTTTGACGAAATTCTTCAACTCATCCGCGAGTATCTCAGACGGTGTGAATTCACGCTTCAGGACCACGAACGCGCGGGTCTTCACGAGGCCGCCGTGATCGACACCGACCACCGCGGCTTCCAGCACCGCGTCGTGCTGCACCAGAACCATCTCCACTTCGACGGGCGATACGTACTGGCCGCTCACTTTCAGCATGTCGTCGCTGCGGCCCGCGTACACGTAACAGCCGTTCGCGAGACGACGGTACTTATCTCCGCTGCGGATCCACTCGCCGAGGAACGTGGCGCGCGACTTCTCGCGATTGCTCCAGTACATGAGTGCCGCGCTCGGTCCTTTGATAAACAGATCGCCGACTTCGTCGTCGGGCACCGGATGTCCGGCTTCGTCGCGTAATTCGACTTCATAGCCGGGAACGGGCCGGCCCGTGGTGCCGTACTCGACTTCGCCCGCGCGATTCGACAGGAAGATATGCAGCATCTCGGTCGAACCGATGCCGTCGAGAATTTCGCAGCCGAAGTGCGCGGTGAAGCGCTCGCCAATTTCACGCGGCAGCGCTTCGCCCGCCGAGGTGCACACGCGCATCGCGACATCGGCGCGCGCGGGCAGGTTGGGCGAGACGAGCATGCTCGCGTAGAGCGTCGGTACGCCGTAAAAAATGGTCGGGCGATACCGCACGAGGCGCGTGAAAATCGCGTCGGCGGTGGGACGCTCGGCCATCAATACAGCCGTGGCGCCAACCGAAAGCGGGAACGTCAAGCCATTGCCCAAACCATATGCAAAGAACAACTTGGCCGCCGAGAAAACCACATCGCTTTCGACGATGCCAAGAATCGGCTTCGCGTACAACTCGGCAGTCCAGTACAGATTTGCGTGCGTATGGACGGTGCCTTTCGGTTTGCCCGTCGAGCCGGACGAATACAGCCAGAACGCGATATCGTCGCAACCTGTCGCAGAAGGCTTGGTGGCCGGTGTGGCCGCGTCGATCAGATCTTTAAGCAATGGCGCCGTTACAGGCTCGCCTTCAGGCGGCTGTGAAACGATCAACTGGCAACCGTCGTGTTCGGTGGTATCCATCGCCTGCGTGACACTCGGCAGCAATGCGCCCGATGCGATCACGGCGCGCGCATGGCTATGCGTCAGCATGTACACATAGTCGGCCGTGGTGAGCAACGTGTTCGCGACGACCGGCACGACGCCTGCATAGAGCGCACCGAGAAAGGCGATCGGCAGTTCGACGGTATCGAGCATCACCAGCAGCACGCGTTCTTCCGGATGCACGCCAAGCGTGCGCAGTGCGCTTGCGAAGCGCCGGGCCCGTTCTTCGAGTTCGCCGTAGGTGGTCGTGCCGGTGTCGTCGATATAGGCAGTCTTGGCGGCGCGCGCTTCATTCAGTCCAAACAGGTAGGCCGCGAAATTGAATATCGCGGGCGGCGCTTCGACAGTCGGCGCGGGCCGACTCGCAGCCGTTTCCAGCAGGGCTTCCATATGTCTCCTCCATCGGGTGGGGGCGGTCTGGCGGTTATGTGCTCTTGATCCGCTCGATGCTTACTGTCTGATCGCGTGAAGCTTGTCTCGTGCCGCTACGCTGCGGTGGGCGTGAATTCGATCGCGCCTTGCGGCAGCAGATACAGCACCAGCGCCTGCCCATTCGCAACGGTCGGCCGATGCGCGCTGCCGGGACCGTACACGCACCAACCGGCCGGATGACCGTCGAAGGTGGCGCCTTCGGTGAGCGGCATGATCAGATCGATTTCGCCGTTCGGATGCACGTGATGCGGACCGGCAATATCCTTCATATCGACCACGTCGACGGAAAAGCCGTGGGTCTCTGGCAAGGCCTTGAAGATCCGGCCATAACGAATGCCGCCGCCTTCGCGATTGCACAGCCAGCCTTCGGCCACGCCGGTGCGGCAGGCATCCGCCAGTTCGCGGAAGGTCGCGCCGTTTGCGGGATACGTGTCGTTGAGCCACGTGGTCAGCGTGCCGTCGAGCGGGCGGCCGGCGAGTTGCTCTGTCACGCCCGCAATCAGGCGTTGAAAGTCATGTGGGGACATGCAAGCCTCCAGATCAGCACGCGCACGCACCTTAATTCATGCGTGCCGTTGCGCCGTCTCCGTGACGCCGCCGAAAAACCTCGACAGCGTTTGTTATTGGATCAATATTTGGCGAAAATTAACTGTTCACCAATGCCATGTCAAGCACTATAGTACATGTAACGTATTCAATAGGCAGTTAAACATGAACCAAAATTACTCTTCCGCGCCACTGGACGATCCTGCCGATGAGGACGCGAGCCGCGCCACCGGGGCCAGCCGCGGTGCCGACAGCGGGGCTGAGCGTGGGGCGGAGCGCGAGGAGCGCGATCCTTTTCTAACCGCGATGGGTGATCGCGTGCGTTTGCTGCGCGCGCGCCGTGGCATGACACGCAAGACGCTGGCGACTGAAACCGGCTTGTCGGAGCGTCATCTGGCGAATCTGGAGTCGGGCATGGGCAACGCATCGGTGCTGGTGTTGCGGCAAATCGCGGCGACGCTGAACTGCCCGCTGGCCGAAGTGATCGGCGACGAAACCACGGCTTCCGCCGAATGGCTGCTGATCCGTGAACTGCTGCAGGGTCGCGACCAGGCGGCGCTGCAGCGCGCCCGCGTGGCGCTTGCCGAGATGTTCGCGCAGGCGCCGCGTGACCCGCATCGCAAGGACCGGATCGCGCTGATCGGCCTGCGCGGGGCCGGCAAGTCGACCTTCGGCCGGATGCTGGCGCAGGAGCGCAAAGTGCCGTTCGTCGAGCTGACGCGGGTGATCGAGCAACTCGCCGGCTGTCCGCCGTCGGAGATTCATTCGCTTTACGGTGCGAGCGCTTACCGGCGTTATGAGCACCGCGCGCTGGAGGCGGTGATTCACGAGCATGAGCGCGCTGTGATCGCGTCGCCGGGTGGGCTGGTGTCGGAGTCGGGCACCTTCAATGCACTCCTGTCACACTGCTTTACCGTATGGCTGCAGGCCACGCCGGAAGAGCATATGCGCCGCGTCGTCGCGCAGGGCGATCTGCGGCCGATGTCCGGTAACAAGGAGGCGATGGATGACCTGAAGCGCATCCTGGCCGGGCGTAGCGAACTGTACGGCCGCGCCGACATGACCTTCGACACCAGCGAAAAAACCTTGGCCGACGCCTACTTGCAGCTGCGCGACCGGCTGGCTGCAAGGCTCGCTGCAGAATCGCCGGATGAAGTACGGGTGAGCTGAAATGCAGTGCGAGCCTAGGGTTTACTAGCAAACATGCACTAAAATGCTTTACTCGGGGATGACGATGCACTATTGTTCAAAAAACAAGTTTTGCATCGTCCAGTCAGGAGACGCCCCATGTCCACAGCAGAAACCGCCATCGCGCCGGTCGACTACCGCACCGATCCTTCGCAGTACAAGCATTGGAAGCTGAGTTTCAACGGTCCTGTCGCGACCCTTGGCATCGACATCGCCGAGGACGGCGGGATCCGGGACGGCTACAAGCTGAAGCTGAATTCATACGACCTTGGCGTCGACATCGAACTGCACGACGCGATACAACGCATCCGCTTCGAGCATCCTGAAGTCAAAACGGTGGTGCTGACGAGCTTGAAGGATCGCGTGTTCTGCTCGGGCGCGAACATCTTCATGCTGGGTTTGTCCACGCACGCCTGGAAGGTCAACTTCTGCAAATTCACCAACGAAACGCGCAACGGTCTCGAAGATTCATCGCGTCATTCAGGTCTGAAGTTTCTCGCCGCCGTGAACGGTGCATGCGCCGGCGGTGGTTACGAACTCGCGCTCGCTTGCGACGAGATCTATCTCGTGGATGACCGCTCGTCGTCGGTTTCGCTGCCGGAGGTGCCGCTGCTGGGCGTGCTGCCGGGTACGGGCGGCCTGACGCGTGTTACCGACAAACGCAAGGTGCGTCACGATCGTGCGGACATCTTCTGTACTGTGGTCGAAGGCATTCGCGGTGAGCGGGCGAAAGCATGGCGTCTCGTGGATGAAGTCGTGAAGCCGAATCAGTTCGATCAGACGATTCAGGCGCGCGCGCTTGAACTCGCCGAACAAAGCGATCGCCCGTCGGACGCACCAGGCGTCATGCTCACGCGTATCGAACGCACCAACCGCGAAGACGGCCTGACTTATAAAACACTCGACGTTACGATCGATCGTGCGAAGCGCATCGCCACCTTCACGGCGAAAGCGCCACAAGCCGGACAACCTACCGAGATCGACGCGATCGTCGCCGCCGGCACGAGCTGGTGGCCATTGCAGTTCGCCCGCGAACTCGACGACGCGATCCTCTCGATGCGCACCAACGAGCTCGAGGTTGGCACCTGGGTCTTCAAGACCGAAGGCGATGCCCGTAATCTGCTCGCCACCGACGCTACCCTGATGCAGCACAAGGACCATTGGTTCGTGCGCGAGACGATCGGCCTCTTGCGCCGCACGCTGGCACGTATCGACGTGTCGTCGCGTTCGCTGTTCGCGCTGATCGAGCCGGGTTCGTGTTTTGCCGGCACCTTCGCCGAACTCGCGTTTGCCTGCGACCGCAGCTATATGGCGGCACTGACGAGCAACGAAGACGAAGAGCCGGCGATCACGCTCTCGGAAGTCAACTTCGGTCTCTATCCGATGGTCACGCATCAATCACGTTTGGCTCGTCGCTTCTATGAAGAAGCCGAACCGCTCGACGCGGTGCGTTCGAAGATCGGCCAGGCGATCAAAGCAGTTGAAGCCGAGCGCCTTGGCCTCGTGACGGCGTCGCCCGACGATATAGATTGGGCCGACGAAATCCGCATCGCGCTCGAAGAGCGCGCGGCGATGTCGCCGGATGCATTGACCGGACTGGAAGCGAATCTGCGCTTCAACGGCCCGGAAACGATGGAGACGCGTATTTTCGGGCGTCTCACCGCATGGCAGAACTGGATCTTTAACCGGCCGAACGCAGTGGGTGAGAAGGGCGCGCTCAAGGTGTACGGCAAAGGCAGCAAGGCGCAATTCGACGTCTCGCGCGTTTGATTCTTCTCGATGCGACGCAACGTAACTGAAACCGACGCCACCTGCCTGATACGCGCCTCTCATCCGCAAGCTCTGTATTCCGACCAAGGAACCGACCATGTCTACGATCAACTACAGCGAAAAGATTCCGAACAACGTCAATCTCGCCGACGACCGTGCACTGCAACGCGCGCTGGAGCAATGGCAGCCGAATTTTCTGTCATGGTGGGGCGATATGGGCCCTGAAGGCTCGCATGGCTATGACGTGTATCTGCGCACGGCGGTGAGTGTCGACGCGGGCGGTTGGGCGCATTTCGATCACGTGAAGATGCCGGACTATCGCTGGGGCATTTTCCTCACGCCCGGCGAACAGGACCGCAAGATTCATTTCGGCGAGCACAAGGGTGAGGCTGCGTGGCAGGACGTGCCTGGCGAGCATCGTGCGAATCTGCGCCGAATTATCGTCACGCAAGGTGATACGGAGCCGGCTTCGGTCGAGCAGCAACGGCATCTGGGTTTGACCGCGCCGTCGATGTACGACCTGCGCAACCTGTTTCAGGTGAATGTGGAAGAAGGCCGCCACCTGTGGGCGATGGTGTACCTGCTGCACCGTTACTTCGGCCGCGATGGTCGCGAGGAAGCAGAGGCACTGCTCGGCCGCCGTTCGGGTGACGAAGATAATCCGCGTATTCTCGGCGCCTTCAATGAGAAAACGCCGGACTGGCTCGCGTTTTACATGTTCACGTACTTCACCGACCGCGACGGCAAATTCCAGTTGTCGGCGCTCGCCGAGTCGGGTTTCGATCCGCTTGCACGCACCACCAAGTTCATGCTGACCGAAGAAGCGCATCACATGTTCGTCGGCGAATCGGGTGTGTCGCGCGTGATCCAGCGCACGGCGCAAGTGATGAACGAACTGGGCACGGACGACGTCGCGAAGATTCGCGCGGCGGGTGTGATCGATCTGCCGACCATCCAGCGTTATCTGAACTTCCATTACTCGGTGACGATCGATCTGTTCGGCGCCGATCATTCGTCTAATGCGGCTACGTTCTACAGCTCGGGCCTGAAGGGCCGCTATGAAGAGAACAAGCGCGACGACGATCATCAATTGAACGGTCAAAGCTACAAGCTGCTCGACGTGCAGGACGGCAAACTGGTCGAGCGCGAAGTGCCGATGCTCAACGCGATGAATGAAGTGCTGCGCGACGACTACATTAAAGATTCGGTGGCGGGTGTCGGCCGCTGGAACAAGGTGCTCGAAAAGGCTGGCATCGATTTCCGCATGACAGTGCCGCATAAAGCGTTCAACCGGCAGATCGGCACGTTTGCAGGTACGCGTGTGTCGCCGGACGGGCGCGTGATCAGCGAGACCGAATGGGCCGCCAATGAAGCGAAGTGGCTCGCCTCGCCGGAAGATCGTGCGTATGTCGCCTCGCTGATGGGTCGCGTCGTCGAACCGGGCAAGTTCGCGAACTGGATTGCGCCGCCGGCAATGGGCGTGAATCGTCAGCCGGTCGATTTCGAATACGTGCGCTTTAACTGAGCACGGCGATTGAAAACGTGCGGCGTCGTATTCGCACGAATATCTGGTGGAGGAAGTCATGAACGGTCCAGTATCGATCGAAGTTCTCAGGCAACATCTGATCGATCCGGAAATCTGCATTCGCTGCAATACCTGCGAAGAGACTTGCCCGGTCGATGCGATCACGCACGACGAGAACAATTATGTGGTCAAGGCGGATGTCTGCAACGGCTGCATGGCGTGCGTGCCACCGTGTCCGACTGGCTCGATCGATAACTGGCGCACTGTGCTGAAAGCCGATGCGTATTCCATTGACGAGCAGTTCAAATGGGACGTGCTGCCCGAGCAGAACACAATGGCGGTGCCTGCTGCGGAAGATGAATCGGTCGCGGCCGGAGCCTCAGGCGATGCGCCAGCGGACGCAAGCGGTATTGAAGTCGATACCGTGCGTGGGTCGGTCGTGCCGCCATGGTCCGCGGCGAAACCGTACGTGAATCTCTATACGCACAAGGCGCCGACTACCGCGACGGTGGTCGGCAACTACCGGCTCACGGACGGCTCGACGGATAGCGACATCCACCACATCGTGCTCGATTTCGGTTCGATGCCTTTCCCTGTGCTTGAGGGCCAGTCGATCGGCGTCCTGCCACCGGGCGCGACCGCAGATGGCCGCACACATCACGCGCGGCAGTATTCGATTGCGAGTCCGCGCGATGGCGAGCGGCCCGGCTACAACAATGTTTCTCTCACCGTGAAGCGCGTGTCCCAGCAGCACGGCGATGCGCTCGATGGAGTCTGCTCGAATTATCTGTGCGATCTGAAGAAGGGCGACGTGGTCAGCGTAATAGGCCCGTTCGGCGGCACCTTCCTGATGCCGAACCATCCGAACTCGCATCTGCTGATGATTTGCACGGGCACAGGCTCGGCGCCGATGCGCGCGATGACCGAATATCGTAGGCGGCGTCGTCTGAAAGGCGCGACCGGCAAGCTGATGTTGTTCTTCGGCGCGCGTACAAAAGAAGAGTTGCCGTACTTTGGTCCATTGACGAATCTGCCGAAGGATTTCATCGACACGAATCTGGCGTTTTCGCGCACGCCGGGGCAGCCCAAACGCTACGTGCAGGACGCGATGCGTGAGCGTGCGGTCGATGTCGCACAGATGCTCAAGGACGACAACACGCATATCTACGTGTGCGGCTTGAAGGGGATGGAAGACGGCGTGCTGCAAGCGCTCAAGGAAATCGGCGAACAGCACCAGCTCGACTGGGAAGCGCTATGGATGAAGCTGAAGCGGGAAGGGCGGTTGCATCTGGAGACGTATTGATTGACTGATGTCTGGCCATGAATTGGCCCGCATGCCTGCGGGCCTCATGGTCTTTACCAGATCGTTTTGATGTGTGGATACGCGCGAATTTTTTCGTCTTTTGTCACTAGCGGTACGGCAAACTTGCGAGCGGTCGCGACGATCATCCTGTCGGCTGGGTCTCTGTGGAACTCACCGGGAAGATCGACGGACTTCGTTGCGATTTCCACATCGACAGGTATAAAGCGCACAGCTTCGATTGCCGAGACGGTGGCGAGCCAACTGCTGACATCCATCGAGAGTAGGAGCCTCTCGCGCTCCACCAGCATGGCTATTTCCCATGCGGAAATGGCCGACACGACGATTTCCCCGCCGGCCATTTCGTGCGCGATGGCAGTCTTTGCTTTCTTGCTTAACGTCGGATCGCCGGTGACCCACCAGACCAAAGTATGGGTATCCAGAACGATCACTGCGTCGCCTCCCAGTCATCCTCTCCAACGGGAGCGGTGGGATTGTCGTAACGCACGACCGAGCCGCGTAGCACGTCTAGCGGACTGCGTTCTACACCGCGATAGGGCCGGACTTCAAGCGCTGGCTTGCCGTGGTCGGTGACAATCAAGCTTTCACCGGACGCCTCCACTTGCCGGAACAATTCGAGCGCCTTGGCCTTGAATTCAGACTTCGATACCAGATTGCCTTGCACAGTAGCTCCTATAGTCATTTGCCTATAGTCACTATTGTACTCCAAAATGACTAGATGGAAGTAGTCATTGAACGGCTGACCCTTTCCCTTGCGCCGGCGACACCGCCCCACACGCACGAATCACCAACTGCACGACTTCCTCCGTCGTCACCTCAAACGCCTTCTGTGTCAGCGCGCGTTTGCCTTTAAGCGCGCGAATCTGCGCGTCGAAGTCGGCGTAATGCTGCGTGGTTGCCCAGATCATGTACATCAGCGTTTGCGCATCCACCGGCGCCAGCAGCCCGCGCGCAATCCAGTTGTCGATCACCTTCACCCGGCTATCCAGCCACGGCTTCACGCGCCCGGTGAGAATGTCCTCCATATGCTCTGCGCCGTGAATGATCTCGCTCGCCCACACCTTCGAGCCTAAGGGCCGGCGGCGCGATAACTCCATTTTCGCGCGTACGTATCCGCCAATCGCTTCGACCGGATCGTCACTGCATTCGAAGGTATCCGCCGCGCGATGCCAGTCTTCGAACAGGTCTTCCAGCACACGCCGGTACAACGCGAGCTTTGTCGGGAAGTAGTAATGCAGGTTAGCTTTCGGTAAGCCTGCACGCTCCGCAATCATCGCCGTGCTGGTTCCATCGAGTCCTCGCTCGGCGAAAACCGCTTCGGCGCACGCCAGCAAATGCGCTTCATTCGACTCGCGAATGTGCGCCTTGCGCCGCCGCAAAGGCGCGCGAGTTTCGTCCAGTGTCTCGTCGTTTTCCGTGATGTCGGCAGCCACGTTGTCGTCTCTCATGTTGGCCTGCATCGGCATGTGTGCCGCGTCGCGCTTCATTCTAGTCGTTTGAGCGCGGATGGACACGCGCATTCGAGGTTGTCGAAAAATGCGTGCTGCAGTGCAATGGCACGCTTCTCGCTATGTTTGTCACCGTACGAAAGGTGTTGATTTGGCGGGCTTAATCGTCTACAACCTGTCCAACTGGACAGGATTGAGAGAGCGGGAGATGCCCCAGGGTTTGCCCTCTGTATAAGAGGCGATCAAAGGCATCGAGTGTGCACCGCCGCCGTGCGGCCGCGCCCCAAAACCCGCCGCCGATGCACCAGTTTCATGTCGGTTCACCGAAAGGAGCGAGACGAATGAACGCGGTATCCGAAGCGCTGAAGCACGCAGAACCCGCTACGTCGATCAAGGTCGACGGCAAGCGGCTGTGGGACAGCCTGATGACGATGGCGAAGATCGGCGCGACGCCCAAAGGCGGCGTCTGCCGGCTGGCGCTGACCGACCTCGACAAACAGGGGCGTGACCTGATCGTCAGTTGGGCGAAAGAAGCGGGCTGCACGGTCAGTGTCGATCAGATGGGCAATGTGTTCATGCGCCGTGCCGGGCGCAACCCTGATGCGTTGCCGGTTATGACCGGTTCGCATGCGGACTCGCAGCCGACCGGCGGCCGCTTCGACGGTATCTACGGCGTGCTAGGCGGGCTCGAAGTGATCCGCAGTCTCAACGATCACGACATCGAGACCGAGCATCCGGTTGAAGTGGTGATCTGGACCAACGAGGAGGGCTCGCGCTTTGCGCCCGCCATGGTTGCCTCGGGGGTGTTCGCCGGCGTCTTCACACTGGACTACGGCCTCTCGCGCAAGGATGTGGACGGCAAGACCATCGGCGAGGAACTCAAACGTATCGGTTATGCGGGCGATCTGCCTTGCGGTGGACGTCCCCTGCATGCCGCGTTCGAATTGCACATCGAACAAGGGCCGATTCTCGAAGCCGAGCACAAAACCATTGGCGTGGTGACCGATGCGCAAGGTCAACGCTGGTACGAGATCACGCTGACGGGGCAGGAGGCGCATGCGGGTCCGACGCCGATGCCGCGCCGTCGCGATGCGTTGCTCGGGGCCGCGCGTGTGGTCGATCTGGTCAATCGCATCGGGCTGGATAACGCGCCGTTCGGCTGCGCGACGGTCGGCATGATGCAGGTCTATCCGAACTCGCGCAATGTGATTCCGGGCCGCGTGTTCTTCACCGTCGACTTCCGTCATCCGGACGACGCGGTACTCGCGAAGATGGATGCCGCGTTACGTGAGGGCGTGAAGAAAATCACCAGCACCATCGGTCTGGAAACCGAACTCGAGCAGATCTTTTACTACGCGCCGGTCGCTTTCGACGAAGCCTGCGTGAAGTCAGTGCGCGCCGCGGCCGAACGCTTCGGCTATCCGCATCGCAACATGGTGTCCGGTGCGGGACATGACGCGTGCTATCTGTCGCAAGTCGCGCCGACTTCGATGGTGTTCGTCCCGTGCGTCGACGGGATCAGTCACAACGAGATCGAGGACGCGACCTTCGAATGGATCGAAGCGGGCGCGAACGTCTTGTTGCACGCCATGCTCGGACGAGCGTGCGAGCCGGTTTCATAACGCTTTAGCGGTAGTTGTGGCGGGTTTTAGCTATTCCCTAGCCTCACCGTAGTGCCTATAAAACATGCCGCCCCGGCTTCGCTTCAGCGCAGCCGACGGGACCGGCTACGTCCTCACATCGAAGAAGGAGCGTGTATGGCCATCAAGCAAACCGGCGATATTGCGCCTCAGCGCCTATCGGCCGATCAACTCTCGTGCGAGTTCTCCGATATCGCACCGTTGCTCGACCCGAGTGCCGCGGCCGCAGCAGCGAGCCGCTGTCATTACTGTTACGACGCGCCGTGTGTGAACGCGTGTCCGACACAGATCGACATTCCCAGTTTCATTCGCAAGATCAGCAACGGCAATCTGAAGGGCGCGGCCGTCGACATTCTGTCGGCGAATCCGCTGGGCGGCATGTGCTCGCGCGTTTGCCCGACCGAGATTCTTTGCGAGGGTGCTTGCGTGCGCAACCATCAGGATGCGAAGCCGGTGGCGATCGGCGCGTTGCAACGTCATGCGACCGATTGGGCGATGGCGCGCGGTGAAGTGCTGTTCAAGCGCGCGGCTGAAACGGGTCGGCATGTTGCAGTGGTCGGTGCGGGACCGGCCGGACTTGCCTGTGCGCATCGGCTTGCATTGGCCGGCCATAACGTGACGATCTATGACGCCCACGAGAAAGCGGGTGGCCTGAACGAATACGGCATCGCTGCCTATAAAACCGTCGATGATTTTGCGCAGTGTGAAGTGGCGTGGTTGTGCTCGATCGGCGGCATTGAGATCGAAAACGGTGTCGCGCTTGGACGTGACGTGGAGCTCGACGCGCTGCGCAAGCAGCACGATGCGGTCTTCCTCGCGATCGGTCTCACAGGCGTGCGCGCATTGGCGATGGAAGGCGAGGACCTGAGCGGCGTGATGAACGCAGTGGATTTCATCGAACAGGTGCGCACGGCGAGCGACTTCGGAACGGTGCCGGTGGGCCGGCGAGTTGTCGTGATCGGTGGCGGCAATACGGCAGTGGATGCCGCCGTGCAAAGCCACAAGCTCGGCGCGACCTCGGTGACGATGGTGTATCGGCGCGGCGTCGAGTCGATGAGCGCGACGTGGGCCGAGCGTGATTTCGCGCAGACCAACGGCGTCACGCTCGTCACGCATGCAAAGCCGGTGCGTTTGATCGGAGAAGGCGGCGTGGTGACGGGCGTCGAATTCGAGCGCACGTCAGGCGATGGCAGTCAGGAGCGCTTCGTGGTCGAAGCCGACATGGTGCTCAAGGCAATCGGACAGACGTTGGTGCCGGTCGGCATCGAGCGCGAACTGTTGACGCTGGACGGCAGCCGCATCGCGGTCGATGCAAACGGACAAACCTCGCTGCCAGGCGTATGGGCGGGTGGCGATTGTGCAGCGACTGGCGGGATCGATCTGACAGTCCAAGCGGTGCAGGACGGCAAGATTGCCGCCGCCGCGATCGACGCCCAGTTCGCCCGCACGGCAGTCAAAGCCGCGTAAGACAGGACAGAGCCACTTAAGCCGCGTATCACACCAAGATAAAACAAGCAGTCCCCAAGGAGCCGAACATGGCCGATCTGCGCTGTACGATTGCCGGAATTACGTCGCCGAATCCTTTCTGGCTCGCTTCCGCGCCGCCGACCGACAAAGCCTATAACGTGAACCGCGCGTTCGAAGCGGGCTGGGGCGGGGTCGTGTGGAAGACGCTGGGCCTCGACCCGCATGTAGTGAACGTCAGCTCGCGCTACGGTGCAGTGCAATGGAACGGCCAGCGCATCGCGGGCCTGAACAACATCGAACTGATCACGGACCGTCCGCTCGACGTCAACCTCAAGGAAATCGCCCAGGTCAAACGCGATTGGCCGGACCGCGCGATGATCGTCTCGCTGATGGTGCCGTGCAACGAGCGTGACTGGAAGTGGATTTTGCCGCTCGTCGAAGACACCGGCGCCGACGCGGTGGAATTGAATTTCGGCTGTCCGCACGGCATGAGCGAGCGCGGCATGGGTGCTGCGGTCGGTCAGGTGCCCGAGTACATCGAGATGGTCACGCGCTGGGTTAAGGAAGGCTCGAAGCTGCCTTGCCTCGTCAAGCTCACGCCGAATATCAGCGACATCCGCCTCGGTTCGCGTGCGGCCTATAAAGGCGGCGCGGACGGCGTGTCGCTGATCAACACGATCAACTCGATCGTCGCGGTGGATCTCGACGCGATGTCGCCGCTGCCGATGGTCGACGGCAAAGGCACACATGGTGGCTATTGCGGTCCGGCGGTGAAGCCGATCGCGCTGAACATGGTGGCTGAAATTGCGCGCGACGTCGAAACGCCGAAACTGCCGATCTCCGGCATCGGCGGCATTTCATCGTGGCGCGATGCGGCCGAATTCATGGTGCTCGGAGCAGGCAGCGTGCAGGTCTGCACGGCGGCAATGCACTATGGATTCCGCATCGTCTCCGATCTCGCGGATGGTCTCTCGAACTGGATGGACGAAAAAGGCTACGCCACGCTCGACGATATTCGCGGCCGCGCCGTACCTAACGTCACCGACTGGAAGTACCTGAACCTCAAATACGACATCAAGGCGCGCATCGATCAGGACAAGTGCATTCAGTGCGGCCTCTGCCATATCGCCTGCGAAGACACTGCGCACCAGGCGATCATGAAAGAAAAAGATGGCGTCCGGCATTTTGAAGTGATGGACTCCGAATGTGTCGGCTGCAATCTGTGCATGCATGTGTGCCCGGTCGAGCAGTGCATCACGATGGAGCGCGTGGACAGCGGCGAGTACGCGAACTGGACTACGCATCCGAACAACCCTGCACGGGTGAATGCCGGTGAAAGCGACAAGTCAGACGCGGCTGAAACCACCGAGCATGCCCATGCCCACGCAGCAAAAGCAGCCTGAAACGTGGGCGACCTGTAGGAAAAGAAACGAAGCGCTTGTACTGAACCTGTAATTTTCCCTTAGGGCCTGACGCGCCATCAGAAGCCGCGCGGGCCTCAACGATCAGTGGAGATCTTTCGATGAAGCAGACAGCGCAACCCGTCGATCCGCAGTTTGCGGCCGGCGCGCAGGGCAGCAGTCTTTACAACGATGACCTTGCGCCGACCGGCGTCGCACAGCGCACGTGGCGGTGGTATCACTTCGCCGCGTTGTGGGTGGGGATGGTGATGAACATCGCGTCATACATGCTCGCGGCCGGATTGACGGAGGAGGGCATGTCGCCGTGGCAGGCGGTGGCAACCGTGTTGCTCGGCAATCTGATCGTGCTGGTGCCGATGCTGTTGATCGGGCATGCGGGCGCGAAACACGGCATTCCGTACGCGGTGCTCGTGCGTTCTTCCTTCGGCACGCAGGGTGCGAAATTGCCGGCGATGCTGCGGGCGATCGTCGCGTGTGGCTGGTACGGCATTCAGACATGGCTTGGCGGCAGCGCGATCTACACGCTGCTGAACATTCTGACCGGCAACGCGCTGCACGGCGCGGCCTTGCCGTTCCTCGACATCTCGCTCACGCAGCTCGCGTGTTTCCTCGTGTTCTGGGCGCTGCAGATATATTTTATTGTGCACGGCACTGACTCGATTCGCTGGCTCGAAAGCTGGTCCGCGCCGATCAAGATCGTGATGTGTATTGCGCTGGTGTGGTGGGCCACCTCGAAGGCGGGCGGTCTCGGCTCGATGTTGTCGGCGCCGTCGCAATTCGTGCCGGGCGGCAAGAAAGAAGGAATGTTCTGGGCGACTTTCTGGCCCGGCCTCACGGCAATGGTGGGCTTCTGGGCGACGCTCGCGCTGAACATTCCCGACTTCACGCGCTTTGCCAAAACGCAGCGCGACCAGATCATCGGCCAGTCGATTGGTTTGCCGGTGCCGATGGCCTTGCTCTCGGTGATCTCCGTGGTGGTGACATCGGCGACCGTGGTGATCTACGGCAAGGCGATCTGGGACCCGATCGATCTGACGAGCCGCATGACGGGCATAGGCGTCGGCCTTGCACTGATCATCCTGACGCTGGATACGATGTGCTGCAATCTGGCGGCGAATCTCGTCGGCCCGGCTTATGACTTTTCGAGCCTGTGGCCGAAGGGTATTTCGTATCGCGTCGGTGGCATGATTACCGCGACCATTGCCATCGTGATGATGCCGTGGAAGATTCTCGCCACCACGCAGGGTTATATCTTTACTTGGTTGGTCGGTTACTCGGCTTTGCTCGGTCCGGTGGCGGGCATTCTGATGGTCGACTACTTCCTGATTCGCGGCACACGGCTGGACACGCGCGAACTGTTCGACGAGCATGGCGAGTACAGCTACACGGGCGGCTGGAATATCGGCGCGGTGGTGGCGCTCGTGGTCGGCGTGCTGCCGAATCTGCCGGGCTTCCTGCACACCGCGTTTCCGGCATCGTTTCCGAACGTGCCGGCGATTTTCAACACGCTCTATACGTATGCATGGTTTGTCGGACTCGCGTTGGCGTCGATCGTATATAGCGCGTGGATGAAGTTGAGCAAAGGACCGAGTGCGCGCGTGGCGAGTGCCTGAGAGTGTCCATAAGCCACGCACGAAGCAGATGAAGTACGTAGCACCGAAACCAGCAGTTCATAAGGAGGCGGCACCATGACGACCCTGATTCGCGGCGGCACGATTATCGACGCGGAGAACACGTATCGTGCGGACGTGTTGTGTGCGGACCCGCAGGACGGCGGCACGATCCTGCAGATCGGAGTGGACCTGGAGGCGCCGGCCGGCGCGACGATCGTCGATGCGGGCGGGCAGTATGTGATGCCCGGCGGCATCGATCCGCATACGCATATGGAGTTGCCGTTCATGGGCACCACGGCCAGCGACGATTTCTATACCGGTACGGCCGCGGGTCTATCCGGCGGCACGACCAGCATCATCGACTTCGTGATTCCGAGCCCGAAGCAATCGCTGATGGATGCCTTCAAGGAATGGCGCGGCTGGGCTGAGAAAGCATCGGCAGATTATGGCTTTCACGTTGCGGTGACGTGGTGGGACGATTCGGTCTATCGCGACATGGGTACGCTGGTGCACGAACACGGCGTGTCGAGTTTCAAGCACTTCATGGCCTACAAGAACGCCATCATGGCCGACGACGAAGTGCTGGTAAACAGCTTCTCGCGCTCGCTCGAACTCGGCGCGCTGCCCACCGTGCATGCGGAGAACGGTGAACTGGTGTTTCAGTTACAGCGTCAATTGCTGGCGAAAGGCTTTACGGGTCCGGAGGCGCATCCGTTGTCACGGCCGCCTGAAGTAGAAGGAGAGGCCGCCAATCGGGCGATCCGCATTGCGCAAGTGTTAGGCGTGCCGGTGTATATCGTCCACGTGTCCGCGAAGGATGCGGTCGACGCGATTGCGCGTGCCCGCAGCGAAGGCCTTCGCGTATTCGGCGAAGTGTTGCCGGGCCATCTGGTGATCGACGAAGCGGTGTATCGCGATCCCGACTGGACCCGCGCGGCGGCGCACGTGATGAGCCCGCCGTTCCGTTCCGCGGAGCATCGCGAAGCATTGTGGCGGGGTTTGCAAGCGGGCCAATTGCACACCACCGCGACCGACCACTGCGTGTTCTGCGCGTCACAGAAGGCCATGGGTCGTGAGGACTTTACGAAGATCCCGAACGGCTGCGGCGGCGTGGAAGATCGTATGGCGGTGCTCTGGCATCACGGCGTGAATTCGGGGCGTCTCACGCCGAACGAATTCGTGCGCATTACCTCAACTAACGCCGCGCAGATTTTCAACCTGTATCCGCGGAAAGGTGCGGTTCAGGTGGGGGCCGATGCAGACCTGGTCGTGTGGGATCCGCAGGCAAGCAAGACGATTTCGGTGAAGACGCATCACCAGAAGGTCGACTTCAACGTGTTCGAAGGCATGACGGTGCAGGGCGTGGCGAAGCACACGCTCACGCGCGGCGCGCTCGCATGGACCGAAGGCGAACTGCGGGCAGTGCGTGGCGCAGGGCGTTATCTGAAGCGCCCGCCGAATCCGGCTTACTTCGACGCGATCCGGGTGGCCAATAAGCGCAAGGAGCCGCATCCGGTAGAACGGTAAGCCGTTTGCAAACTGACGGGCGGCCTCGCAATGCCGCCCGTACCGACCATTTTTCAACGCCGCGCGTTCGCCGCGGCGATACCCCTCCCGCGTTTTCCCCGATGGCGCCCGGCACGTGTTCCGTGGTGCGATGCATGCCGCGTCTGCCATATCTGCTGTAAAGTCGAATTCGACGTTGTATGAGCCACCTTGGCTGTCCGCTTAGCACGCAAGCGCATATTGATCGGAAACCTGATCCTTTGTAAAAACGCAAACCGTTTGCTACAGTCCGCCCACTCTGCCGGGTCTGACCGCCGGCGGGATGCCGCACACAAAACCATGCAACTGACGTAGCAAACTTTACGGAGCCACCAGATGAAGTCGATTCGTTCCATTCTGCTGATCGCGCTGCTGCAAGCGGTGACCCTGAGCCCGGCATTCGCTGCTGACGAGCTCGCGCAGATCAAGTCCGCGGGCGTGTTCAAGATCGGCACCGAAGGCACCTACGCACCGTTCACGTACCACGATGAATCCGGCAAGCTGACCGGCTTCGACGTCGAGATCGGCACCGAGATCGCCAAGCGCCTGGGCGTCAAGCCGCAATTCGTCGAAGGGAAATGGGACGGCCTGATCGCCGGTCTCGATGTGAACCGCTACGACTCGGTGATCAACGAAGTCGCTGTCACCGACGCACGCAAAGCGAAATACGATTTCTCGGACCCGTACATCACATCGCACGCGGCGCTGATCGTGCGTTCGGACAACACCACGATCAAGACGTTTGACGACCTGAAGGGCAAGAAATCGGCGAATACGCTGACCAGCAACTTCGGCAAGATTGCGGCTGCGCACGGCGCCGAGGTGATTCCCGTGCAGGGCTTCAACGAATCGGTCGACCTGCTGACCTCGGGCCGCGTCGACGCGACTGTCAACGATTCGCTGTCGTTCCTCGACTTCAAGAAGCACAAGCCGGATGCGAAGGTGAAGATCGCCGCGCTCGACACGTCGGCTGACAGTAGCGACAAATCCGCGGTGCTGATCCGCAAGGGCAGCCCGGAATTGCAGGCGGCCATCAACAAGGCGCTCGCCGACATCAAGAAAGACGGCACTTACGCGAAGATTTCACAGAAGTACTTCGGTAAAGACGTCTCCCAATAAGCGTCATCTGCGAGTCTGAATCATGCCGGCATGGTTGCATCTGATGGCGCAGTCGCTGTGGCCCCTGCTGTATGCGGGGCTCGTCTTTACCGTGCCGCTCACGCTGGCATCCTTCGCTATCGGGATCGTGCTCGCGTTTATCGTCGCGCTGGTCCGGCTATTCGGGCCGAAGTGGGCGATCGCGTGCGTCCGTTTCTACGTGTGGCTGTTTCGCGGCTCGCCGTTGCTTGTGCAACTGTTCGTGATTTTCTACGGACTGCCGAACGTGGGCATTGTGCTCGATCCGTTGACGGCGGCGATCATCGGTTTTTCGCTGAATGTCGGTGCGTATAACTCGGAAGTGATACGCGGCGTGATCGAGTCGATCCCGAAGGGCCAGTGGGAAGCAGCGTACTCGATGGGCATGACGCGTGAACAGGCGCTGCGCCGCGCGATCTTGCCGCAGGCGGCGCGCGTCGCGCTACCGCCGCTGTCGAACTCGTTCATCGCGTTGGTGAAGGACACATCGCTAGCGGCGGTGCTGACGGTACCTGAGGTATTTCAGGCAGCGCAGCGAATCGCATCCGTGACCTATGAACCGCTGATTCTCTACACAGAGGCGGCGCTGGTTTATCTTGTGTTCAGTTCGGTATTGTCGTCGGCGCAAGTCCGGCTCGAGCGCAAGTTCGGCCGTCACGCACTTTTCCATGCGGGCAACTGATGATTCGACTGGAAAAAATCGACAAGTACTTCGGCGAGAACCGGGTGTTGAACTCGGTGGATCTGCAACTCGCCTCGGGCAACGTCACCGCGCTGATTGGCCCATCTGGCAGTGGCAAGAGTACGCTGTTGCGCTGCGTGAACCTGTTGGAAATCCCGGAATCTGGATCACTTCAAGTCGGCGACCAACGCCTCGAATTCAGCCGCGACCACAAGCCCCCGCGCGAGGAGGTACTGACGATCCGCCGCCGCACCGGCATGGTATTCCAGAACTTCCAGTTGTTTCCGCACTTGACGGTCCGCCAGAACGTCATGGAAGGCTTGCTGACCGTACAGAAGTGGGACAAGGAAAAAGCGCGCGTACGAGCAGACGAATTGCTGGAGAAAGTCGGCATCGCGCAAAAAGCAGACGCATGGCCTTCGACGCTGTCCGGCGGCCAGCAGCAACGCGTAGCAATAGCGCGGGCGCTGGCACCATCGCCGGAAGTATTGTTGTGCGACGAACCCACCTCGGCACTGGACCCCGGACTAGCCGCGGAGGTAGTAGACGTACTCAAGCAACTCGCGACGGAAGGCATGACGATGTTGATGGCAACGCACGATTTGCGTCTAGCCGCGACAATCGCACGAGACGTAGTGTTTCTGAACAACGGCGTAGTGATCGAGGCGGGCCCATCAAGGGACATTTTCATGAACCCGAGCCAACCGGAAACAGAGCGCTTCGTATCGACACTGACGCACAGCTTGCCGGACGCATGGACAGAGCGAGGTTGACCTGAGAGAGGGAAGGGCGGGAGCAAAGCCAGCGTATCGATCTCCGGCAACGCAGTACAAGAAAAGAGGGGCGCCAAAGCGCCCCTCAAGAAAAATATAGAACAGTGCCAAACCGAGCCCACTGGTTTTCTAGCAGACTCTTCCTACGAGCACGCAGTGCGAGTCGGGAAGTATGACTCCCTTGTCACAAGCGCTTGCAGGTGCACGAACTCAGATTCCAGATGCACCACTACCCTGAGTAAACCACGGTGCCCACTTAGCATTAGCGGTTTGAGCCGCTTTCTTTTGCCTACTTTTCTTTGCGGCGGCAAAGAAAAGTAGGTGCCGCCCCGCACAGGGACAACGCTAATAGACCACTAACAAAACAAGGAAAGGCACCAAAGCCAGACCAAGGAAAAAAACTCAAACCGCCACACGCTCCGCGTCATCCCTAAGCGCGACTTCAAAAAACCGCTCCTGCGCACCGGAACTAGCGCGTTCATAAGCGCGATTAACCCCACTAATAACAGCCCGAATAGAAGCAGTCACCAGATTGGCATCAATCCCAACCCCAAACGCACTCCCAGCCACATCAGCGCCAGCCATTTCAGCAACAGCAACAGCCCGCGCATCAGCGCCCTGAGTCAAAGCACGCTCCTCATAGTGCTGAATCCGCACCGGCACCCCCATAGCATGCATCAACGCATCAAGCGGCCCATTCCCTTCACCACTCAACACGCGCCGCGAGCCATGAATATCGACAGTGAGCTTGATATGCTCCCGATCGCCGCGTTCGGACAGGCTATGCCCGATATAGCGAATCGGCTCAACACTATGCACGTACTCCTGCTGAAACAATTCCCAGATCTGCGAAGGCGTCACTTCCTGCCCGCTATCATCCGTATAGCGCTGCACGGCCGAACTGAAATCAACCTGCAAGCGCCGCGGCAACACAACCCCATAGCCCTGCTCGAGCAAATAAGCAATCCCACCCTTGCCAGACTGGCTATTCACGCGAATAACTGAATCATAGGTGCGCCCAAGATCGCTAGGATCGATCGGCATATAAGGCACTTCCCAGACCGCGTCCGGTTTCTGCACCGCAAAACCCTTCTTGATCGCATCCTGATGCGAGCCGGAGAACGCGGTGAACACCAGATCGCCGACATACGGATGGCGCGGATGCACCGGCAACTGCGTGCATTCCTCAGCAGTCCGCGCGACTTCATTGATATTCGAAAAATCGAGTTCAGGATCGACACCCTGCGTGTACAGATTCAACGCGAGCGTCACGAGATCGACATTGCCGGTACGTTCGCCATTGCCGAACAAACACCCCTCGACCCGATCCGCTCCCGCCATCACCGCCAGTTCAGCGGCAGCCACGGCCGTGCCGCGATCGTTGTGCGGATGCACTGAAACGATCAACGAATCGCGACGCGCAAGATTACGATGCATCCATTCGATCTGGTCCGCGTAGACGTTCGGCGTAGCCATTTCGACGGTAGCGGGCAGGTTGACGATCGCTTTGTGTTCCGGCGTCGGTTGCCAGATATCGAACACCGCGTCACATACTTCCTTGGCGAATTCGAGCTCGGTACCGCTGAACACTTCCGGGCTGTATTGCAGCGTGAAGTGCGTTTCCGGCGTCGCGTCGGCGAGACGCTTCATCGTACGCGCGGCGTTTTGCGCGAGTTCTTTCACGCCGCTCTTTTCGAGGCCGAACACGATGCGGCGGAATTCCGGCGCGGTGGCGTTGTACAGGTGGACGATGGCGCGCGGCGCGCCACGCAAGGACTCGAAGGTGCGTTCGATCAGGTCGTCACGAGCTTGCGTCAACACTTCGATGGTGACGTCGTCGGGGATATGACCGCCTTCGATCAACTCACGCACGAAATTGAAGTCGGTCTGCGAGGCAGACGGAAATGCGACTTCGATTTCCTTGAAGCCAATCTGCACCAGCGTCTTGAACATGCGCATCTTGCGTTGCGCGTTCATCGGCTCGAACAGCGCCTGGTTGCCGTCACGCAGATCGGTACTCATCCAGATCGGCGCACGCGTGATGACGCGTGACGGCCACTGGCGGTCGGTCAAATTGATTGGCTTGAACGAGTGGTACTTGGTAGCAGGGTTCTTCAACATTTTCATCATCCTTGGGATCGATCAACCTGGGTTGTCGACCGGACGACGAAAAGACAAAGCACTGCCGCCGGTCGGAAACCGGGGCTGGGTCAGTTACTGGGGAATTGAGCGGTGCTTCGGGTGTATCAGATGGAAGCGCGCAGCAGCAGACCTAGCCCGGTAGAGCGGGCTAGTAGTAGCGATAGGATGGTCTGGGCGCGGTACATAGTGCGCAATAGGAACATATTATTGGGATCCCGTCAAGCGCCGGTGCGGCGAAGCGCGTACCGGCCGGAAGGGCTTATACCGGCCGGCGCGCGCTGAAACCCGGGCCGGTCATACGTGTCACCTGGGTTTCACGAAGCGCAAGGTCATGCGATCCGACTCGCCGATCGCGGCGTACTTCGCCCGGTCGACGTCGTGGCCCTCATACGTGGGCGGCAGCGACCACACACCGTGCGGATAGTTTTTCGTGTCGCGCGGATTGCTGTTCACCTCGCTTTGGCCCGCCAATTCGAAACCTGCCGCTCGGGCGTGTTCGATGACATAGGCTTCGGTGACATAGCCGCTGTCGATGGTCTGTTGCAGCGAAGTGCCCGGCGCCGCGCGATGTTCCTCGACGCCGAGGATGCCGCCCGGCTTGAGTGCCGCGTAAAAGGCGCGCAGATTGGCGTCGATCTGGCCGTCCTTGATCCAGTTGTGGATATTGCGGAAGGTCAGCACCTCGTCAACGCTGCCGTCGGCCGGAAAGCCGCTGAACTGACCTGCTCGCAGTGTGCCGACCACGACATTGCTATAGACAGCGGGAGTGGCCGCCAGCTTGCGCGCGAACGACGCCCGGCCAGCCTGCTCTTCTGCCAACGACGCGGCGTCCGGGCTGTCGTATTGCGCCTCGTACAGCTTGCCGTGGTCGTGCAGATAGGGCGCGAGTATCTCCGTGTACCAGCCGCCACCGGGCGCGATCTCCAGCACGGTTTGCGACGACGTCACGCCGAAGAACTGCAGCGTTTCCTTCGGATGGCGGTAGACATCGCGTGCACGGTTCCTGTCGCTACGCTGCGGCCCCGAAATGGCGGCATCGAGCGAGGCGGAATCAGCCGCCGAGAGAGAGGTCGATGCCGTTGGAGCGGCGCAGGCGGCTAGCAGCAGTGCCGCGCTCAGTGCCGCGAGCGCGGAACGCAGCGCGCGGGCTTGGGGAGTGGGGTGGGTGTTCATGGCAGCCATTATCGGGCGCGATCGTCCTGGAAAGAAAGCGCCAATCGGCATAACGATATGCGCTTGGGGTATTTGCTGTGATCCCGTGTCCCTCGTGGCTTTGGTGAGCGCACGGGGCATGCCAGTTCGGCACTTTTACGGTGGGCGGGCAGATTGTGCCGAATCCGAAAGAGGAGGTAGCGCGTATAAATGATGTGATCAGCGTCTGCCGCGCCTGTACTGGAATCGCGGACATGATCGCCTTTCATTTCACTTTGCACTTGCCGGAGGTCGGTATGAAGCGAACATCGAGGACGTCGAGGGTAGTGGGGGTTCTGCTGTATGCGCTCGCTTGCGGCGTCGCCGCGCAGGCTGGCGCACAGGGCCTGAGCGTGCAGGACGACATCAACGCGCCGCAAAACAGTACGCGCGTGATGCCGAGCGCGGCGCGCGGCAGCGAATATCCGACGCACGGCAACCAGCAGGCGGGCGAGTTGAATCTGAATCCGACCGATCCGCGCGCGCAACTGGTCAATGGATTGCCGAATAATACCCAGTCGGGCGGTTACGGGTCGCCGCTCGCCGGCGTGCGCACTTACGTGCAGCCGCAAATGCCGTCGAACTGACCGTTGGCGTGGGCGACAGTCGGTCGTGCTGCATCGCGCGCTGGCAGCAGCGCATCCCGGCACGGACTGTAAGGTTTCTGGTTTGGACCCGGATTCAGGCTTTGGCTCAGACTCAGCCTTTCAGGTGCGAGGCGCGACCATCGCACCGCCCGGCGATCGGATCTTCGGCCGTCGGTCCGCCTCAGATACCGAACACGATCCGCAAGGTATCGTTATGCACGATCACCGAGACGCCAATGACCAGTAGGATCAGCGGCAGCAACGCGGTGCCATAGCGCCGGATCGGCGCGCCCAGCAAAGGATGCTCCACCAGCCACACCGCTCCTGCGCACCAGAGGCCGATCATGACGACGAACACCAGCGAGATGAACATGCCCTCGCTATGCGAATGACTCGCGTACAGGGGCACGTAGACAGCGAGATTGTCCGAGCCGTTGGCGACCGCCACGCATGCCACTGTCCACCATGACGAGCCTGCGCCGGCCTTAGTTGGCGTGGCTGGTGCACGCGTGCCCGCCGTGGCCTGCGCCTCTTGCACCTGATCCACGTGGCCGGGGCGAAAGCGCGCCCATGCTTTGCTCAGGCCCACGCCGATCGGCAAGATACCGAGCAGACCGACGTAGCCGAAAGGTAGGCGTGTCAACAGTGCGGCGAGCAGAATCGACCCTACGATCAAGGTCAGCGAACCGGCAAACTGCCCGGCGATCACGCGCCGACGCTGGCCGCCCGTTTCCGCAAGGAAGGCGAGCAGCACGAAAAGGTTGTCGATGTTAGTCGCGGCGTAGGCGGCGACGGCGAGCAGGGCAAGGCTGAACATGCGGAAAAGCCGGTCAATGCGCAGTGGGAAAACGGTTCCGCACCCATCAAGCGGGTCCGGCTGAAGAGGTGGCGTGCCGCAGGTATGGCGACCGGTCAACACGATGCCGATGCAAGGCGTCGCGGTCAAGCCGTCTCTTTGTCTTGTGTGATGTGCGGATCGGCACGTCCTTGCGAGGTGCCGCGCCACTGTCTCCGTTCTTCTCCCTGTGCAGTCCCCGTGAGCGGCGGCGGTGCCGATCCGCCAGCCCGTAAGCTACAATTGCCGACGGCTTGCAAAACGGAACGTCAATGAAAGTTCGGATTCTCTCTATCGCCTGCGTCACGACTGCTGCAGCGCTGCTGGTGGCCTGCACGGCCGTCTACAAGAACTCGGATGCATGCGAGCAGTTGATGCGAAGCAAGCTGGCTGAAACGTCGTCGCCGGATACGCTGAGGATCGCTCATACGGGCACCGCTATCGACGGCTCGCGGGTGGTCGTCGAGGGATCGATCGAGCATGTGATGACGGCTTCGGAGGTTGCGGCCGCTTCGGCGGCGTCCGCGGCGAAATTGGCGAATGCGCCTCACCCGGCTTCGGGCGTGCGCGCGGCGTCCGGCGTGTCCGTGGCGCAGGGGGCTTCCTCGGCTTCGGCCGCGGCTGCTGCCTCACGCGTGACGGCTGCAGCGGCTTCGGATGCGACGGCCGCTTCAGCGAGCCTCGCTGCTTCGGCGAGTGACGCAGCTTCGCTCAAATCGGCCAAGCCGAAGAAGGTCAATACGGCAGCCGCCGCTGAGTGCACATTCCACGGCTCCGCGCTGAGCGTATTCAGCTGGTTGGCGCCGGCAAAGCTCGCCACGCCGGCCCCCACTGCTGCGAGCGAAGCCGCCGAGTAAAGCCTTGCTCGCAACGGGCGCGGGCAGCTTTCGCTAACGCCTGCTCAACCGCGAACCGCGAACCGCGAAACACAAAACACAAAGTTCAAGCCGCCCCATCCGCGAGGCGGCTTTTGTTTTGGCGCATCAGTTTCAGCACGCTTTCGCCGAACGCCTGCGGCCGCCCTTCGAAGCAGCGCTGCACCGCCTGCGTGTCGATCAGACGTTGGCGCAGCGCCGTGCGCTCGTCGCGCTGGTCGATCATGCGCACGGCCGCAGCGATATACGTCTCGACGCTGTTCGAGGTGGTCCACGAGGGCATGCCCACGCGCTCGAATAGCGCCCCGTCGATCTGCTCGAACACTTCCGGCCCGCGTTTGCATACGCCCGGCAAGCCAAGCGTCAGTGCATCGACGATACCGTTGGTGTTGCCGAACGGAAACGGGCTCAGGAACAGATCGGCCTGGTTGACGCGCGCCAGATACGCGGCGTAGTCGTGAAAGTCATGCACGACAGCGCCCGGTACTGCACGCACGATGGCGTCGCGCAGACGGTCGAACGGCAGACCCGACGGCACACCGGTCATGAAGTGAAACTCAACGGGCGTGGCCGCACGCGCGCCGATTTCGCGGCACGCGTCGAGAAAGCCGGGATTGAGTTTCATCGCGCTGGCGGTGATGACGATCTGCAGCGTCTCGCGCCGCGACGGAATCTGCGCGACGATGTCCGGCAACGCGACGGACGGGCGGTACGGTTGCCCGTCTTTCGGCAACTTCATCAGACGCTCGCTGAAGCAGGCCGGGTCGCCAACATAATCTTCCTCGGCGCTGATGTAGTCGATCTTGTCTGAGTGCGTGGTAGCGGGATGGCCGAGCGCAGCGATCTGCAACGGCGCGATGCGCAGATTGGACATGAACACGGTTAGCACGAACATGCCGACGCTCGGCATGTACAACACGTCCGGTTGCTCGGCCTCGGCGAAATCGCGAATCTTTTTCAGGCACTCGCCGATGTAGTCGGGCTCTTCCAGTTCGATAAAACGGTCGAAAACGTCCCGCCCCACTTCGTCGAGCGCATAACCGAAGCCGAAGCCCACCACCTCGAAATGTTCGCGTGCGGCTTCGAGCGTACGCGAGTGCGTGCGGTAGATCGAATGGGCGCCGCTGAACCATTCCAGCACTACCACCATCAGCGGCTTCTTGCCGCGCCGCGATTTGCCTCTGGCAGGCTTGGGTTTCGCTGCGGGCAAGTCGGTCAGGCCGAGTTGTGCCAGCTTGCGGCGCACCAGCACGTTGATGTCCTGCTTGATCGCGTGCCGACGCGGCGTATCGGCATAGCTGCAGAACATATAGGCGTTGTGCAGCACGGCCGATGGCAGATCGTCGAGATCGTCGATGAGCTGCAGCTTGCCGGGCAGCCACTCCAGCAGCGCCTCGCGCTTGAGATGCGCGCTTGGCGAGCCATTGAAGACCGGCGCTAGCAAAGCGAGCGCGAGACAGGCCGCGATAGTTTTGTCGTGCGCCCAGAGTGCGGCGAAGTCGAGTTCCAGTTCGGACTCGGTCGAATAGAGCACGCACAGCTTCTCGATGAAGCTATCTCCCGGCAGAAACTGCGTGTCCGCCGCGCCGCGAGGATTGAGATGACGGACGACGTGGTCCGCATTGCCGAACGCCGTGGCCGAGAACAGCGTGCCGATCCATTCATGCAACGTGAAAAACAATCTGACGCACGCGGTGGGCGGCCGGAAATCCGGGTCGGCGAACAACGTAGACGCCGCACTTGTCAGACGTGTGCAGAAACGCTCGCGTTGCTCATTGGGAGACAGGTCGGTCATGCCCGATGCTCTGAAGCTCGCGTTCAACTCACCGCGCGTTTGCTGGAGGAGTGCGAGTGCCGCGATGAGCTGAAGTGAGGCTTGCGTATGCTGCCGCGTGTAGACGAGTTGCTCGAAATCGTCGAGCGAAAAGGTGACTTCCATCGTTTCACTGTTATTAGAGTATGCAGAGCTAACGATATCGAGATGACGCTAGCCGGAAACGACGATTATTGCTGTCAGGGCGTATCAAATAAGCGCGAGATGTGAGTTTGGGAATTTTCCTCGCAGGGGAATCCGATCTGTCTGTAGGACTTTTCCGTTTGAGGCGGGGGTTGGCGCTCAATAGGCCACGTCTGCTCGGGCACTCAATCGAATCCGCCCGACGCGCTTGTCCGCGCAAGGCGGCCCCGACATCAACCAATCAGAACGCGTAATACGGCCCTGGCCCGGCCGACGTCACGCTCGATGCAATCGCCGTATAAACGCGTCGTCCGAAGAAGAAGGGCAGGCCCCAGCCGAAGCTGTTGCTCGCAATGCCGGCCAGGTTGTCGAAGGCGTTATTCGACGAGCCAAACAGTGCGCTCGAATTGCCGATCGAAAACGACACCGTGCTCGACACGCCATCCGTGCCGGCAATCGAGGCGCTCGCTGTTTGCGTGGAACTTGGGCAGTACCAGTAACCGCATCGGGGCAATTGGCTATTGTTGAAGAACAGGCCGTTCGAGCCACTGTCGAGGTAGCTTTGCCCGTAAGTCTGGCCGGCGCTGGTAGTACGCACATAACCCGTCTGCGAGTTGGTCCTGAAGATGGTCGCGCCGCCCAGCGTGTTATTCGCCTGAGTGCCGATGCCGAATATCAAGGAGCCCGACACGCTGGGCGCACCCGAGTCGGCGATCGCCGGCAGGTCGATCACCACGCCGTTGTTGTCGAGCGCGAAGCGGCTGACCGGATTGGTCACCTGCTGGGCGAGCGCTTGCGTGCTCGCGAGGCAGGCGCCGCTGGCGTCGCAGCTGTAATACCAGCGTGGCAGCGCCGAGTTGACGCAGCCACTGCCGCAATCGGCCGCAAACAGTCCGACGCCGAGAATGCCGTTGGCGCGCAGGTTCGCGACGGTCAGCATCGCGCTGCCTGAACCGGCGCAATCGGTGGGCACATTGGGCAGCGTGGGGTCGGCAATCAGCTGGATCGGAATCGAGGTGGCCAGTTGGCCGGCCATCCGCACGTCCGCGCCGCGCACCGCGCCCCACGTATAGCCGCCGCCGAATACCGCGCACTCACCCGCGATGCCGCTGCCCGAGGCCACGGCCGCCAGCGAAAGGTCAGCCGGCAGCGCCGAGGCGAGAATCCGCAAGCCCTGTGAGCCGGTGTCGACCTGAATATTGTCGATCGTCGCGCAATTGCTGGTGCCGGGCCGGCAGACGGTGACGCTGGTGGTCAGCATGTTGCGCGTCAGGCCCGGCGCGGCGCTGACCGTGATCGGCTGGACATTCGGCGTGTTCGACTGCGGCACGGAGTTCGTTGCGCTGGCTCCAACGTTTCCGGATGGCGCGCTCGCGGCGTTCGGACTGCTGGCCGGGCTCGTCGAGCCCGCCTGGGTGGAGGCAGCCGGCGTACTGCTGCCACCGCCGCCACCACAACCAGCGAGCACGGCGCAAGTTAGGAGCAGGGTGCGGAGACGGGAAGAGGTCTTCATGGCATGTAGGGGGGCGAGTGTTCGGGGCGGCTTTTTGCCTGCTGGCCCGCGTCAGCGGAGGTCGTCGGCGGTGACACCGGCGGGCAGCGCCGCCGGCAGCCACGCGCGTCCGACATAGCCGCGCATCGGACCACCCGATTCCACGATCACGTCTGGCCTGACAACCCGAGAGGCGTGCAGATTGCCGTCCGGAGCCGAGGCGGCGGCGCCCGCCCTGTAGGAGTCGGCGTACCGGCCGAGCAGCGCGCGCAGATCCGGCATGGTCGGGCCTTGCCACGTATAAGCGATGATCTGGCCGCTATTCGTCGCGTACTCGTTGATGGTGGTGTTGCCTGCGTCGGTCATTGTGCGCAGGCGTAAGGCGCCGTTCAGCAAGGTTTGGGGCGCCGCGGCCGTCGAATTCGCCTGGCTGGGCATCGTGCCGCCCAATTCGGCACGCACATCGGCACTGACAGACAACAGGGCAGCCACCATTGCCGCGACAGCGAAGGCTAGTAAGAAAGAGGAATTTGGCATGGCAACCTGTCTCGTTATTGGAAAACCCGGGGCGCTAAATTTTTATTGAGATGTTCAATTCAAGATAACACTCAGGTTTCCTGATCGTTGTCAGGCGCGGCGCGCGGCGCTTCAGCGAATCTCGGAAATAGTCTGTGGCGAAGGTGAAAAGTGTCTTTTAAAACAATGATCTGACAAGGAGCTAGGTCACGACCTACAAGCGTTTGAGAAACGTTGTGAACTGTTAAATTTGCCGCGGAAGGACATGATCGCCGCCGTGAAGCGGCGCGTTTTTCCGATATGAAAGGGACACGCAGCGCAGCGATTCATCGGTATCCAGACCCTTCGACGCACCCCAGGATTTGCCGTCCGCGCGCTGCTCAATTCACGGGCAAAGCCGGGTTTTTGCACATGACTCGCCGGGATCGGTAAAATGTTGGGTTGATCCACGGAAACTTGCCGTGGCGTAGCGGAAGGATTCCCCGAACATGACTGATCTTCGTCTTACCAAGCGGTTTGCAGTAATGCTGATGGCAGGCGGTCTGGTCGCCGGCTGCGGCACCTCGTCGCCGACCAAAATCGACTACAAAAGCGACTCGAAATCGAAGCAAGTGTCACTTGCCGTACCGCCGAACATGATCGATGAGACGGCCGATCAGCGTTCGTTGCCCCCGCAAGGCGGCGAAACCTCGCTGTCCACGCTCCAGCAGGTCCAGGCGCAAGCACCGGCCGCGAACACCCTGACGGTGGTGCCGCAGGTGACCGGCATGCACATCCAGCGCGACGGCACGGAAAGCTGGCTTGTGATCGACAACAAGGCGCCCGACCAGGCGTGGGCGCCGATCCGCCGTTTCTGGCAGGAACAGGGCTTCCTGCTGGTGGTCGACCAGCGCGACAAGGGCGTGATGGAAACGGACTGGAACGAAACGCACGCTTCGATCAATGAAGGGCTGATCCGCGACACGCTGTCCAAGGCAATGGGCAACAGCTATGTGAGTTCTGAGCGCAACAAGTACCGCACGCGTCTCGAAACGGCGCCGAACGGCGGCACCTATGTGTTCATCAGCCAGAAGGGCATGCGCGAGGCGATCACCGGCACGAACAACGAGTCGACCAAGTGGGAAGCCAAGCCGAACGATCCGGGCCTGGAGCAGGAATATCTGAAGCGCTTGATGGCAGCGCTGGCGCTGGCCGATTCGCGCACGACGCAAAGCGCCCAGCTCTCGCCGGCAGGGACGCAAACGGCGCCGAACGCGGCTACGGCGGGCGCGAAATCGGCGGCTGCGGCCACGGCGGCGCAAAACGTGGCGTTGTCGGCACAACAGCCTATGCCGGATGACGCGGCGAACACCACGGCGGCACAGTTCTCGTCCACCGAGCTGACGCTCAGCGAGCCGTATGACCGTGCGTGGCTGCGCGTGGGCCTCGCGCTCGATCGCAGCAACTTCACGGTCGACGATCGCGACGCGAGCCGCGGCCTGTACTTCGTGCGCTACGTCGATCCGAAGGATCTGAGCTCGGCGGAGCAGGGCTTCTGGAGCCAGGTGTTCCACGGCAAGAAGGAAAAGGTCGCCAAGCAGTATCTCGTGAACGTGCGCGCGGTGACGCCTGACCAGACCCGCGTGGCAGTGGTCGACGACAAGGGATCTATCGATCAGAGCCCGCAGGCCAAGCAGATCATGGGTCTGATGGTCGACCAGTTGCACTGAACGAAGCTGTAGCAAACAGCGAACGCTGTCTCAAAACCCGCCCGGAAGGCAATTTCGGGCGGGTTTTTTTATGTCCGCAATTTATTGACGGCGCAGTGAGCCGTAGACCGTTATCGCAGCGCGCACGTGTTTTGCTTTCTGTCTGAAACACCGGTATGAACCGGCGACGCTTAACGGGGAGATGGCCATGTTCGACGTGATTCCTTACTGGATGTGGGCGGCGAGCTTGCTCGTCCTGGCGCTTGTCTGCGGCGCGGCCCTGGAGCGGCGCGAGACGCAGCGGCCAACGGGTTTGCGGGTCCGGCATACGGCTGCGCAACGCACGAAATGGCCGGTGCGGTGACGGTCGGCTTGCTTCAAACGCATGAAACGAGTCGGCGCGGCCGCCCTTGTGCGGCCGCATGTAACGTGACGTTACCCCGGTGACGTAACTCGCGAAGCCCCTTCCGTAGACCCTGTCAGATCCCCTCGTTCGAAAAATAATGTAATAAAAATCAATGCCTTGCGAACAATTTCTTGTAAATCGCTATAACTGGCACACAAGCTGCTTTTAAAGACTCATGGGGCCGGATTCGTAACATCCGACGTGAGTTTGCGGCGTGTGTCCAGTCGGCGATTCCCAGACCCTTTCAGCACCGGCGAACGAACCGGTACTTAGCCCGATGATGGCCTGCGCGCACGGCGCGCGGCCTCAGTGGCCCCGTCGCCTATCCTCGTAGGGCGACGGTTTCGCCCGCACTCCAACGGAGTGCGGGCTATTTTTTTGGGTGCTCGAAACGGGTTGTCGGGCCGCTGACGCGGCGAGCGGTGCGTGACGGGAAGGCGGCGATGTTGAAGGCGTCGCGCGAGGCGGTGTTCCTGTGTCGGCGCGGCCCTCGCGGAGGCGGGAAGCGGATCGCGCCGAACGTATCGTGCGAAGCGGCTTTCAGGTGTCGGCGCGACGCGGGCCGACCCACGGCAGACGTTTGACCACGCCGGTGGCAAGCGCGGTGCCGACGAGAATCACGCCACAGCCTTCCAGCATGCCCAGCGACACGGTTTCGCCGAGAAACAGGGCGCCCCACAGAATGCCGAAGATCGGAATCACGAAGGTCACCGTAATCGTGCGTGCCGGCCCGACCACCGCGATCAGATGGAAGAACAGCATGTACGCGACGCCGGTACACGCGACGCCCAGCGCGATGACCGCGCCCCACGCGTGCAGGGAGATCGGCGCGGCCGGCCAGTAGATCACGGCGAGCGGCAGCAACACGATGGTGGCGCCGGTCATCGTGCCCGTCGCGACGGTCAATGCGTCGACGCCGGTCAGATGGCGCTTCGTGTAATTGGCGGCGATGCCGTAAAGCAGCGTGGCGCCGAGCGCGGCGGCGGCCGCGAGCGCGGTGGTCGCCGGTGTGGCGGCCGAGCCGTTCGGCGTGGCGATCTGATCCCACACCAGCATCAGGACGCCGAGAAAGCCGATCACGAGACCGAGCGTACGCAGCGCGCTCAGGCGGTCACGCAGCCACAGGAAGCCAATGAGCCCGCCCCACAGCGGCGTGGTCGCATTGATCACGGACGTCACGCCAGCCGACAGCGTCAACTCGGCATACGCGAACAGGCAGAACGGCGCCGCGGAATTCAGGATGCCGACCACCAGCAAGGGAAAAGCGCGCGTGCGCAGGATCGTCGCGGACTCGCGCAGCGGCCGCCGTGCAATCAGGACGACGGCGAGAAAGGCCGCGCCGATGCCGACGCGCAAGGCCATCAGCGGCGCGACGCCGAAGTCGGTCACGCCGACGCGGATAAACAGAAACGAGGCGCCCCACAGGGCGGCCAGGATCAGCAGTTGCAGCAGGTTTTTGGCATTCATTGTCGTGGCGCCGCGCGCGGTTGAGTCGAGACGCCTGAGCATCGTAGCAGCGCGATTGCGCGAAACGTTTCAGGCTGGAATGAAACGGCAAGATTCGGGGGATGGGGGACGTCTGATAGCCGTTATCGTAAGCGCGGTCGCGCCGGCCGCAAAACGAGCAATTCTCACGCTAATGTGAGAAAAATTGCGATGAGATTGGTGCGGGAGTACCCTCGGTGCAGGCCCGGCGGGGCGGGCGCATGGGGAGCGTGAATTATATTGCGGCAATGCACCAGTGATCCTGGCCCATCACACAAGCTCCCGCTCCAGGGAATTAGTGGGCGCGAATAGTTGCGTCGATGGGCCAGGCGCGCCTCAATGCGGAATCATCCACTGCAGGAAATTCTGCTGCAGCCAGACCAGCACGCCGAGGATCACCGTCAACAGAATCGAATGCTTGAAGGTCTTGGCGAACACGACGCCTTCCTTGCCCTTGAGGTCGGTCGTCGCCACGCCGGTCGAGATGTTTTGCGGCGAGATCATCTTACCCATCACGCCGCCCGACGAATTGGTCGCGGCCATCAGGATCGGGTTCAGATTCAGCTGATTGGCCGCCACCACCTGCAGATTGCCGAACAACGCGTTGCCCGAGGTATCGCTGCCGGACAGGAACACCGCGACCCAGCCGAGGAACGCCGACACCAGCGGAAAGAACGGTCCGACCGACGCGGCACCAAGCCCGAGCGTGTAGGTAAGTCCCGAGTAGTTCATCAGATAGGCGAGCGCCACGATGGTCGCCACCGTCAGAATGGCGATGCGCGTCTGGACCCACGTGTCGGCAATAGCCTTGCCGAATTCGCGCGCGCTCAGCCCCGTCACGAACGTCGTGATGATAGCGGCCACCAGAATCGCCGTGCCGGTCGCGAGCGGCTGGAAGTCCCACACCGCGCCGTACGGCGTGTTGTACAGGGTGATGAACACCGCCTTGTCGAGGCCCGGCCACGGTAGCTTGACGTCGCCGATCAGGAAGATTTTGGCGACGGTCCAGACGATCACCACCGCCGAGACGATGATCCACGGATACCAGCCCTGGCCGCCGCTGATCTTGCCGCGCACCTCGCCCACCCGATCGATGTTGATCGCGAACTTCGGATCGGCGGCGGGCTTCCAGACGCGCAGGAACGCGATGGTGAGGATCAGCGACACCATCGACGACAGCACGTCGGTCAGGCTGTAGTTCACGTAGTTCGACGCGATGAACTGGGTCAGCGCGAAGCTCGCACCGGACACCAACAGGACCGGCCACACGCGCAGCATGTTACGAAAGCCCGCATAGACGCCGATCACATAGAACGGCAGCAGGAAGGCGAAGAAAGGCAACTGGCGGCCGACCATCTTGGCGAGCGAATCGGCCGGTAGATGCGTGACCGCGCCGAGCACCGTGATCGGCACGCCGAGCGCGCCGAAGGCAACCGGCGCGGTGTTGAAGATCAGCGTGAAGGTGAGTGCTTCGAGGGTCGGAAAACCGAGCAGGATCAACAGCGAACTGGTGATCGCGACCGGCGTGCCGAAGCCGGAAATCCCTTCGAGCAGCGCGCCGAACGAAAAGCCGATCACCACCAGCACCACGCGGCGATCGTTCGGCAGGTTATCGATCATCCACATGCGGAAGGCGGCGAAGCGGCCCGAGCGCTGCGAGATGTTGTAGAGCAGGATCGCGGTGAACACGATCCACATCACCGGCCAGCAGGCGAACACCGCGCCGTTGGCCACTGATGCGGCCGCGAGTCCAACCGGAAACTGCCAGACGAAAATCGCCACGATCAGCCCGACGATCAGGCCCGCAAGCGAGGCCTGCCAGGCCGGCCGGCGGGCCCAGCCGAGCAACAGCAATACGACGATGATCGGCAAGGCGGCGACGAGGAACGAGAGCGGTAGCGAATTGCCGACGGGTGTGAGTAATTGGTGAAACATCACGTCTCCTTCGTTGTTGTTCGATTCGACGCGGGACTACGCACTACGGGGCGCGTCGCTCGGGCAGGACGGATGGGCGCCGGCGGCTCGTCGAAGACGAGCCGGGTCGCTTATTTAAACAGGTACTGCGTGTGGCTTTCCCAAGCATAGGGCCCGATTGGAGCGCGTCAAGAAGGGAAAGTACGGGCGAAGGAGGGAGGGAGGCGCCGCGTCTTGCGTGGCGGGATCGTCGCGGCATGATGCGCGCGAGACCCTCCCGGCGCGGCATGGCGCATGCTGGCGGCTAGGCCGACTTTCAGACAGCGGGGTGCGCACGACGTCGTGGGGCATGGGTTCATCCCGTGCCCCGATAGCTGCGGGCACGGGATGGACAAAGCAGATCAGCAAGATCCGGCTGCGGGATTCAGTGCCAGTGACCGTGGCCACCCCAGCCACCGTGGCCTCCCCAACAGCAGCCGAAACCGACGCCGATCGAAACCGACGGGCCATACCAGCCCGGATAGCCGTAATAAGCCGGGTAGACCGGCGGCGGATAGTAGACGGGATAAGCGGGGGCAACGTACACGGGCGGCGGCTGAGCGACTGCGTAGGTGGCCGGCTGGGATTGCGAATTGGCTCGCACCTGCTGCGCCGCCTGAGCCTGCGCCTGCTGTTGCGAAGTGGCCGAATCCCCGGCCGTCCCTACGGGGACATCCTGCTGGGCGCCATTCGCTGGAACAGTGCCGTAAGCGTAATACGGGTAGGCGCCTGGATAGTAGCCGTACGGGTAGTAGCAGCCGGACAGCGTCAGCACACAGGCCACGCCGGCCAGCGTGATGCCGGTTTGGGAAAGACGGGGCAAGCCGCGCGGCAGCCGCTGGCTGATTGCGCGAAGGGACTTGACGACGGGGGACTTCATGACGTGCTCCTGGTTACATCACACGCCGCCATCCGGGGCGTAGTGGCTTGAGCTTACGCCGCCGCAGCGCCGACAGGATTGCAAAACCGTAACGGCTTATTTCACGCCATTGCAAAGCATTTCGCGAAGCCCCTGTATGAAGCTGGTCCTGTTCGTGCGCTTACTTGCCGACCTGATTGCCGATGATGCCGCCGGCTGCCGCACCGCCAATCGTCGACAGTGCATTGCCGCCGATCAGTCCGCCTGCGGCGCCGCCCACACCCGCGCCGATCACCGTATCGCGTTGCCGCGTGGTCATGTTGTCACACGCGGAAAGACTGGCGACAACCGCGACGATCGCAGCGAACGTACTGAGTTGACGAATCGATTTCATGATGCTGACTCCATTCATTGTGTCTGGACAATGCTTCGTGGAAATGGATGAATCACCCCCGTCCTTACATTTGATCTTATCGCCGCAGCCCGTATCCGGATGTGTGAGCTTGTCAGCAAGGTGTCGGTTTCGTAATCAAATGTTTCCCTTCTGTCAGCATGCGGCGTGCCCGGCTGCTCAGAAACGCAAAAGCCCGCCAGTGGCGGGCTTCGGTGCTGCAATACCGGACGCAGACGGTTCGAATGGCGGGCGCGTGCTAGTGCGCCCGCGATCCTTACCTTACTGCCGCTGATAGATCTCAGCGCCTTTCTTCATGAACTCGATCGACTTCACTTCCATGCCTTTCTTCAGCGCGTCGTCGTCGGAGAGACCTTGTTGCGCGGCGAATTCGCGCACATCCTGCGTGATCTTCATCGAGCAGAAGTGCGGGCCGCACATCGAACAGAAGTGCGCGACCTTGGCCGAATCCTTCGGCAGGGTTTCGTCGTGGAATTCGCGTGCCTTGTCCGGGTCGAGACCGAGATTGAACTGGTCTTCCCAACGGAATTCAAAACGCGCCTTCGACAATGCGTTGTCACGCACCTGCGCGCCCGGATGGCCCTTCGCCAGATCGGCGGCGTGCGCGGCGAGCTTGTACGTGATGATGCCGGTCTTGACGTCGTCCTTGTTCGGCAGCCCAAGGTGTTCCTTCGGCGTGACGTAGCAGAGCATGGCCGTGCCGAACCAGCCGATCATCGCTGCGCCAATGCCCGACGTGATGTGGTCGTAGCCCGGCGCGATGTCGGTCGTCAACGGTCCCAGCGTGTAGAACGGTGCTTGGTCACACCATTCGAGTTGCAGGTCCATGTTCTCCTTGATCAACTGCATCGGCACGTGGCCGGGGCCCTCGATCATGGTTTGAACGTCGTGCTTCCACGCGATCTGCGTGAGCTCGCCGAGCGTCTTCAGTTCGCCGAGTTGCGCTTCGTCGTTGGCATCGTAGATCGAACCGGGGCGCAGACCGTCGCCGAGCGAGAAGGCTACGTCATACGCCTTCATGATTTCGCAGATGTCTTCGAAGTGCTCGTACAGGAAGCTTTCCTTGTGGTGAGCGAGGCACCACTTCGCCATGATCGAGCCGCCGCGCGAGACGATGCCCGTCATACGCTTCGCTGTGAGCGGCACGTATTGCAGACGCACGCCCGCGTGAATCGTGAAGTAGTCGACGCCTTGTTCCGCCTGTTCGATCAGCGTGTCGCGGAAGATTTCCCACGTCAGATCTTCGGCCTTGCCGTTGACCTTCTCCAAAGCCTGATAGATCGGCACCGTGCCGATCGGCACCGGCGAATTGCGGATGATCCACTCGCGTGTTTCGTGAATGTGCTTGCCGGTGGACAGATCCATCACCGTGTCGCCGCCCCAGCGGATCGCCCAGGTCATCTTGTCGACTTCTTCGCCGATGGAGGAGGTCACCGCCGAGTTGCCGATGTTCGCATTCACCTTCACGAGGAAGTTGCGGCCGATGATCATCGGCTCGCTTTCCGGGTGGTTGATGTTGTTCGGGATGATCGCGCGGCCGCGCGCAACTTCTTCGCGCACGAATTCCGCGGTGATTTCCTTCAGGCCATCGGGACCGAATGCGCTCGCACCGAACGCCTGGCCCGGATGCTGGCGGCCCATCATCGCGGCGAGCTTTTCGCCGTTCGGACCGCTCGTCTTCAGGCTTTCCAGATACGCGGCGCGTTGCTGGTTCTCGCGAATCGCGATGTATTCCATCTCCGGCGTGATGATGCCTTTACGCGCGTAGTGCATCTGCGAGACGTTCTTGCCGGCGATGGCGCGGCGCGGCGTGCGGTGCAGGCCTTTGAAACGCAGATCGGCAGTCGCGGTATCGGCGGCGCGTTCGCGGCTGAAGCCGCTCGAGAGACCCGTCAGCGCTTCGGTGTCGCCGCGCTCTTCGATCCAGGCTTGACGCAGCGCGGGCAGACCGGCGCGGATGTCGATCTTGGCTTCCGGATCGGAGTAGGGGCCCGACGTATCGTAGACGAAGACCGGCGGATTCTTCTCGCCGCCGAAGCTATCCGGCGTATCCGCCTGGGAAATTTCGCGCATCGGCACGCGGATATCGGGCCGCGAGCCGGTTACGTAGACCTTGCGGGAATTCGGCAGCGGCGCGACAGCGGCGGCATCGACGTGGGCGTCGGCGGAAAGGAACTTCGGGTTGGCGTTCATGCGTTATCTCCTCGGCATAGCAATGTGGGGCCGCTAAGCAGGAGACGAGACGGAAGTTGTCGGAATTCGCGAGAGATGAAACGGTAGACCAGGTGCGAAATCCGTACGCTTCCCTGCGCTGGCATTATCCAGATCAGGTTCAAAGGGTATTTCTCACCCACGCAACACGGACCTCCAACCTCCGCGCTACGCAGGACCCCCGCGTTAGCAGCGCACACGATACACCGCCCGGGCGCTGCTTGGCAACCCGTCTTGAAAAAGTCAGATGTCGGAGATAACGCCCGTCAGCCGCGCACTATTCTTATTGTGATAGGGCTGCCGGGGATGATGCGGCGCAGCGTTCTGCGTCGTGAATGGCTTTGGCTTACAGCGTGAAATCGTCGGCGGCTTCGGGCTGAAACAGGATCTTTTCGAGCTTCAACACCTTCTCCGTGCCGCTCGGCGGCGTGAAGCGGATGCGCTCGCCGCGTTTGGCGCCGAGCAGTGCAAGACCGACCGGCGAAAACACGTTCAGGCGGCCGTGCGCGAAGTCCGCGTTGGGCGGATAGACAACGGTCCAGGTCATCTGCTCGCCACTGGTTTCATCGACCAGCGTGGCTTGCGAATTCATCGTGACGACGTTCGCGGGGATGTCGCGCGATTCGACGATCACAGCGCGCTCCAGGACGTCGTCGAGCATGTCTTGCAGCTTGGTGTCAGCGCCGGGCGCGGCTGCGTGCTTTTCAAGACGGGCGACGTCGAGTTCGGTGAGGTAGCAGGTTTTCGTCTTTTTCATGACGGGTTCTCCAATTGATCTGCATGTAAGGGAATGGCGTACGGATGAGATCAGCCCGGAGCCCGACGACGCGGCCCCGGTAATGGAGGGGAAATGCGTCAGATCGGGCGCCGGGCGGCGAGAAGCGGGAGCGTTCGGGACGGCTGGCCGGCGTGTGGCGTCGCGATGTCCACGCGCGCGCAGCCGGTTGCGCGGCGGGGGCGCAAGCGGGTGAGGGCTCGGGAAAACGGAACGCGCATTGGGGTAGCCGGCAGAGTATGAAAAGTAGTGCGGGAGCGTCGGAAAGCAAGCTTGATCGACGCAATCGAAAGGTGAATGTTAGCACGGGCCGGGCGTCTTCTTAATCGCCGCTGGGAGGCGCCGTGGATACGCGTTGCGGCGTGTCGATATCGCACGGGGTCGTTCAAGACCGCCGTCGCGCTGCCGTTAATCCGCCTGTAGGGGCGGCCGTTGCCCAGTCGAGTGAGCGGCGGTGGGCAGCGCGTCAATGGCGCGATGCGATTCGAGACGGCTTAAGGAGAGGTGCTGATGAAAACTGGAATGGGGCGGTTTGAGGGGCTCAGCGCGGTCGCGGCGACGGCAACGCTGGTTGCGCTCATTGCGGCGCCAATGCCGGCGGTGGCCGCGAATGGCGGAACGATCAGTTTTTCGGGCGCGATCGTGGCGTCGCAACTGGAGATTTCGGTGGCGCCCGCCGGGGCGCGTGTCGATGCCAGGAGCGCGCGGCTTGATCAGTCGGGTTCAGCGGTCACGCTGATCTTTAGCGCTGAGCCGGGCGTGGCGACGGGCGCCGATGTCGCGCTTCAGGTGAATAGCGCCGCGACAGCGCGTAACGGTGACGCGCTGACTGAGCGTTTTGTCGACAGCCGCGGACGTGTGTTCCGTGCGGCTAGCGACGGCCACTACCGCGTTGGCCGCGACGGCGGCGTGTTGTCGCTCGCACCGAAGAATGCCGGGCAGGATACCCGGGTGACGGTTGTCGTGAGTTACGACTGAGACACCCTCCGCGGGGCGCTTTGGGGCGGTTCGCCCGCAAGCGTACAGACACACCGCGCCCCGCGGGGATAAACAGCATGGAACGGTCTCGACCGTAGGCGAGCAACGCAGACAAAAATAAAAATTCAAAACCGGCTGTCATAAGCGGGCTTGTGGTTCGACAAACGTGCAGATTCCGATGGAGCACGCCATGCAAACCGCACGAACCCGCCGAGGCAATCGGTATGTCACTCGCGCAATCGCGCTAGCCGTAGCGCTGACAACCCTCTTCGCCAGTGGCCTTGCAAGCGCAGCAGGCGCCGTGTGTGCGTCGCACAGCCCATCGCACCGCGTAGCGCTGGTGGAGCTCTACAGCAGCGAAGGCTGCAACAGCTGCCCGCCCGCCGACAACTGGCTGAGTCAGTGGAAAAACAGTGGTGCAAGCCAAAGCATCGTGCCGTTGGCGCTGCATGTGGACTACTGGAATAGCCTCGGTTGGACCGACCGTTTCTCGCAACATCGCTTTACTGAACGTCAGCAGACCCTCACCGACCTCGCCGGCGGCCACACCATCTATACGCCTGAAATCTTCGTATCAGGCCGCGAACTGCGCAGCTGGTCGCAACGCGACAGTTTCCAGAGCCGCATCGGCCAGGTCGTTGCCGAACCGGCGCAGGCGAACGTGGCGCTTGAACTGAAACCTCAGGCGAAAGGCGCCTTCAATGTCGACGCGCAATTCACCAGCAAGGCGGCAAACACCACGGCCCCGCTGAATGCCTACATCGCGGTTTACCAGAACGCGTTGAACTCGCAAGTCAGAGCCGGGGAAAACAGCGGCGCAACGCTGCATCACGAACGCGTCGTGCGGCAATGGATCGGACCCGTGCCGCTGGTCGCCGGTAACGCGCAAATCCGCCGCGATATCCGTATCGACGATGCCGATGCGAATGCTCCGGCGGACCACTTCGGCGTCGTCGCCTTTGTCGAAAACGCTGCGACCGGCGACGTGCTGCAAGTGGGCGAGCTCGCCGCCTGCAATTGAGCGCGAGACGACCCCGCAGCGCTCCCTATTTCATCGGAGATTCTCATGGCCACGCCTCATGCTCTTAGCAAAACCGCTCCGCCCGTCATGCCGAGGAGCGGCACGATTCATCCGGTGTGGGTGCGCGTCACGCATTGGCTCAACGCACTCGCTGCCATCCTGATGATGCTGTCCGGCTGGCGCATCTATGACGCTTCGCCGATCTTCAAAGGCTTCACGTTTCCGCCTGCGATTACGCTCGGCGGCTGGCTTGGGGGCGCGCTGCAGTGGCACTTCGCGGCGATGTGGCTGCTGGTCTTCAACGGTCTGCTGTATCTCGCACTGAATCTGGCCAGCGGGCGCTTCGTGCGCAAGTTCCTGCCGGTCTCGCCGCGCGCCGTGCTGCACGACTTCATCGCCGCGCTGACCGGCAAGCTGTCGCACGCCGATCTGCGTGTCTATAACGCGGTGCAGAAATTCGCTTATCTGTTCGTCGTCTGCGATCTGATCGTGCTGGTGCTCTCGGGCCTTGCGATCTGGAAGTCGGTGCAGTTTCCGCTGCTGCGCGAGTTGATGGGCGGCTACGACAACGCACGCATCGTCCACTTCTGCGCCATGTCGCTGATGGCTGCGTTTATTGCCGTGCATCTGGTGATGGTAGCCCTCGTGCCGCGCTCGCTGCTGGCGATGCTGCGCGGACGCTAGGCCGCGGATACACGGATAAGCGGACACGCCAAGCCTAAGGACATCGAACCATGACCCGACCCAATACACAACCCGATCGAAAGTTCGCCGCCATGCCTGACGATAAGCTCGACCGCGAATCGATCCTGATCGACGCCCGGCGCGAACTCGCGATGCCGTCGCGGCGCCTGTTCGGTAAACGGCTTCTGACGCTCGGCGGTCTGTCGATGCTGACGGGCTGCTCGCTCACCGACAACGATTCGGTCACCGCATTCCTGACGGCCGTGTCGCGCCTGAACGACCGCGCACAGGCCGCACTATTCGATCCGAAGCAGCTCGCGCCGACCTACACGGAAGCGCAAATCACGCGTCCGTTTCCGTTCAATGCGTTCTACGGTATCGACGACGTCCCTGATGTCGACCCCTCCGACTACAAGCTGAAGATCAGCGGTCTCGTCACCGGTCAACGCGTCTGGACCTTGCCCGAGTTGTACGCGCTGCCGCATGCCGAGCAGATCACGCGGCATATCTGCGTGGAAGGCTGGAGCGCGATCGGCCGCTGGGGCGGCACGCCGTTTGCCGATTTTCTGCGGCGCATCGGCGCGGATACGAGCGCGAAGTACGTCGGCTTCAAATGCGCGGACGACTACTACGAAAGCATCGACATGCCGACCGCGCTGCATCCGCAAACGCTCCTGACCTTCGAATACGACGGCGAGCGTCTGCCCGCGAAGTACGGCTTCCCGATGAAGCTGCGCATGCCGACCAAGCTCGGCTACAAGAATCCGAAGCACATCGTCGAGATGTTCGTCACTAACGCGTATCCCGGCGGCTATTGGGTCGACCAGGGCTACAACTGGTTCGGAGGCTCCTGACGCGCGCGGGTCGGCGCGTGCAATGCCGGACGCGCGACCCCGGGCGGCAGAAGCTTCGGAAGTACCCGGCGCAAGGTAGAAGCCAGAAGCCGGTTCAGGTTTATCCACTACAAAACGGAGTCATCCCATGAAAAAGTTCGCAATCGCAGCAATGGCCGTCGCCCTCCTGACCAGCGGCGGCGCCGCGTTCGCGCAGGCCAGCGGCGCAATGTCCAACGATGCAATGTCCAAGGACACGATGTCGAAGGATTCGATGTCCAAAGACACCATGTCGAAGGACAGCATGAAGAAGAACACGATGAAGCACGACAAGATGAAAAAGGGCAGCGACGCGATGGGCATGAAGCACGAAGCGTCGGGCGCCATGGCCAACTGAGCATTGCCGGCGATGCCGGTTGCATAGCTTGAGCGCCGGTGTCACAGGTGAGCCCAAAGCCGGGGATACGTCCCCGGCTTTTCTGTTGCAAGCACGCAAAAAAGTTACGATTCTTTCAGGCGACGCGGTGGGCGCTTACTGCATAATGCGATGCGCGCCCAACATTTGGCGTGTGTCAGCCGTGGCTCGATTCCCATCGATTGCCGCGGCGTTGTGGCCCCATTGGCCATCTATCGTCCTTCCGTTCCACCGACATGTCCGCCAGCCTCGCCCGTCAGACCGCATCGCCGATGCGGTGTCCGCCATCCCGTCACAGGGTCTTCAGCGGGGGCGCAGCACCTCGAGCGGCATGGGCGGTTTGAACGTATGGCGCCGCAACTCCCCAGCCGCTTTTCGCGTGGTTTCCCGCGTAGTTTTCCCATCCGTTTGCCGCATTCCCGCAATGGACAGATCGCGCTCGCGCTCGCCGTCGTCTATCTCGTATGGGGTTCGACGTATCTCGCCGTGCACGTCGCGCTGGGTTCGTTTCCGCCCTTGCTGCTCTCCGGCTTGCGCAATCTGTTTGCCGGGATAGGGCTTTTCATCTTCGCGGCGCGCCGCAATCCGGTCTGGCCGAGTGCGGGTGAAATCCGCAATGCCGGTCTTGTCGGCACGATGCTGGTCGGCCTGTCGAGCGGCATGCTGGCCTACGGCATGCGCACGGTCGGCACCGGCACCGCAGCCGTGATGGTCGCGACCGTGCCGCTGTTCGCAACGGTGATCGCGGCGGTGGCGGGGCGCAAGATCGGCAGAGGCGAGTGGTTCGCAGTTGGCCTTGGGCTGGTGGGCATCGCGATCCTGAGTCACGGCGACACTGCGCCGGGATCGGCGGGCGGCAGTCTGGCGATCCTGTGCGGTGCGCTTTTCTGGGCCGGCGGCGCGCATCTGGCCGGGCGGCTGAAGCTGCCGTCGGACCTGTTTCTGTCGACGTCGCTGCAGATCGGCCTCGGTGGCGCAATGTCGACGATGGTCGCCTGGGTGTCCGGCGAGCGCATGATGGAAGTGCATTTTCTGCCGGTGCTGGCCTTCGTCTACCTGATGCTGGTCGGCACGATGACCGCCTACGTCGCGTACGGCTTCCTGATCCGGCATACGAGTCCGATCATCGCCAGCAGTTGCATGTACGTGAATCCGGTGGTGGCGGTGGCGCTCGGCGCGTTGTTGCTCGGCGAGCCGGTAACGCGTTCGACGGTCATCGCGACGATCGTGATTCTGGCCAGCGTGGGGCTGTCTTTCTGGTTCGATTACCGGAAGAAGGGGCTCGCTTAAGGAGGGCGGCGCGGCCGCCTCCGCTCTCCATTGGCTCACTGGCTCAGAGCGCTGCCGCTACCTCCGCACCCTCGCGAATCGCGCGTTTCGCATCCAGTTCGGTCGCGACCTTGGCGCCGCCGATCAGGTGATAGCGCGGAGCGTTTGAGTCGTTCGCACCATTCGCGCTGTTTTTCCTATCCGCAGTTTGTGCCGCCGTCTCCGGATGCAGATCGCGCAGCGATTCCTGTCCCGCGCACACGACGATCGTGTCCACTTCAAGCCATTCCTCGATCCCTTCACGCGCGATCTTCAACCCGCGTTCGCTGATCTCCTGATACGACACGCCGCCGAGCATCTTCACGCCGTTTCTGGCCAGCGTCGCGCGATGCACCCAGCCGGAGGTCTTGCCGAGCCCCATACCGAGCTTGCCGGCCTTACGCTGCAGCAACCAGATCTCACGGAATGGCTCTGCCGGCGCCGGCGGTTTCAAACCACCGCGTTCCCTCACCGTAAGATCGACACCCCATTCATCGAGCCATGTATCGCGTGGCACGGGCAGAGGGTCGCCGGAACGATGCAGCAAAAACTCGCTGACATCGAAGCCGATCCCGCCCGCACCGATCACCGCCACGCGGCGTCCCACCGGCGCACCGCGCAGCACATCCACATAAGACAGCACGTTAGGCCCGTTAATACCTGTGATCGCCGGGCTCCGCGGCACGATGCCCGTGGCGATGATCACATCGTCGTAACCGCCTGCCGCGAGCAGAGCGGGATCGACGCGCGTATCGAGGCGCACGTCGACGCGATGCCGTTCCAACTGGCTCTGAAAATAGCGGATCGTTTCGCTGAACTCTTCCTTGCCCGGCACGCGCATCGCGAGATTGAACTGGCCGCCGATGGTTGCGCTCGCATCGAATAAGGTCACGCGATGCCCGCGTGAGGCCGCGACGGGGGGGGGGGGGGGGGGGGGGGGGGGGGGGGGGGGGGGGGGGGGGGGGGGGGGGCGAGACCGGCCGGTAGACCAGCTCGGTCTCGCGTCCCGCACGGGGATTCACGAGGCAACTTGCACGCTGGTTCTTGAACGTGTGATCGAGGCAAGCCTGATTGCAGGCGATACAGGTGTTGATTTCGTGCGCGCGTCCTTCGGCGGTTTTCTTTACGAACTCGGGGTCGGCGAGAAGCGGCCTTGCCATCGACACCAGATCGCCCGCTCCCTGAGCGAGCAGTTCTTCGGCGACCTCGGGCGTGTTGATGCGGTTCGACACGATCACCGGCACCTTGACGGCAGCCTTCAACCGCGCGCTCAACGCAGCGAATGCAGCACGCGGCACCGAGGTCACGATCGTCGGCACCCGCGCTTCATGCCAGCCGATTCCGGTGTTGAACATCGTGACGCCGGCGGCTTCGAGCGCCTGGGCGACCTGCACGGTTTCTTCCCACGTGTTGCCGCCTTCGACCAGATCGATCAACGAGAGCCGGTACACCACGATAAAGCGTTCGCCGCACACCGCGCGCACGCGCTCGACAATCTCGCGCGCGAGCCGCATGCGGTTCTCGATGCTGCCGCCGTAGCGGTCGGTACGCCGGTTCGTGCGCGGGCAGAGGAACTGGTTGAGCAGATAGCCTTCGCTGCCCATGATCTCGATGCCGTCGTAGCCGGCGCGCTGGGCAAGGCGCGCGCAGCGGGCATAGTCGCGCACGGTCCGCGCAATGCCGGCTTCAGTGAGCGCGCGTGGTTTGAACTTCGAGATCGGCGACTTGAGCGCCGAGGCCGACACGACAAAAGGCTGATACCCATAGCGGCCCGCATGCAGGATCTGCAACGCGATCTTGCCGCCTTCGGCATGCACGGCCTCGGTCAGCAAGCGGTGATTGCGCAGATCGAACACCGAGTTCAGCGTGCCGCCGAAGGGCAGCAGCCAGCCTTGCCGGTTCGGCGAGATGCCGCCCGTGACGATCAGACCGACGCCGCCTTTCGCGCGCTCACGGAAATACTCGGCCAGTTTCGGGTAATTCCAGAAGCGATCCTCCATGCCGGTATGCATCGAACCCATTACCACGCGATTGCGCAAGCGGGTAAAGCCGAGGTCGAGTTCAGCGAGTAAGTGTTGGTAAGACATGCAGGGGGCCGTGTAAGTATGGTTGTGCGCGAACAATACACCGCGAAACGTGCCAACCCTCCGAGGAAAAATTCTAATCCGCGCAACGCGTTGCTCCGTAAGCCATTCGTCTGATGCCGGAAGCCCTATCGAACCCGCGGCACACGCATTGCTGAGTTCGAGCGTCCATCGACACGGACCACGCCGCTCACCAGCACGGGCGCGACGTGCAGCAGGGAGAGGGAGGGGGCGCTTCATTTCGGAGAGCCAGCCTGGAGCCGTTCTAACGACCAACGAACAAGGTTTCCAGGCGGCGCGATGTCCGAGGCCGGGCGCTCGCAAATTAACGGCTCGAGAGCCCAACATCGATATAGGTGGAACACAATGAAAACGATCCGAACCATGGCGGCTGTGGCCGCTGTTGCATCTGTCCTTGCCGCATGCGGTGGCAGCGGCAGCGACGTAGGCAAGGAACTCGGTCTGACGAATCCGGAGATCCATTTCATCCACGCAATTCCTGGCGGGCCAGCAGTGGACTTTCTCGTGAACGGTACCGCACCTTCGGGACAGACGAACATCAGCTATAAGGGCGTAACGAACCTGACCAACATCAACACGGGTTCGACCTCCGTCGCGTACTCGAACACCGGCACGACGACCGCGTTGGCGAGCGGTAACTTCCCCGATGTTGCGAAGGGCCATGAATACACGGTGCTGGCTCTGCCGGGTGCAACGGCGCCGGATATCGGCCTGATCGACGATCCGTTCGACAAGGGGCTGCTCTCGAATAGCGCGCGCCTGCGCGGCTTCAATGCATCGGCTAACGCGACCAATCTCGACCTGTATCTGGTTCAGTCGACCAGCACTGACATCAGCAATGTCAGCCCGACGATGGCGGGCGTGTCGTTCAAGAACGCGGTGCCGGCAAGCGGCCAGGATTCGATCTATGTGTCCGGCGGCCAGTACGTGTTGATCGCGACGGTGGCGGGCAGCAAGACGCCGATCTTCCAGTCGTCGGCTTTCTCGCTGGCGAACAACGCCGACTGGCTGGTGACGTCGGTGCCGATCGCCGGTGCGCTGAGCCAGCTCGTGCCGGGGCAGATCCATTTGCTGATCGCACAGAACGGCAACACCGGCACGCCGAGCGTTGAACTCACGAACACGCTGACGGGTCAATAAGCTCGCGAACCCGCATGCGTGCATAGCAGTCGATAGATACGATAAGCGGCAGTCTCAGGGAGGACAGAGCGGCGATCCACGAAAGTGGGTCGCCGCTTTGTTTTGTTTGCGGAGCCGACTATAAAAAAAGCCCGCCGCGGTTTCCCGCGACGGGCTGTGGAATCCCTGCATGGCAAGGCGCCGTGAGGCGCCGCGCAGTCGATCCGTTGCCGCTAACTTACTTGGCTTGCTCGGCTGAATTCGTGATGGCGTTGCCACCCTTCGAAATATCCTGCCCAGCCCCCGCCATCGTGTTGCAACCGGCGAGCGCAGCCGTCCCTGCAATGAGAAGCAAAGCGATCAGTCGATTCATGAAAGTTCTCCTTGTCGAGAATGCATCGGTTGACGTGCCCATCCTGTACGGCACGCGCTAGCCCGGCTAGCTGTCGTCCGACCGGGGCTTACGCCAGTCGATCCGGTCTGATTGCATGTTAAAAAAAGGGCGGAGGCGGCGCTGTCGGTTGCGCTGCGATTTTGTTGTAGGCGTGCTCCGGTGTTTGCGTCGGCGCAGTCCTACACCGGCTATTGCAATGTGCCGCAAAGCCCTGCTAGACGGCTGTTCGCGACGGGGTCGACGGCGGCAGATCCACTGACGGCGTGGCCGTGCTGACACTCGGCATCACCACATGGATGTCGGTGCCATTCGGCGCGCCGCGCTGGATATCGAAGCGCCCGCCGTGCGCGGCAACCCGCTGGCGCATGCCGAGCAGCCCATGGGTGTGCGTGCGCTGAAGATCGGCGGGCGTGATGCCGACGCCGTTGTCCGCGATACGCAGCGCCACCTCACCGTCGCCGACCTGCAGGGCGATCGACACCTTCGAGGCCCGTGCATACTTGGCGGCGTTCGTGAGCGACTCCTGCGCGACGCGAAAGAGCGCGATTTCGGTTTGCTCGTCGAGCTGGATATCGTCGGCGGGCAAGTGCGATTCGAGCGTCCAGTTGTTGCGCTGCGCGGCTTCGTCGGCAAGCGTGCGCAAGGCAGTGACGAGCCCGAAGTTCGCCAGCACGGTGGGCCGCATGTCTTCGATGATGCGGCGCTTCAGCGCAATGCCCTGGTCGAGATTGGCGAGCGCGCGCTTGAGTTTCTCGGAGATATCCGGGGCACTGTCCTTCAGTTTGCGGTTGGCCCAGGCCACATCCATTTTGCTCGCAGTCAGAATGGCGCCGAGTTCGTCGTGCAGTTCGCGCGCGAGCTGCGTCTTTTCGTTTTCGCTGACGGCCTGCAAGTGCCAGCCGAGCGCCTCGAGCTGACGCGTGCGTTCGTTGACAAGCTGGTCGAGCTCTTCCTGTTGCGTGATCAGTTGACGCTGCACGCGCGCCTGCCGGTTCATCTGGATGCCGAGATTGCGAAACAGCAGGATGAACAGCACGATGTTGAGCGCAGACAGCGCCGCCGCGCACAGCGTGGAGATACGCTGGTCGGCGCGGCTTGCGTCGAGCGCGTGCTGCGCGCGGCGCTCCTCGTTGTCGCGCAGCAGCGTGAGCGTGCTGTCGACCAGAGTGGCATCCGCCGGATTGGCCTCGCCGGCACTGCCGCAGGCGGAGAGATCGAGCGAATTCGTTGTCGCGCGTTGCAATGCAGCAGCGCCCGCGCCGATGCGCGCGTCGATCAGCGCGACGATCTGGGTGAAGCTCGCGAGCTCGGCGCTGTCCGCCTTGCCACCGCGGTAAAACCGGCTTAGCTGCTGTTCGTTCTGCCGTATCTGTACGGCGGTTGCGCAAAAGCCTTGAGCAGATGAGTCCTGCTTCGTCAGAAGAAAATCGCTCTGGTGGGCGTTGAGGCGGGATAGCTGGCTTGCGAGCGTGCTCAATTGAACCGTGACGTCGCGCGCTTCGAGTGCCGTTTCGTATTCAGCGGCAATGCGTTGGCGCGCGGTTTCGAGAATTACGAGCCCGCCCACGGTGATGACGATTGCCACGGTCATCGCGATGGCCCAACTGCGATTGCGCATCCAGTCGCCCAGCCGCACGGTGGCCCCTGATTTATGCGTGTTCGACACGTTCAGCACTTTTGGCTCCTGAGGTGAGCATCAGTGTAACGCCCGCCGGGCTCGACGATGGAGCAGGCGGCGTAACGCCGCCGTAATCCCGTGTAAGCGGATTCTCACACGAAAAACGGAGCACGTCGGAATGCGCCCAGCGTCGACGATCGATAGGATGAACCTGATCGTTCATTGACTGATTCTGGAGGAAGCCATCATGTTGAAATGGGCATTGTTCTTCGCCGTCGTGGCGGTGATCGCCGGCCTGCTTGGCTTTACCGGCGTAGCTGCGGGCGCAGCGGTGATCGCAAAGTTCCTGTTTATGGTGTTCGTGATTCTGTGCGTGGTGTTCCTCGTGCTCGGCTTCGTAGTCACGAAGAAGGTTGTCGATTAGCGCCGTTCGATGAGGCGCTTGCGTGCTGTTCCCGCCGGTTGTGAGGGAGCGCTTCGCTTCGGGTTCGCCTCAGAGTTTCTTGATGCAGATACCAACAAGGAGAGTCGCCATGCTTCACTATGCCATCGTCTTTTTCGTGATTGCGATCATCGCAGCCGTGTTCGGTTTTACCGGAATCGCCGCGGGTGCGGCCGAAATCGCGAAGATCCTGTTCTACATCTTCCTTGTCGTGTTCGTGGTCACGCTGCTGCTCGGCGTATTCCGAACGTAGACGAATGCGCCTTCCTTAAACGGGCGTATCAGGCGCGATTCGTGCGGGATACGCAGTTCCCCCAAATACCGGATAAAGGAGAATCTCAATGGCGAAGGCTTCTGGCGCTCAAAGCGCAGCATCTCAATCCAACGGGTCGTTCGTGATGGACATCAAAAAGATCCGTGAAGACGCCCGCAAGCATATGTCGGATGGTCCGGTCACGCAAAGCTACGGTGCGGACCGTGAGACGGTGCTGAAACTGCTTAATGATTCGCTGGCCACTGAAATCGTCTGCGTGCTGCGTTATAAACGGCATCACTTCATGGCCAAGGGCATCAACTCCGAGGGCGTGGCGGCGGAATTCGCGGCACATGCAGCGGAGGAGCAGGAGCACGCCGACCGCATCGCCGAGCGTATCGTGCAGCTTGGCGGCGAGCCGGATTTTGCACCGGAGGGCCTGAAGACGCGCTCGCATTCGGAATATAAGGAAGGCAGTAATCTGACGGACATGATTCGCGAAAACCTGATTGCCGAGCGTATTGCAATCGATACGTATCGTGAGATCGTGCATTATCTCGGCGAGAAGGACGTGACGACGCGCCGGCTGTTTGAAGAAATTCTTGCTGTCGAAGAGGAGCACGCCGATGATATGGCGGACCTGCTTGACGGCCGCGAGTAAACGCGGTTGAAAGGCGGACGCCTGATCGGGCGGCAAGGGCGGCGCGGAAGGGCTGGATGCTTTCCCGCGCCGGTATGGTTCGATGCACCGCTACGCTGTGCATATCGGTCTTCGGCAAAGACGGTGCCGGAGGTCATTACAATGTCTGCATTGGAGCAATCCTGTTGCACGGACGCCAAACTGATGATTCGAGTGCTGATAGCTGACGACCATGCGATCGTCCGAGGTGGTTTCCGGCAGTTCGTCGCTGACGAGCCGGACATGTGCGTCGCGGCCGAAGCCTCGACCGGCGACGAAACCATCAGCCTTGTGCGGGAGCAGGCGTTCGACGTGGTGTTGCTCGACATCGCGATGCCGGACAAGAACGGCATCGACACGTTGCGTGTGATCAGGCAGGTGCGCCCGGAGCAGGGCGTACTGATTCTGTCGGGATATCCGGAGAGCCAATACGCGATCAACCTGCTGCGCGCGGGCGCCAACGGCTACCTGAATAAAGACTGCGAGCCCGAGGAGATTGTGCGGGCGATCCGCGCGGTGGCGCGCGGGCATCGTTATCTGTCGGAGGCCGTGGCCGACACGCTGGCCGACAACCTTGACAAGCCGGCGGTGGGACGGCCCCACGAAGCACTCTCGGAGCGCGAGTTCCAGATATTCTGCAAGCTCGCAGCGGGACAGATTCCGACCGACATTGCGGAAGAATTGCATTTGTCGGTGAAGACCGTGAGTACTTACCGGGCTCGCGTGCTGGAGAAGATGCGGTTGGCGAACAATGCCGATCTGACTTATTACGCGATCAAGAATGGCTTGATCGAATAATGAATGGTCGAGATACACCGATGAACAGCGAATCGAACATTGATGCCGGACCAGCCAGTCGCGCGCCGTTGCGCGTGCTGCTGATCGAGGATTCGCCGCTGATACGCAGGAGTCTCGTCGAGGCCATCGATGCATCGGGTCTGCTGCAGGTGGCCGCGTATGCGGATTCGGCTGATCAGGCGATTGCTTTGTTGAGCGATGAGGCTTTTGATGCGGTGATCGTGGACTTGCAGTTAAAGCAGGGCTCGGGGGTGCCGGTGCTCGCTTACCTGCAGCGCGAGGGAATGGTCGAGTCGATTTTCGCTGCGGTGTTGACGAATCATGCGTTGCCGGCTTATCGGGAGCGCTGTGAACAGTATGGCGTTCGGCACTTCTATGACAAGTCGTTCGAGTTTGATCGGGTGATCGATGCTCTGCATGAGTATGCTTTTGCGCGGGGCGCTGGGTGATGGGGTTGTTTTGTGGGGCCTTTTTTGTCTGTGTTCCTGGGGCTTTGGCCTTTCCTTGTTTTGTTAGTGGTCTATTAGCGTTCCCCCTGTGCGGGG
>NZ_JALPRH010000021.1:0-144596 GCF_030464795.1 Paraburkholderia sp. SECH2
TCTTCAACAACTATCGTCCGCAGTTCTACTTCCGTACGACGGACGTGACGGGCTCGATCGAGTTGCCGAAGGACAAGGAAATGGTCATGCCGGGCGACAACGTGTCGATCACGGTGAAGCTGATCAACCCGATCGCGATGGAAGAAGGTCTGCGCTTCGCAATCCGCGAAGGCGGCCGTACGGTCGGCGCAGGTGTGGTTGCCAAGATTCTCGAGTAAAATCGAGGGTTGAAGTTGCAGTAAGTGGTGCCCGGAGCCGGGCGCCAGCGCCATAGCAGGTGCCCGGCTCTACGTTCTTTTACTATCTGGCGGCGCAATACCGCCTCGCTCTTTCCAAGGAATTGTCATGCAGAACCAGAAAATCCGCATTCGCCTGAAGGCTTTCGACTATCGCCTGATCGATCAATCGGCAGCTGAAATCGTCGACACGGCAAAGCGGACTGGCGCAATCGTTCGTGGTCCGGTGCCCCTGCCGACCCGCATTCAACGTTTCGACATCCTGCGTTCGCCGCACGTCAACAAGACGTCGCGCGATCAGCTCGAAATCCGTACGCACCAACGTCTGATGGACATCGTCGATCCGACGGACAAGACCGTCGACGCACTGATGAAGCTGGACCTGCCGGCTGGCGTGGACGTGGAAATCAAGCTCCAATAAGGCTTGTAGCGGTTGCCTGGCGTGCCGGGCAACGCTAAGTCATTGATTGCTTGCGGAAAACGAAAAGCCTCGCTATAATAGTGGGCTTTTCGCGCATTTGCGCAAAAAAGTCGGTGTGCTGCAGCGTGATTTCACGCCCGAAACGGCACCGGCATTTTGTAAATTAGCCCCGACCAATCGCAGTCGGGAATGGAGAAAACGATGAGCCTTGGACTCGTAGGTCGCAAGGTTGGCATGACCCGTATCTTCACGGCAGAAGGGGATTCGATTCCCGTTACCGTGCTGGACGTGTCCGACAACCGCGTGACGCAGATCAAGACTGTTGAAACCGACGGCTACACCGCCGTGCAGGTTGCATTCGGTACGCGCCGTGCATCGCGTGTGACGAAGCCGTTGGCCGGTCATCTCGCCAAAGCCGGTGTTCAAGCCGGTGAAATCCTCAAAGAATTCCAGATCGATGCTGCCAAGGCTGCCGAGTTGTCGAACGGCACCGTGGTCGGTCCCGACCTGTTCGAAGTAGGCCAAAAGGTCGACGTGCAAGGCGTGTCGATCGGTAAGGGCTACGCCGGTACCATCAAGCGTTACAACTTCGCATCCGGCCGTGCATCGCACGGTAACTCGCGCTCGCACAACGTGCCGGGTTCGATCGGTATGGCGCAGGATCCGGGTCGTGTTTTCCCGGGTAAGCGCATGACCGGTCACATGGGTGACGATACGGTAACCGTGCAAAACCTCGAAATCGCTCGTATCGACGCTGACCGCAAGCTGTTGCTGGTCAAGGGCGCCGTTCCGGGTGCGAAGGGTGGCAAGGTATTCGTTACGCCGGCCGTGAAGACGCGTGCCGTGAAAGGAGCGAAATAATGGAACTTAAGCTCCTGAATGCCAATGGTCAGGAAGGTGCAGGCGTTAGCGCGTCGGACGTAGTGTTCGGCCGCGATTACAACGAAGCCCTGATTCACCAGGTTGTGGTGGCGTATCAAGCGAATGCCCGTAGCGGTAACCGCGCGCAGAAGGACCGTGAGCAAGTCAAGCACACGACCAAGAAGCCGTGGCGCCAAAAGGGTACGGGTCGCGCCCGTGCCGGTATGTCGTCGAGCCCGTTGTGGCGCGGCGGTGGCCGGATCTTCCCGAATTCGCCGGAAGAAAACTTTTCGCACAAGGTTAACAAGAAGATGCATCGCGCAGGCCTCTGCTCGATCTTCTCGCAGCTGGCTCGCGAAGGCCGCATCTCGGTGGTTGACGAGCTGACGCTCGAAGCGCCGAAGACGAAGCTGCTGGCCGAAAAATTCAAGGCGATGGGTCTCGACTCCGTGCTGGTGATTACCGACACGGTTGACGAAAACCTGTACCTCGCGTCGCGCAACCTCGCCCATGTGGCAGTTGTCGAGCCGCGTTACGCCGACCCGCTGTCGCTGATCTACTTCAAGAAGATCCTGATCACGAAGGCTGCGGTCGCCCAGATCGAGGAGTTGCTGTCATGAGCGAGATTCGCAAGAACGATCATCGTTTGATGCAGGTCCTGCTCGCGCCGGTGATCTCCGAAAAGGCGACGCTGGTGGCCGACAAGAACGAGCAAGTTGTGTTCGAAGTCGCGCCCGATGCCACGAAGCAGGAAGTGAAAGCTGCAGTCGAGCTGCTGTTCAAGGTGGAAGTCAATTCCGTCAACGTGCTGGTCTCGAAGGGCAAAGCCAAGCGCTTTGGCCGCTTCATGGGCAAGCGCAAGGACGTGAAGAAGGCGTACGTCTGCCTGAAGCCCGGCCAGGAAATCAACTTTGAAGCGGAGGCCAAGTAATCATGGCAATCGTTAAAGTTAAGCCGACTTCGCCGGGTCGCCGTGCGATGGTCAAGGTGGTCAATAAGGATCTGCATAAGGGCAAGCCGTTCGCACCGCTGCTCGACTCGCAATCCACGACCGCCGGCCGTAATAACAACGGTCACATCACCACGCGTCATAAGGGTGGTGGTCACAAGCATCACTACCGTGTCGTCGATTTCCGTCGCAACAAGGACGGCATTCCGGCAAAGGTCGAACGTCTTGAGTACGATCCGAACCGTAGCGCGAACATCGCGCTGGTTCTGTACGCAGACGGCGAGCGCAAGTACATCATCGCTCCGAAGGGTGTGACGGTTGGTCAGCAACTGATGTCGGGTTCGGAAGCTCCGATCCGCGCAGGTAACACGCTGCCGATCCGCAACATTCCGGTCGGTACGACGATCCACTGCATCGAAATGCTGCCGGGCAAGGGCGCGCAAATGGCGCGTTCGGCTGGTACGTCGGCGATGTTGCTGGCTCGTGAAGGCATCTACGCACAGGTCCGCCTGCGCTCTGGTGAAATCCGCCGCGTTCACGTTGAATGCCGCGCGACGATTGGTGAAGTTGGCAACGAAGAGCACAGCCTCCGTCAAATCGGTAAGGCTGGCGCGAACCGCTGGCGCGGTATCCGCCCGACGGTGCGTGGCGTTGCAATGAACCCGGTCGATCACCCGCACGGTGGTGGTGAAGGCAAGACGGCTGCAGGTCGCGATCCGGTGAGCCCGTGGGGCACGCCTGCTAAGGGTTATCGCACCCGCAGCAACAAGCGCACGACGAGCATGATCGTCCAGCGCCGTCACAAGCGTTAAGGAGTAGGCAATGGCACGTTCTGTAAAAAAAGGTCCGTTCTGCGACGCCCATTTGCTGAAGAAAGTTGAGTCGGCAGCCGCTGCACGTGACAAGAAGCCGATCAAAACCTGGTCGCGTCGTTCGACGATTCTGCCGGATTTCATCGGTTTGACGATTGCTGTGCACAACGGACGTCAACACGTTCCGGTGTACATCTCGGAAAACATGGTCGGCCACAAGCTTGGCGAGTTTGCATTGACCCGGACGTTCAAGGGTCACGCAGCCGACAAGAAGGCTAAGAAATAAGGGGCTCATGATGGAAGTGAAAGCAATTCATCGCGGTGCCCGCATCTCGGCGCAGAAAACGCGCCTTGTGGCTGACCAGATCCGCGGTTTGCCGGTCGACAAGGCGCTGAACGTTCTGACGTTTTCGCCGAAGAAGGCTGCGGGAATCGTGAAAAAGGTCGTGCTGTCGGCGATCGCGAATGCGGAGCATAACGAAGGCGCCGATATCGACGAGCTCAAAGTAACGAGCATCATGGTCGACAAGGCTGCATCGCTCAAGCGTTTTACTGCGCGCGCTAAAGGCCGCGGTAACCGCATCGAGAAGCAATCCTGTCACATCACTGTGACGGTCGGGAATTAAGGGGTCATACGATGGGACAGAAAATTCATCCGACTGGCTTCCGTTTGGCCGTCAGCCGCAATTGGGCGTCGCGTTGGTACGCGAACAACAACAATTTCGCGGCGATGTTGCAGGAAGACATCGGTGTTCGTGAATACCTGAAGAAGAAGCTGAAAAACGCTTCGGTTGGTCGCGTCGTTATCGAGCGTCCGGCGAAAAACGCGCGCATCACGATTTATAGCTCGCGTCCGGGTGTCGTCATCGGTAAGAAGGGCGAGGATATCGAGCTGCTGAAGTCGGAACTGCAACGCCGCATGGGCGTTCCGGTCCACGTCAACATCGAAGAAATCCGCAAGCCGGAAACCGATGCGCAACTGATCGCTGACTCGATCACGCAACAACTCGAGCGCCGGATTATGTTCCGCCGCGCGATGAAGCGTGCGATGCAAAACGCAATGCGTCTGGGTGCTCAAGGCATCAAGATCATGAGCGCTGGCCGCCTGAACGGTATCGAAATCGCTCGTACGGAATGGTATCGCGAAGGTCGCGTGCCCCTTCATACGCTGCGTGCTGATATCGACTACGCAACTTCGGAAGCGAAGACGACGTACGGCATCATCGGCGTGAAGGTGTGGGTCTACAAGGGCGACACGCTCGGCCGCAACGACGCACCGGTGGTTGAAGAAGTCGCCGAAGAAAAGCGTCCGCGCCGTAACGCACGTCCGGGTGGCGATCGCCGTCCGCGTCGCGATGGTGAAGGTGGTGGCCCGGCAGGTGCACGCCGTGGCGCTCCCCGTCGTGCTGGCGGTGCCGGCGACGGCGGGAAGACTGGAGAATAACGATGCTGCAACCGAAACGCAGAAAGTATCGCAAAGAGCAGAAGGGTCGTAACACCGGTATCGCTACCCGCGGCAACGCGGTGTCGTTCGGTGAGTTCGGCCTGAAGGCTATCGGTCGTGGTCGTCTGACCGCGCGCCAGATTGAAGCGGCACGTCGTGCAATGACGCGTCACATCAAGCGTGGTGGCCGCATCTGGATCCGCATCTTCCCGGACAAGCCGATCTCGCACAAGCCGGCTGAAGTACGTATGGGTAACGGTAAAGGTAACCCTGAGTACTACGTCGCAGAGATTCAACCGGGCAAGATGCTGTACGAAATGGACGGCGTAACCGAAGAGCTGGCACGCGAAGCGTTCCGTCTGGCTGCAGCTAAGCTGCCGCTCAAGACGACGTTTATCGTGCGTCAGCTCGGCGCCTAAGGAGCAAATGATGAAGGCTTCCGAACTTCACCAGAAAGATCAGGCCGCGCTCAACAAGGAGCTGTCGGACCTGTTGAAGGCGCAATTCGGCCTGCGCATGCAACTCGCGACCCAGCAGCTCACGAACACGAGCCAGCTGAAGAAGGTTCGTCGCGACATCGCACGTGTGCGGACCGTCCTGACTGAGAAGGCGAACCAGAAATGAACGATAGCGTAAAAACCTCGCTCAAGCGGACGCTGGTCGGCAAGGTCGTCAGCAACAAGATGGACAAGACGGTCACCGTGCTGGTTGAGCACCGCGTGAAGCACCCGATCTACGGCAAGTACGTTGTGCGTTCGAAGAAGTACCACGCGCACGACGATGCGAACACGTACAACGAGGGTGACCTCGTTGAAATCCAGGAAACGCGTCCGATTTCGAAGACGAAAGCTTGGGTTGTGGCTCGCCTGGTCGAGGCTGCTCGCGTCATCTGACGCCGCAAAGTTGTAGAAGTAGTTGAAATCGCAGTAAGTTTCGCTTGCAAGACCGAGATTATTTGTTATAATCTCGGTCTTCCCTCTTTTATGGGAGCCCCGTCGCGGGCGAAGTTGGTGGGGGAAGCGGTGCAGGCGCCAGTCTGTTCCGAAGGATTCACCGGATTGCGATGGCGGGTTTCGTTTGCCGTCGCTGCTGTTCATACCCAAGCAGCCGATTGGCTGACGGGACCAAGACTGACCGGGTACGCCATGGTGGTGTGACCGGATTAAGTTGGGATAGATAAACCATGATCCAGACCGAAACTCGGCTTGAAGTGGCCGACAACACCGGTGCGCGTGAAGTCATGTGCATCAAGGTTCTCGGCGGCTCGAAGCGTCGTTATGCCAGCATTGGCGACATCATCAAGGTGACCGTCAAAGAAGCAACGCCGCGCGGGCGCGTGAAGAAAGGCGAAATTTACAACGCCGTGGTGGTTCGCACCGCCAAGGGCGTGCGCCGTCAGGACGGCTCGCTGATCAAGTTCGATGGCAATGCTGCAGTGCTGTTGAATGCCAAGCTCGAACCTATTGGCACCCGTATTTTCGGGCCTGTTACGCGCGAGTTGCGCAGCGAACGATTCATGAAGATCGTTTCGTTGGCACCTGAAGTGCTGTAAGGAGTCGCGATGAACAAGATTCGCAAAGGTGACGAAGTTATCGTCATCACCGGCAAAGATAAAGGCAAGCGCGGCGTCGTGCTGTCCGTTGGCGAAGACAAGGTAATTGTCGAGGGCATCAACCTCGTCAAGAAGCACGTCAAGCCGAACCCGATGAAGGGTACGACGGGTGGCGTGGAAGCCAAGACGATGCCGCTGCAAATTTCGAACGTCGCATTGGTCGACGCGAATGGCAAGGCGTCGCGTGTAGGCATCAAGGTCGAGGGAGACAAGAAAGTCCGTTTCCTTAAGACGACCGGTGCCGTGCTGAGCGCCTGACGCTGCGGAGTAAAAAAATGGCTCGTTTGCAAGAGTTTTACAAAGAGAAGGTTGTACCCGGCCTCATCGAGAAGTTCGGTTACAAGTCCGTGATGGAAGTGCCGCGCATCACCAAGATCACCCTGAACATGGGCCTTGGCGAAGCGGTTGCTGACAAGAAGATCATCGAAAACGCCGTTGGCGACCTGACGAAGATCGCAGGCCAGAAGCCGGTGATCACGAAGGCACGCAAGGCAATCGCTGGCTTCAAGATCCGTCAGGGCTATCCGATCGGTGCAATGGTCACGTTGCGTGGTCAGGCAATGTACGAATTTCTGGACCGTTTCGTGACGGTTGCGCTCCCCCGTGTGCGCGACTTCCGTGGCGTGTCGGGTCGTGCGTTCGATGGTCGCGGCAACTACAACATCGGTGTGAAAGAGCAGATCATTTTCCCCGAAATCGACTACGACAAGATCGACGCACTGCGTGGGCTGAACATCAGCATCACGACAACTGCGAAGACCGACGACGAAGCAAAGGCTCTGCTCGCCAGCTTCAAGTTCCCGTTCAGAAACTGAGGTTACCGTGGCTAAACTGGCACTGATCGAACGTGAAAAGAAGCGTGCTCGCCTGGCCGCTAAGTACGCTCCCAAGCGTGCTGAGCTGAAAGCGATTATCGGCGATATGAGCAAGTCGGACGAAGAGCATTACGCAGCACGTCTGGAACTGCAACAACTGCCGCGCAACTCTAACCCGACCCGTAAGCGCAATCGTTGCGCAATTACCGGTCGCCCGCGTGGCACGTTCCGTAAATTCGGGCTGGCGCGTAACAAGATTCGCGAAATCGCGTTCCGCGGCGAGATCCCTGGCCTGACCAAGGCGAGCTGGTAATAGGAGAAACGTAAATGAGCATGAGTGATCCTATCGCCGATATGCTGACTCGCATCCGCAATGCGCAGATGGTTGAGAAAGTTTCGGTGACAATGCCCTCGTCGAAAGTCAAGGTTGCGATTGCGCAGGTCCTTAAGGACGAAGGCTATATCGATGATTTCGCAGTGAAGTCCGAAGGTGCGAAGTCTGAATTGAACATCGTGTTGAAGTACTACGCTGGCCGTCCGGTGATCGAGCGCATTGAACGCGTTTCGAAGCCTGGTCTGCGTGTGTACCGCGGCCGTAACGACATCCCCGTGGTCATGAATGGCCTCGGCGTGGCAATCGTGTCGACGCCGAAGGGCGTGATGACGGACCGCAAGGCGCGTGCAACGGGCGTTGGCGGCGAAGTCATCTGCTACGTCGCTTAAGGCCGAAAGGAGAGAAACATGTCTCGAGTAGGTAAAAGCCCGATCGCGCTGCAAGGCGCAGAAGTGGCCCTGAGCGACGAACGCATTACCGTCAAGGGCCCGCTGGGTACGATTTCGCAGGCTGCAAACAGCCTCGTGAAGGTGGTGAACGACAACGGCACGCTGAAGTTTGAGCCGGTGGACGAAAGCCGCGAAGCGAATGCGATGTCGGGCACGATGCGCGCACTGGTTGCGAACATGGTGAACGGCGTGACGAAGGGTTTCGAGCGCAAGCTGACGCTGGTTGGCGTCGGTTACCGCGCACAGGCGCAAGGCGACAAGCTGAACCTGTCGCTGGGTTTCTCGCACCCCGTGGTGCACCAGATGCCGGAAGGCGTCAAGGCTGAAACCCCGACGCAAACCGAAATCGTGATCAAGGGGATCAATAAGCAACAAGTTGGCCAGGTCGCTGCAGAAGTGCGCGGCTATCGCCCGCCGGAGCCCTACAAGGGCAAGGGTGTGCGTTACGCCAACGAGGTTGTGATCCTCAAAGAAACGAAGAAGAAGTAAGGGTGCGCAATCATGGATAAGACTCAATCTCGCCTGCGCCGCGCTCGTCAGACGCGTATCAAGATCGCTGAGCTGCAGGTCGCGCGTCTCGCCGTGCATCGCACGAACACGCACATCTATGCGCAAGTGTTCTCGCCGTGCGGCACCAAGGTGCTCGCCAGCGCGTCGACGCTCGAAGCCGAAGTGCGTGCGCAACTGGCTGATCAGACTGGCAAGGGCGGCAACGTCGCCGCTGCGACCCTGATCGGTAAGCGCATTGCAGAAAAGGCTAAGGCTGCCGGCATCGAATCCGTCGCCTTCGACCGTTCGGGTTTCCGTTACCACGGCCGCGTGAAAGCGCTGGCTGATGCGGCGCGCGAAGCCGGACTCAAGTTCTAAGGGAAGAATTCGTCATGGCAAAGATGCAAGCGAAAGTTCAGGCTGACGAACGCGACGACGGCCTGCGCGAAAAGATGATTTCGGTCAACCGCGTGACCAAGGTTGTGAAGGGCGGCCGGATTCTCGGTTTTGCCGCACTGACCGTGGTCGGCGACGGTGATGGCCGCGTCGGTATGGGCAAGGGCAAGGCGAAGGAAGTGCCGGTCGCTGTTCAGAAGGCGATGGAACAGGCTCGCCGCAACATGTTCAAGGTGCCGCTTAAGAACGGTACCCTGCAACACGAAGTGCACGGTAAGCACGGCGCATCGATGGTCCTCCTCGCTCCGGCGAAGGACGGTACCGGTGTGATCGCTGGCGGCCCGATGCGCGCAGTGTTCGACGTGATGGGCGTGCAGAACGTTGTGGCCAAGAGCCACGGTTCGACGAACCCGTACAACCTCGTTCGTGCAACGCTCGACGGTCTGCGCAAGCAGTCGACGCCGGGTGATATCGCGGCGAAGCGCGGCAAGTCCGTCGAAGATATTCTGGGCTAAGGTGGACACCATGTCTGATAAAACTGTCAAGGTCCAGCTCGTCAAGAGCCTGATCGGCACCCGTGAAACGCACCGTGCAACGGTGCGTGGCTTGGGCCTGCGCCGACTCAACTCGGTTAGCGAGTTGCAGGACACGCCGGCTGTGCGCGGCATGATCAACAAGGTTTCGTACCTCGTTAAGGTCATCAGCTAAGCGGCTGACCAGGACTCAAGGAGTTGATAATGGAATTGAATAACCTGAAGCCGGCTGAAGGCTCGAAGCACGCTAAGCGTCGCGTCGGCCGTGGCATCGGCTCCGGTCTGGGCAAGACGGCTGGCCGCGGTCACAAGGGTCAGAAGTCGCGTTCGGGCGGCTTTCACAAGGTTGGCTTCGAAGGCGGTCAAATGCCGCTGCAACGTCGCCTGCCGAAGCGTGGCTTCACCTCGCTGACGAAGGAATTCGTCGGTGAAGTGCGTCTCTCTGATCTGGAAAAGCTGCCGGTCGACGAAATCGATCTGTTGGCTCTGAAGCAAGCCGGCCTGCTCGGCGAGCTGATCAAGAGCGCCAAGATCATCGCGACGGGCGAGCTTAAGCGCAAGATCGTTGTGAAGGGTCTGGGTGCGACGAAGGGTGCGCGCGCTGCTATTGAAGCAGCCGGCGGCTCTTTTGCCGAGTAACGCGCAAGTTATTTGCCGTCACTAGCATTTGCATCGGAGAAGGTACTTGGCTAACAGTCCGAGTCTCGCAAAACCCGGTCGCAGCGCGGCGAAGTTCGGCGATCTGCGTCGGCGTGCAGTATTCCTGCTGCTGGCGTTGATCGTCTACCGTATCGGCGCGCACATTCCGGTGCCGGGTATTGACCCGGACCAGCTGGCAAAGTTGTTCCAAAGCCAGTCGGGCGGCATCCTTGGCATGTTCAACATGTTTTCGGGTGGTGCACTTTCGCGGTTCACGATTTTTGCGCTGGGGATCATGCCGTACATTTCGGCGTCGATCATCATGCAGTTGCTGGCGATTGTCTCGCCGCAGCTGGAAGCGCTGAAAAAGGAAGGGCAGGCGGGTCAACGGAAGATTACGCAGTACACGCGTATCTTTACGGTCCTGCTGGCGACATTCCAGGCGTTCGGCATTGCCGTCGCACTGGAAAATCAGCCGGGCCTGGTGATCGATCCGGGGATGGTATTTCGGCTGACGACGGTCGTGACGCTGGTGACCGGCACGATGTTCCTGATGTGGCTGGGTGAGCAGATCACGGAACGCGGGCTTGGTAACGGTATCTCGATCATCATTTTCGGCGGTATTGCGGCGGGTTTCCCGAACGCAATCGGTGGTCTTTTCGAACTGGTGCGAACCGGCTCGATGAGCATCATCTCGGCGATTATCGTGGTCGCGCTGATTGCCGGTGTGACGTATCTGGTGGTGTTCATCGAACGCGGCCAGCGCAAGATTCTTGTGAATTACGCCAAGCGGCAAGTCGGTAACAAGATTTACGGCGGACAGTCTTCACATCTGCCGCTGAAGTTGAATATGTCGGGCGTGATTCCGCCGATCTTTGCATCGTCGATCATTCTCTTCCCGGCAACCATCCTGAACTGGTTTAGTTCGGGGTCGCGTACCAGCTGGTTCGCAGACACGTTGCACAACGTGGCCGAAGCCCTTAAGCCCGGTCAACCCGTGTACGTGTTGCTGTACGCGTTGGCGATCGTCTTCTTCTGCTTCTTCTACACCGCACTGGTGTTCAACAGCAGAGAAACGGCCGACAACCTGAAAAAGAGTGGCGCTTTCGTCCCAGGCATCCGCCCGGGCGATCAAACGGCGCGATACATCGACCGCATTCTCACGCGTCTGACGCTGGCTGGTGCGATCTACATCGTGTTTGTTTGTCTGCTGCCTGAATTTTTGGTACTGCGCTGGAACGTGCCGTTTTATTTTGGTGGAACGTCGCTGCTGATCATTGTCGTCGTCACAATGGATTTCATGGCGCAGGTGCAGTCGTACGTTATGTCGCAACAGTATGAATCGCTGCTGAAGAAAGCTAATTTCAAAGGCGGCGGCGTCCCGATGCGTTGAAAGGACTTATGGCCAAAGACGATGTTATCCAGATGCAGGGTGAAGTCATCGAAAACCTGCCTAACGCTACCTTTAGGGTGAAGCTGGAAAACGGCCATGTCGTATTGGGACACATATCCGGCAAGATGCGGATGCACTACATCCGAATCTTGCCGGGCGACAAGGTAACGGTTGAATTGACGCCTTACGATCTGTCGCGTGCGCGGATCGTGTTCCGGGCGAAGTGATTTGAAAAAAGGGTAATATCATGAAAGTGATGGCATCGGTTAAGCGCATTTGCCGCAATTGCAAGATCATCAAGCGCAAAGGCGTTGTGCGCGTGATTTGCAGCTCTGATCCGCGCCACAAACAGCGTCAAGGCTGAACGCCGCGCTTTTTGCTGCGCTTTTTGTTTGAGGAAAAACAATGGCTCGTATCGCAGGGGTTAACATCCCGAATCACCAGCATACCGAAATCGGCCTGACGGCAATTTACGGTATCGGCCGCACGCGCTCGCGCGACATCTGCGTCGCTGCTGGTGTGGCATTTTCGAAGAAGGTCAAGGACCTGAACGACGCAGACCTCGAAAAGCTGCGTGAAGAAGTCGGCAAGTTCATCGTTGAAGGCGATCTGCGCCGTGAAACGACGATGAACATCAAGCGCCTGATGGATCTCGGCTGCTACCGTGGCGTGCGTCATCGCAAGGGCCTGCCCCTGCGTGGCCAACGCACGCGTACGAATGCCCGTACGCGCAAGGGTCCGCGTCGTGCAGCGCAATCGCTGAAGAAGTAAGCGGAACTGACAGTTACAGGAAAACGTAATGGCTAAGGCTTCGAACAACTCCGCGGCGCAACGCGTTCGCAAGAAGGTCAAGAAGAACGTCGCCGAGGGCGTGGTTCACGTTCACGCGTCGTTCAACAACACCATCATCACGATCACCGATCGTCAAGGCAATGCACTTGCCTGGGCAACGTCGGGTGGTCAGGGCTTCAAGGGTTCGCGTAAATCGACCCCGTTTGCAGCCCAGGTGGCAGCTGAATCGGCTGGCCGCGTGGCGATGGAATACGGCGTGAAGAACCTCGAAGTGCGTATCAAGGGCCCCGGTCCTGGCCGCGAATCGGCGGTGCGCGCGTTGCATGGTCTTGGCATCAAGATCACCGCGATCTCCGACGTGACGCCGGTCCCGCACAACGGCTGCCGTCCGCCGAAGCGTCGTCGTATCTAAGACGCTGTTTTCGCTAGCGCCTGTTGCCGCCGGTGTTCAAGCCGGCGACCACAGGCTGCTTGCGCTATTGAATTGACTAAGCCCACCGTTCGACCCAAAGGGTTCGGACTAGCGCGAGTGCATGCATTCGTGTGATCAATCATAGAAGGAATCAACGTGGCACGTTATATCGGCCCTAAGGCCAAGCTGTCCCGCCGTGAAGGCACTGACCTCTTCCTGAAGAGCGCCCGTCGTTCGCTCGCTGACAAGTGCAAGCTTGACAGCAAGCCTGGCCAACACGGCCGCACGTCGGGTGCACGTACGTCCGACTACGGCACGCAGCTGCGCGAAAAGCAAAAAGTGAAGCGCATCTACGGTGTCCTCGAGCGTCAATTCCGCCGTTACTTCGCTGAAGCCGACCGCCTGAAGGGCAACACGGGTGAAAACCTGCTGCAATTGCTCGAATCGCGTCTCGACAACGTCGTGTATCGCATGGGCTTCGGCTCGACGCGCGCTGAAGCGCGTCAGCTCGTGAGCCACAAGGCGATCACGGTGAACGGCGTGGTGTCGAACATCCCGTCGATGCAAGTGAAGGCAGGCGACGTCGTCGCAGTGCGCGAACAAAAGAAGAAGCAGGCGCGTATTCTCGAAGCGCTGTCGCTGGCCGAGCAAGGCGGTCTGCCGAGCTGGGTCGCTGTCGATTCGAAGAAATTCGAAGGTACGTTCAAGAGCAAGCCGGAACGCAGCGACATCGCTGGCGATATCAACGAAAGCCTGATCGTCGAATTGTATTCGCGGTAATCGGATTAACGGCCGGGGCACCTCGATTGCGTTGCGCAAGGGGGCGTCTCGGCTGTTTATTTTCAGGTTGTTACCGGTCAGCCTTATCGGTGTAACGAGCCGAGGGTATTGAAAAGGAAAACCTATGCAAACCAGTTTGTTGAAGCCCAAGATCATCGCTGTTGAATCGCTTGGTGAGAGCCACGCGAAAGTGGTCATGGAACCGTTTGAACGCGGTTACGGCCACACCTTGGGTAACGCGCTTCGGCGCGTGCTGCTGTCGTCGATGATCGGCTACGCGCCGACCGAAGTGACGATCGCAGGCGTCGTACATGAGTATTCGACGCTCGACGGTGTGCAAGAGGATGTGGTCAACCTGTTGTTGAACCTGAAGGGCGTGGTCTTCAAGCTGCATAACCGTGACGAAGTGACGGTTACGCTGCGCAAGGAAGGCGAAGGCGTTGTCACCGCTGGCGACATCGAACTCGCGCACGATTGCGAAGTGATCAACCCGGATCACGTGATTGCGCATCTGTCGAAGGGCGGTAAGCTCGACGTGCAGATCAAGGTCGAAAAGGGCCGTGGTTATGTGCCGGGCAATGTGCGTCGTTATGGCGAAGAGTCGGCCAAGATCATCGGCCGTATCGTGCTGGACGCGTCGTTCTCGCCGGTTCGCCGCGTGAGCTACGCCGTTGAAAGCGCGCGCGTCGAACAGCGTACCGACCTCGACAAGCTCGTGATGAACATCGAGACCAACGGTGTGATCTCGCCGGAAGAAGCGATCCGTCAATCGGCGCGTATTCTGGTTGATCAGCTGTCGGTGTTCGCTGCACTGGAAGGCACCGAAGCAACGGCGGAAGCGCCGTCGCGTGCGCCGCAGATCGATCCGATCCTGCTGCGTCCGGTTGATGATCTCGAACTGACGGTTCGTTCCGCGAACTGCCTGAAGGCTGAGAACATTTACTACATCGGCGACCTGATCCAGCGCACGGAAAACGAGTTGCTCAAGACCCCGAATCTGGGTCGCAAGTCGTTGAACGAAATCAAGGAAGTACTGGCGTCGCGTGGTTTGACGCTCGGCATGAAACTCGAAAACTGGCCGCCGGCAGGTTTGGACAAGTAAGTCGAGTAGTAGTCTCGGGATAAGACCCCGCCGCTGCACTGGCAAAGACGCGGATTTTCCTTTAAAATCCGCGTCTTGTCTTTTTTCACTACCGGCCCGTGCACTCGTCACCGTTGGGAAACCGAGGGTAGACCGAGCGCGATAGAAGAGCTGGACCAAAACTTTGAATCAAAGGAATTAACATGCGTCACCGTCATGGTTTGCGGAAACTGAACCGCACGAGCAGCCACCGTCTGGCAATGCTCCGTAACATGTCCAACTCGTTGATCGAGCACGAAGTCATCAAGACGACGCTGCCGAAGGCGAAAGAACTCCGTAAAGTCGTCGAGCCGCTGATCACGCTCGGCAAGAAGCCGTCGCTGGCAAATCGTCGTCTGGCGTTCAACCGCCTGCGCGATCGTGACTCGGTCACGAAGCTGTTCGAAGTTCTCGGCCCGCGTTACGCTACCCGTCCGGGCGGCTACCTGCGCGTCCTGAAGTTCGGTTTCCGCGTCGGCGACAACGCACCGATGGCACTGGTCGAATTGCTGGACCGTCCGGAAGTCGAAGAAGTTGAAGTGCAAGAAGCTGAGTAAGCTTTTTAGCATCGAAGAAAAAGCCAGGCACCAAGCCTGGCTTTTTTGTTTATGGCGGCGAATTTCACTGCGGCATGTCGATCGCGGCGGCCAAATGCCGCATGCTTGCTGCGCGGGCGTCTGCGGCTTCGCAAGGCTAGGTGATACGATATTGGCACTTGAATTGTGCCTGTCTGGAGCCTTCGTGAGCGTGAGCTTGAATGTGACCTTGATTCTGACCACGGTACCGGATGCCGCCGCTGCTCAGAAGCTCGCCACAGATGCGTTGGCCGCGCGGCTATGCGCCTGCGTCACGCAGTTGGGCACGGTGCAGTCCAGCTATCACTGGCAGGGCGCGGTCGAAACAGCGCAGGAGATCCAGTTGCTGTTCAAGACCAGCGCGGCACGCGCGCTCGAGCTCGAGCAGTACATTCAGGCGCACCATCCCTACGACACGCCGGAAATCCTCTCGTGGCAAGCTACGGCATCGGCCGCGTACGGCCAGTGGATCACTGCTGAAACCCAACGTCCTCTCCATGTTTAACGGTCTCAATCGACGTGCGCGCCACGCGTTGCGCGCAGTCTTCTTCCTGCTCGGCTGCCTGGTCTTTGCGCAGTTCAGCACGCTTGCCCGCGCTGCGGACGACTTCCTCGATCCCGCCGTCGCTTTCAAATTCAGCGCAACCGAGAAGCCGGGCGAAGTCGACGTTACGTACAAAATCGCGGATGGTTACTACATGTACCGCGAGCGCTTCGCGTTCGCGACCCGCAACGGCACGACGACGATTGGCGAGCCCCAATTGCCGGCCGGTCATGTCAAGTTCGATCAGACCTTCAACAAGAACGTTGAGACGTATCGCAATGAGCTGACGATCCGCATCCCGGTGAAACAGGCCCAGGGGCCGTTCGACCTGGCCGTCACGTCTCAGGGCTGCGCCGATGCGGGCATCTGCTATCCGCCGATGGAGCGCGTGTACCACGTGAGCGGCGAGGCTTTGCAGCCGGCCGGTAGCGCCGCGGCGACTACCGCCGCCACGCAGCAATCCGCAGCCGCCGGCGCGTCGTGGTATGAGCGCGCCACCAGCGCCGACTATGCGCAATCGCTGCTGCAAGGCGGTGGCTTCTTCGCGATCATCGGGCTCTATTTCGTGGCCGGCGCCGTGCTCAGCCTGTTGCCGTGCTCCTATCCGATGATCCCGATCCTGTCGGCAATCATCATCGGCGAAGGCGCGCGGGTGACGCGTGCCCGAGGCTTTGCCTTGTCGCTGGCCTACGTGATCGGCATGGCGCTCGTGTACACGGCGCTTGGTATTGCGGCCGCGCTCGTTGGGCAGAGCCTTGGCGCGTGGCTGCAGAACCCGTGGGTGCTCGGTACGTTCGGCGTATTGCTGACCGTTTTCGCCTTGACGCTGATCGCTGGCTTCGACATCGCGTTGCCGCAGCGCTGGCAGGATGGCGTGTCGCGCGCGTCGACTGGACGTTCCGGCGGCAAGTTTGCCGCTGTCGCTGTTATGGGGGCGTTGTCCGCGCTGGTGGTCGGGGCCTGCATGACCGCGCCGCTTTTTGCTGTGCTGGCATTCATTGCGCATACGGGCGATGCGTTGCTCGGTGGCGCGGCGCTATTCTCGATGGGACTCGGGCTCGGCGTGCCGCTTCTGATCATCGGCCTTGGCGCCGGGACCTTGCTGCCGCGCGCCGGCGCATGGATGGACGGCGTCAAGGTGTTTTTTGGCGTGGTGCTGCTTGCCGCAGCCCTGTGGATCGTTTGGCCGGTGCTCGGTGCGACCGCGACCATGCTGTTGAGCGCGCTGTGGCTGCTGATTGCCGCAGCCGGGCTTGGTCTTTTCTCGGCCCCAGCGGTGGCCGCTTCGGTGTGGCGCCGGCTTGGCCGTGGTATCGGAGCGGCGCTGGCAATCTGGGCCGCGGTGCTGCTGGTTGGCCTGGCAGCGGGCTCGTCCGATCCTCTGCGTCCGCTAGCGGTCCTGGCCGCGCGTGGCGGTGGGGACGCCAACCTTAGCGTGGCAAACGCCTCCAACAAGCCCAATACAGCGTCACAGAGCGATCTGACGTTCGCTTCGGTTCGTTCCTCGACCGAGCTCGACGAGGCCGTCAAAACGGCTGCTCAGCCCGCTATGCTCGATTTTTACGCAGACTGGTGCGTGAGCTGCAAAGAGATGGAGAAGTTCACGTTCAGCGATCCGCGCGTTCAGGCGAAGTTGAAGCAGATGAACCTGCTACGCGCCGACGTGACCGCGAATAACGCCGACGACCAGATGCTGCTCAAGCGCTTCAGCCTGTTCGGGCCGCCGGGCATCATCTTTTTCGACCAGGGCGGCAAGGAAGTGCTTCGCGTCGTCGGCTACGAGTCCGCGGACAAGTTTTTGCGCACCCTCGATCGCGCCAACGCGCCCGGGGCGTAACGGAAAGTAGCTAGGCCGCCTGAGCGCACAAAAAAACCCGCACCCCCGACGCGCCCGCAAAAAAAAGCGCGCCAGAACACGCATAAAAAACGGAGGCACGACTTAAAGTCGGCCTCCGTTTTTTTTTGGGGCGTTGTCAGAAGACTAGCGTCGCCGATAAAGCAACACGTTAAATCACTTCTGCGAGCGCAAAATCCGCGCGGCATCCAGCGCGAAGTAGGTCAGCACGCCATCCGCACCTGCCCGCTTGAACGCCAGCAGCGATTCCATCATCGCCTTGTCGTGATCGAGCCAGCCATTTTGCGCGGCCGCCTTCAGCATCGCGTATTCGCCGCTGACCTGATACACGTAGGTCGGGAACTTGAACTCGTCCTTCACGCGACGCACGATGTCCAGATACGGCATGCCCGGCTTGACCATCACCATATCCGCGCCTTCTTCGATGTCCGCTTGCACTTCGCGCAGCGCTTCATCCGAGTTAGCTGGGTCCATTTGGTAGGTCATCTTGTTGCCCTTGCCGAGGTTCGTCGCGGAACCGACGGCATCGCGGAACGGGCCGTAAAACGCCGACGCGAACTTGGCTGCATAAGCCATGATGCGCGTGTGGATATGTCCCTCGCTCTCGAGCATTTCGCGGATCGCGCCAATGCGGCCGTCCATCATGTCCGAGGGCGCAACGATATCGACGCCCGCTTCAGCTTGCACGCGAGCCTGTTCCACAAGGATCTCGACGGTCTCGTCGTTGATCACGTAGCCCGCTTCGTCCAGCACGCCGTCCTGGCCGTGGCTCGTGTACGGATCGAGCGCGACGTCGGTCAGCACGCCGAGGTCGGGGAAATTCTTTTTCAGTTCGCGAACCGCGCGCGGAATCAGGCCAGCCGGATTGGTCGCCTCGCGGCCATCAGGCGTCTTCAAGGAAGGGTCGATGGCCGGAAAGAGCGCCAGTACCGGCACGCCCAGCTCGACGCATTGCTCGGCCACGCCCATCAGAAGATCCACCGACACGCGCTCGACGCCTGGCATCGACGGTACGGCTTGCCGCACGTTGGTGCCTTCGACGATAAACACGGGGTAGATCAGGTCGTTGGTGGTGAGGATGTTTTCTCGCATCAGGCGGCGCGAGAAGTCGTCACGGCGCATGCGGCGCGGACGGTAGTGCGGAAAGAAGCTCATAACCGAATCGAGGAAACGTGGATGTGTGGAGTGGGCGAGTAACGCGTGCCTCCGCTCCCGGAAACTTTTCGAGACAATGGTATATCATACCGATCGAGCAAGGCGCCCTGCGCTGACCTCCCCGCTTCTCCTCCCTGAGCGGGTGCCTGTCGTTTTTTCGATTAGGCTGTTTGACCCGCCGTTAAAGCGGCGGGTTTTTTTATGGGCGGCCGGAATGGCGTTTTTTTGCCTGGATTCGTACCCGCCGCGCGATTACTGCGGCGCGTCCGTTTCGCCCTTCGCCTCGGGGATCAGCCAGCTTTCGATCAGTTCATGCGCTTCGTCGATGCCGACGCGCTTGAGCGCCGAGAAGAGCTGCGCGGTCAATTCCCCCTGGTAGCCAGCGGCGCGATATTCGGCCAAACCTTTCTGCGTTGCGCGCAAGGCGTTGACGCTTTCCTGACGCGTCAATTTGTCGCACTTCGTCAGCAGCGTGTGGATCGGCTTGCCGGTCGGCGCGAACCACTCGATCATCCGCCGGTCCAGGTCCGTCAACGGGCGGCGCGAGTCCATCATCAGGATCATGCCGCGCAGTTGCGAGCGCGATTGCAGGTAGGTGGAGAGCAGCGCTTCCCAGTGGGCCTTGGCTGCGCCCGGCACTTCCGCATAGCCGTAGCCCGGCAGGTCGACCAGATGCGCAGTCGGCTCATCCTCCTTGCCCACCGAGAAATAGTTGATGTGCTGGGTGCGGCCAGGCGTCTTACTGGCGAAGGCCAGACGCTTCTGATTGCACAGAATATTGATGGCCGTGGACTTGCCCGCATTCGAGCGTCCCGCAAAGCAGATCTCGGGTTGCGCCGTGGCCGGCAGATCACGTAGGTGATTGACGGTCGTGAAAAAGCGGGATTGGTGGAGCAGGAAGGACATGATCAGGCCGGTATTCGAGACGCCGGGGAACCCGGAGTGGGGACGGGTCAAGCCCGACTGGCGTCTTAGCGATTAGCGAGTTATTGTACAATACGATGGTTTACTGAAAACCTGAGGGGGCCAGCCCGCGTGCCTTGGCGGCTCTTTGCGGTCACTCAGTCGCTGTCGTATCTTGCAAAACCTCTAAAATCCCACAAGACGAGACAGGGTGTGCGAATGAATCGACTGTGCAAGACTCTGATGGTGCTTCAAGTAGCGGCAGGTCTTTCAGGTTTGGCAATTCAGGCACGAGCAGCAGATCCGGCAAAGCCGGACGTCAATCGGGGGCAGGCAATCGCAGTGCAGGTTTGCGCGACATGTCACGGTGCAGACGGCAACAGTGCTGGCGGTGCGTATCCAAAGCTGGCGGGTCAGCATCCCGAGTATCTCGTCAAGCAACTGATGGATTTCAAAACGCAGCCGGGCGCCAAGCAGCCCGCGCGCAACAATGCGATCATGGCGGGCATGGCCGCGGCGCTGTCCGATCAGGACGTGGTCAACGTGGCTGCTTATTTTTCGACGCAGACCCCGAAGCCAGGCTACGCGCATAACAAGGACACCGTCCCGCTCGGCCAGAAGATTTACCGCGGCGGTATTGCGGACAAGGGAATACCGGCGTGCGCAAGCTGCCACGGGCCGACCGGTCAGGGGATTCCGTCGCAGTATCCGCGTCTGTCGGGCCAGTGGGCCGAATACACGGTGGCGCAGTTGACCGCGTTCACGCAGGGTCCGGGCGCACGTAACAACAATGAGGCGATGCACGCTATTGCATCGCGTCTGTCGGACAGCGAGATCAAGGCTGTAGCCGATTACATCGCGGGCTTGCACTAAGAAGTCCGCACGCAAGCAACCACCGGCCCGGCGAGGCCGGTACAAAACAAGAAAAGGGTGAGGGCGTCGTGTCTACGACAGCCCTTCACCCTTTTTTGCTGTTCAGTCGGAGTATGAATGAGCGTCACCACGTCGGGTTTGCAGTCGAAGTCGGGCAATCGCATCACGCGCAGCATCATCGAGGTATTGAGTTCGATGCGTTTCGCGATCGCGCTGCTCGTGATTCTGTCGATCGCCAGCATCATCGGCACCGTCCTCACGCAGGACGATCCGTATCCCAACTACGTCAATCAGTTCGGCCCGTTCTGGGCGGACATCTTCCGCTCGCTGAGCCTGTACACGGTGTACAGCTCGTGGTGGTTCATGCTGATTCTCGGCTTCCTGATGGTGTCGGTGTCGCTGTGTGTGATCCGCAATGCACCGAAAATGGTTGCGGACGCCAAGAGCTGGAAAGACAAGGTCCGCGAAGGCAGCTTGCGCGCGTTCCATCACAAGGGCGAGTTCGCGGTGCACGGCACGCGCGCGCAGACCGCGGCGGTACTCGCCAAACTCTCGGCCAAGCTCGGCTACAAGTTCGTCACGCGTGAGTCGGACGGCGCAACGCTGATCGCCGCCAAGCGCGGCGCGCTGACCAAGTTTGGCTACATCTCCGCGCACATTGCGATTGTGGTGATCTGTCTGGGCGGCCTGCTCGACAGCAATCTGCCGATCAAGCTGCAAATGTGGCTGTTCGACAAGTCGCCGATCCGCGCCAACACGGTGATCAACGACATTCCGCCAGAACATCGTCTGTCGCAATCGAACCCGACTTTCCGCGGCTATGCGTGGGTGCCGGAAGGGCAGCATGTGTCGACGGCGATCCTTAACCAGCCGGACGGCTCGCTGATCCAGGACCTGCCGTTCTCGATCGAGCTGAACAAATTCATCGTCGATTACTACTCGACGGGCATGCCGAAGCTGTTCGCGAGCGACATCGTCGTGGTCGACCATAAGACGGGCGCACGCGTGCCGGCGCGCGTCGAAGTGAACAAGCCGTTCACCTACGACGGTGTGTCGATCTATCAGTCGAGCTTCCAGGATGGCGGCTCGCAGATGCAGATGACCGCGTACCCGATGTCCGGCGCGAGCGCGAAGACCGCGCCGTTCGGTGGCACGATCGGCGGCAATGCGCCGTTGGGCACGGCCACGCCGCTGGCTGACGGCCAGACCGTCGAATTCACCGATTTCCGCGCGATCAACGTCGAAAACGTCTCCAATGGCAGCGGCCAGAACGATGCGCGTGGCGTCGCCGCGCATCGGTCACTGAAAGAAGCGTTCGACGAGCGTCTCGGCTCCGGCGCCAAGAGCTCGAAGCCGCTCGATCTGCATAACGTCGGTCCGTCGGTGCAGTACAAGGTGCGCGACAAGGACGGCCAGGCGCGCGAGTACAACAACTACATGCTGCCGGTGGACGTCGCGGGCGAAAAGATGTTCCTCGCCGGCATGCGTCTGAATCCGGACGATCCCTTCCGCTACCTGCGGATTCCCGCCGACACCGGTGGGACCGTGAAGGAATGGATGAACCTGCGCGCCACGCTTGAAGATCCGGCCATGCGCGCGGCGGCCGCTCACCGTTTCGCGCAGCGCTCGGTGCCGGGTTCAAATACCGAACTGCAACAGCACCTCGAAGAAAGCGCATTGCGTGTCCTGACCCTGTTTGCCGGTGCGGACAACAGTATCAAGATGCCGAACGGCCAGACAGTTGGCGGTTTCCAGGCGGTTGCGGGGTTCATCGACCATTCGGTGCCGAAGGGCGAGCAGGAAAAAGCCGCCGGCCTGCTGCTGCGCATGCTGGAAGGCGCGACGTGGGACCTGTGGCAACTGTCGCGTGAGCAACTGGGCGAGCCGGATGCGCAGCCCAACGCGGACGCCAGCCGCTTTGTCCAGAGCTCGATCAATGCAATATCCGACAGCTTTTTGTATGGTTCGCCGGTCTATTTGCAGCTTGACTCATTCAAGCAGGTGCAAGCTTCGGTATTTCAGTTGACGCGCGCGCCCGGCAAAAAAGTCGTGTATCTTGGCAGCCTGCTCCTCGTGTTGGGCATCTTTTCGATGTTCTATGTCCGCGAACGGCGCCTCTGGTTCTGGCTCAAAGATACCGATCACGGCACGAATGTCGTGATGGCGATGTCGAGCGCGCGCAAAACGCTCGATTTCGAAAAGGAGTTCGTTCAAACGCGCGACGCTGTCGGCGCCGCGTTGGGCGCCAAACTCACTGAAGCATCCGACGCCGCCGGCGCCTCCGACAAACCCGGCCAGGCCGGCGCGCCGTCCGCACGCTCACAAGATTCGACCCGGTAAGATCATGGACTTGACTCAGGTTTCCTCATCCTCCTCTTCAGCCTCGCGGCCGCAGAAGTCGTTCGCGAACGAGGCACTCAACGTTGCTCAGTTCGACGAGCGGCCGTTTCTGAAACGCCTCGGCGTCGTCGACTGGCTGTTCGCCGTCGTGATGGTCGCGGGCGCGGGGTTTGCGCTGTCGCGCTATCACCCGTTCATGAATTACTACGACAAACTGGTGCTGTGCCTGGCGGTGCCGGTGTTCGTCGTACTCGGCTGGCGCTGGAAGCCGGTGCGTCCGCTGATGGTGGGCATTGCCGCGCTGTCGCTGCTGGCGATCCAGATCTATCACGGCGATCTGACGCGCGCGGATAACGCGTTCTTGCTCAAATATTTCCTGTCGAGCCAGTCCGCAATCCTGTGGATGAGCGCGCTCTTCGTCTTCGCCACCGTCTTCTACTGGATCGGCCTGCTGTCGCGTTCCCCGACCGGCGCCGCGATCGGTTCAAAAATGACGTGGGCTGCGGTGGTGATGGGCTTCGTCGGTCTGATGGTGCGCTGGTACGAGTCGTACCTGATCGGCGCGGACGTCGGCCATATCCCAATCTCGAACCTGTACGAAGTGTTCGTGCTGTTCAGCCTGATCACCGCGTTGTTCTATCTGTACTACGAGCAGCACTACAACACGCGTGCGCTCGGCGCATTCGTGCTGCTGGTGATCAGCGCGGCGGTCGGCTTCCTGATGTGGTACTCGGTCGCGCGCGACGCCCAGCAGATCCAGCCGCTCGTGCCGGCGCTGCAGAGCTGGTGGATGAAGATCCACGTGCCGGCTAACTTCATCGGTTATGGCAGCTTCGCGCTGTCGGCCATGGTCGGCGTTGCGTATCTGGCGAAAGAACGCGGCGTGCTGGCCGACCGCCTGCCGCCGCTCGATGTGCTCGACGACCTGATGTACAAGTCGATCGCCGTCGGCTTCGCATTCTTCACGATCGCGACGATTCTCGGCGCGCTGTGGGCTGCTGAAGCATGGGGCGGTTACTGGAGCTGGGACCCGAAGGAAACGTGGGCGCTGATCGTGTGGCTGAACTACGCGGCCTGGCTGCATATGCGCCTGATGAAGGGCCTGCGCGGCGCGGTGGCGGCATGGTGGGCGCTGACCGGCCTGCTGGTGACGACCTTCGCGTTCCTCGGCGTCAACATGTTCCTGTCGGGGCTGCATAGCTACGGCAAGCTGTAAGATCTGCCGTTCTGAGCCGACTAAAAACCGCCGCGTGTTTCGCACCGGCGGTTTTTTTACGTCCGGCGGAATATTCGCTGCATCCAGTGTGTTTGTTAGATCAGCACCCAAGGATGGCTGGGCGAGTGGCTAAACGAGCCGATCATCAATATGGCCCCGTAAGATAGACAACCCGATGGGCCGGCAAGGAGCAGCACGATGTGGATCAAGCGAAGCGACAGAACTCAACTCGTTGGCGATGACATCGCACGCAGCGAAATCACGCCTCAGCATGTCTTCGAGAACCGGCGGCGCGTGTTGCAGGCTGCGGGCGCGTTGGCGCTCGGTAGTCTGATCGGCGTAAATGGCGAAGCGCTAGCCGCGTATTCGTCGCCGGATCCGAAGGCGCAGAAGCTCATGGCGAAGACCAACCCGAAGTTCGTCGCGCCCGACAAGATCACGCCGTACAAGGACATCACCACGTACAACAACTACTACGAGTTCGGCACCGACAAGGCGGATCCCGCGCACAACGCCGGTACGTTGCGTCCGCACCCGTGGAAGGTGAGCGTCGAGGGCGAAATCAAGAATCCGAAGGTGTACGACATCGACGAATTGCTGAAGCTCGCGCCGCTCGAGGAACGCGTGTATCGGTTGCGTTGTGTCGAAGGCTGGTCGATGGTGATTCCGTGGATTGGCGTGCCGCTCGCGGAGTTGATCAAGCGCGTGCAGCCGACCGGCAACGCCAAATACGTGCAATTCATCACGCTCGCCGATCCGTCGCAAATGCCTGGCCTGTCGACGCCGGTACTCGACTGGCCGTACACCGAAGGTCTGCGAATGGACGAAGCAATGAACCCGCTGACGTTCCTGACGATGGGTCTCTACGGCCAGGTGCTGCCGAATCAGAACGGGGCGCCGATCCGTGTCGTGGTGCCGTGGAAGTACGGCTTCAAGAGCGCGAAGTCGCTGGTGAAAATCCGCTTCCTCGACAAGCAGCCGCCGACCAGCTGGAACACGTACGCTTCGAACGAATACGGTTTCTATTCGAACGTGAATCCGAACGTCGATCACCCGCGCTGGAGCCAGGCCACCGAGCGGCGCATCGGCGAAGATGGTTTCTTTACGCCCAAGCGCAAGACGTTGATGTTCAACGGCTACGGCGATCAGGTAGCGTCGCTGTATCAGGGCATGGACCTGAAGAAGAACTTTTGAGCGGCATCTCCATGGCTTCTTCCGATACGCAACCTGTTACCGAGACCTCGCGAACAACGCCGCGTACCAAAGCGCCGGCGTCAGCGACGACAAAGCGGGCCGCCACCGGTGCGCGCTGGATCGTACCCGCGAAAATCGTGGTGTTCATTGCGGCGTGGTATCCACTTGCGCGCATCGTGCTGTTCGGCGTGACCGATCGGCTGGGCGCGAATCCGATCGAGTTCATCACGCGCTCGACGGGCCTGTGGACGCTCGTCTTTCTTTGCATCACGCTGGCGGTGACGCCGTTGCGTCGACTGACCGGCATCACTGCAATGGCCAGGTTTCGCCGGATGCTAGGTCTCTATGCATTCTTCTACGCGACGCTGCACTTCACCACATACCTGTGGTTCGACAAGTGGTTCGACGTTGCCGCGATTCTCAAGGACATCGGCAAACGGCCTTTCATCACTGTGGGTTTCGCGGCGTTCGTGCTGCTGATCGCATTGGCCGTTACATCGCCGCGCGCGATGGTGCGAAAACTTGGACGCCGCTGGCAGACATTGCATCGCGCGATCTATGCGATCGGCGGGCTCGCGATCCTGCACTTCTGGTGGATGAAGGCGGGCAAGCACGACCTGATCTTGCCGAAGATCTACGGGGCGATCATGGTTGCGTTGCTGGGGTGGCGTTTGCTCGTATGGCTGCGCGAGCGGAGGGTAAAGACACGCTGACCACGAGGTTCAAACGCGCAAATAAAAAGGCGATGCCGCAGTGGCATCGCCTTTTTTGTCGTGAGATCCAAGCTCAGACGTTTACGCCGGCAAGATCGTCTCGCCTGCAAACAGCTGCTTCACCTCTTCACGTGCACGGACCACATGCACCTGTGTACCATCAACCATCACCTCGGCCGCACGCGGACGGGTGTTGTAGTTCGAGCTCATCACAAAGCCATAGGCGCCGGCCGAGCGAATCGCCAGCAGATCGCTCGGTTCGACCGCCAGCAGACGCTCGCGACCCAGCCAATCGCCGCTTTCGCAAACCGGGCCGACCACGTCGTACACGTGGGCGGGCACGTCGCGCTTAACGACCGCCTCGATCGCGTGATACGCCTCATACATCGCAGGGCGCGCAAGATCGGTCATCGCCGCGTCGACGATGGCGAAGTTCTTTTCCGCGCCAGGCTTCAGAAATTCGACGCGCGTAAGCAGTACACCGGCATTGCCGACCAGCGAACGGCCCGGCTCGAAATACACTTCACGATGCCCATGACCGCGCGCTTCAATGCGATCCAGCACGGTGCGCACGAAGTCGCCGATTTCCGGCGGCGTTTCGTCGTCATACGTGATGCCGAGACCGCCGCCTACGTCGATGTGGCGAATCTTCACGCCGTCCTGTTCGATCTGTTCGACCAGTTCGAGAACCTTGTCGACTGCGTCCAGATACGGCGCGACTTCAGTGATCTGCGAGCCGATATGGCAGTCGATGCCGACCACGTCGAGATGCGTCATCGCCGCGGCGGCGCGATACGTAGCGCGTGCATCTTCGAACGCGACGCCGAACTTGTTCGACTTCAGGCCGGTGGAAATATACGGATGCGTTTTTGCGTCGACGTCCGGATTCACGCGCAGCGAGACGGGGGCCTTTTTGCCCATTTCCGCCGCCACCGCATTCAGACGGTCGAGCTCGGGAATCGACTCGACGTTGAAGCATTTGACGCCGGCCGCGAGCGCCTGACGCATCTCGTCCGCATGCTTGCCGACGCCGGAAAACACGGTGTTTTCCGCTTTGCCGCCGGCGGCCAGCACGCGCGCCAGCTCACCGCCCGACACGATGTCGAAGCCCGCGCCGAGACGCGCGAACACGTTCAGCACCGCGAGATTACTATTGGCCTTGACGGCGACGTGCACGGTCGCATGGCGGCCGGCGCAAGCGCCTGCGTAGGCATTCCACGCTTCGGTGAGCGCGGCGCGCGAATAGACGTACAGCGGCGTGCCGAACTGTTCGGCGAGTGAGGCGGCGGACACGCCCTCGGCGTGCAACACGCCGTCGACGTAGTCAAATGCGGATCGAGTCATGCGAAAGTCTTATTGAGCGGGAGTGACGGCGGAGGCAGGTTGCGCAGGCGCAGCAGCGGATGCGGGCGGCGCGGCGAGTTCGCTTTCCGGCGCCAACGAGAGCGGCGCGCCGGAAGTATCCGGCACCTCACCCATCGTGGAGGGGGTTGCCGTGCCCGATTTCACTGTATCCGGCGACGGCGGTTGTGTGCGATCGATCGGCTTGGCCGGTAGCGGCGGCACGGTGGGCAAATAGAGCGAACCGCGTTGCCCGCAGCCGGCAAGTGCACAACCTGCGAGAATGGCTAAACCCGCTACAATCGCGCGGCCGGGCGCCGCCGCGCGCATCCGAGATACGACTCGCATGACTGTCCCTGAATAAATAATCGATGGAGTTTAGCATGTCCGATAGTGATTACCTGACCCGCGCGGAAGCCGCGCTAGCCGCCATCGAACGCGCGCTCGACGACACGGAAGCCGACATCGAACTCGAGCGCAGCGGCAATGTCCTGACCCTCGAATTCGAGAACCGCACGAAGATCATCGTCAACCTGCAGCCGCCGATGAGCGAGATCTGGATCGCCGCGAAAGCGGGTGGTTTCCACTTCCGTTTCATCGACGGTGAATGGCGCGATACGCGCAGCGGCACCGAGTTTTTCGCCGCGCTGTCGGAGTACGCGACGCAGCAGGCCGGCGAGCCGGTTCAGTTCAAAGCGTAAAGCGTTTGGTAAAAACCGCCGCGCATCGAGCGCGGCGGTTTTTTCTGGCGAACGTTGCCGCCTCTTCTGAGCGCGTCTTTAGTGCCCGCGGAACAGGTTCATGATGTCCTGCTTTTCCTGTTCGCCGACCTGCTCGGGCGCGGCCGCGGACGCACCGCTCGCCTCGGCATCCAGCGCTGCCTGACTGATACCGACCGTCGAGACGAATCCGTGGCCCGGCGTGAACTCGTCGAAATACAGTTCTGAGCCGAGCTCGGTCACACCGTCGGGCATCGGCATCTTGTAGTCCGGCACACCCTTGAGCGCGCGCGCCATGTATTCGATCCAAACCGGCAACGCGAGGCCGCCGCCCGTTTCCTTATCGCCGAGACTGCGCGGGTTGTCGTAACCGATCCACGCGATCGCTGTGAGCGTGTGCTGATAGCCGCCGAACCACGCATCGCGCGAATCGTTCGTCGTGCCGGTCTTGCCGCCGAGGTCGGTACGTTTCAGCACGTTGCTCTTCGCGCCCGTGCCTCGTTGCGCGACGCTTTGCAGCAGGCTGTTCATCACATATGCATTGCGCGGTTCGATCGCGTGCGGCGCGCTCTGCTCGGCGACCAGCGGTTGCGCGTGCGCCACGACGATGCCGCGCTGATCGGTGACTTCCGCGATCAGATACGGGTTGATGCGATAGCCGCCGTTAGCAAACACCGAGAACGCGCCGGCCATCTGCAAGGGCGTAACGAGTCCCGCGCCGAGCGCCATCGGGAGGTAAGCTGGGTGACGATCCGCGTCGAAGCCGAAACGCGTGATGTATTGCTGCGCGTACTTGGTGCCGATGTGGTTCAGGATGCGAATCGACACGAGGTTCTTCGACTTCTGCAGGGCGGTGCGCATGGTCATAGGACCATCGAAACCGCCGCCGTAGTTCTTCGGTTCCCACGCCTGGCCGCCCGTCTCCGCAGCGCTGAAAAAGAGCGGCGCATCGTTGATCACCGTGGCCGGTCCGAGCCCCTTTTCGAGCGAGGCCGAATAGATGAACGGCTTGAAGCTCGAGCCCGGTTGACGCCACGCCTGGGTCACGTGGTTGAACTTGTTCTTGTTGAAGTCGAAACCGCCGACCAGCGCGCGAATCGCGCCATCCTGCGGCACCACCGAAACGAATGCGCCTTCCACTTGAGGCAACTGCGTGATCGACCAGTTGCCCTCGTCATCCTTCACGACGCGAATGATCGCGCCGGGCCGCACGCGTTGATTCGGCTGCGCGCGCGTGCCGAGCGCGAACTGCGCGAAGCGCAGGCCGTCGCCCTGAATGGTCGCGACGTTGCCGTCGATGAAGGTGGCCTGCACCTGCTTCGGGCTCGCCGCCGTGACCACCGCGGCGATGATTTCACCGTTGTCGGGATGTTCGAGCAACGCGTCGTCGATGGCCTGTTCGCGGTCGTCCGCATCGGACGGCAAATCGATAAACGCTTCCGGCCCGCGATAGCCGTGGCGCCGTTCGTAGTCCATCAGACCTTTGCGCAGCGCCCGGTAAGCAACGTCCTGGTCGGCCGAGTCGATGGTGGTCACCACGTTCAGCCCACGCGTGTACGCCTCTTCGCGATACTGCGCGTACATCATCTGCCGCACCATTTCCGCGACGTATTCCGCGTGCACGCTGAATTCCTTGCCCGCGCCCTTGACAATCAGCGGCTGCCTGCTTGCCTCGTCGTATTGTTCCTGAGTGATGTAGTGCAGTTCGTACATGCGCTGCAGGATGTACTCCTGGCGGATCTTCGCGCGCTTCGGATTGACCACCGGGTTATACGCGGACGGCGCCTTCGGCAAACCCGCCAGCATGGCGGATTCCGCCAGGGTCAGGTCCTTCAGATCTTTGCCGAAGTAGACCCGCGCCGCGCTCGCGAAGCCATACGCACGCTGACCGAGATAGATCTGATTCATGTACACCTCGAGAATCTGATCTTTCGACAGCTTCGACTCGATCTTGTACGCGAGCAGCATCTCGTAGATCTTGCGCGTGTAGGTCTTTTCACTCGACAGGAAGAAGTTGCGCGCCACCTGCATGGTGATCGTGCTGGCGCCTTGCGTGGCGTGGCCGTTGGTCAGTGCGACGAAGCCGGCGCGCGCAATGCCTGTGAGGTCGACGCCGCCGTGATCGTAGAAGCGCGCGTCTTCAATCGCCAACACGGCTTTCTTCAGGCTATCCGGCACGTCCTGGATATGGACGATATCGCGCCGTTCTTCACCGAATTCGCCGATCAGCACGTGGTCGGCCGTATAGATGCGCAATGGCACCTTCGGCCGGTAGTCGGTCAGCGCATCGAGCGACGGCAGGTTCGGCGTTGCTACCACCAGCGCATAACCGAGCACCAGCAGCACGCACAGGATGCCTGCGACGATCAGACCCACCAGGCCGATGATGAGCTTGAGCCACAGGGGGCGTTTGCGCTTCTGCGGCGCGGGCGGCGGAGACGTGGGAGACGTGGATTGCATATGGGCACCAAAAAACAGTCCCGCGATTATAGCCGCCTCGCTTTTCAGCTTTCGGCGTGCTTACTGACAGTTCTTGACAAGTCTGCACGCCGCGCGCGGGAATGACTTCACTGTAGACGCTTTGATGGCCGAGAGGGCGCGCGTCGCGCAACGTTAGCCATTCGGCTGAGTGTCGCGCGGCGGCGCGGCTAAGCACAATCCTCACTCGTTACTCGCGTTCGAATGGTTCGTCGCGTGAGTCTGAGGGAGGGCGTGATGACATTCAAAAGTTCGTGGCTTCAAGGTGTGCAACTCGGCGCGCAGCGTTTCGCGGCGGGCATCGATGTGGGTTCGCAGGCGGTGCGGCTGGTCGTGGTGAGTCAGCATTCGCGCGCACGTGCCGCGCTGCACATCGAACATGCGAGCACCGTGCCGCTCGGCGCGGGCGCAATGGCCGGTACGGAGATCGCCGACCGGCATGCGGTGGCGCGTGCGTTGCGTGACGCATTCGCGGGGCTGCCGCGCGCGTGTGCGACGCATGCATTGCGCTGCGCGATGGCGCTGCCCGCCTCGGCCACGTTGACCACTACCGTGCCGCTCACACGGCTTGCCGCGCTCGCCGGTTGCGTGGGAGACGGCGGGCATGAACTCGCCGAACTCGAACCGGCGGTGATGAGCGAAGTCGAGCGCATCGCAGGCCTCGAGCGGCACGCGTTGGCGGTCGACTGGTTCGTCGACGAAACGCGTTCGCCAATCCGTTCGGTGACGATCGCCGCAACCGCACGCCAGCATCTCGAAGCGCGTATCGAATGCGCCGCGACCGCCGGCATCTCGCTCACCGCGATCGATGGCGAGCCGCACGCGGCATTGCGCGCCATGCGCTACGCGGCCAGTCACGAACTCGATCCGCACGAACCCTATGTCGCGCTCTGGATCGGCACGGACGGCGTGTATGGCTGGCGCATCGTCGACGATTGCCTGGTCGGTGAAATGCGCTACCCGGCTCCCGAACACGCCGATCTCGCTGACGCGTTGCGTGATCTTGTCCACGGCCCCGTACTCGATTGTGCGTTGTTGAGCGGCGAGGTCGATCTGCTCGACAGCGTGGGTTTCTCGATCGCGGATATCGCCGATGTGTTGGGTTGCACCGTGATGCCGTTCGAGTGTGCGGCGCTGGGTGGGCGCGCACGTCAACTGCACGATCCGCTGTTGCACGAGCCGGCTGCCGCGGTCGCATTCGGACTTGCGTTGCGCGGAGTACTCGAATGATGCGCGGTCTGCAGCCCCGTTTGGATCCGGCGGCCCCGGACACGCGTGCTTCTACGCGTGGCGTGCGCTTCACACAGCCGTGGCTCGGCGGCTTCAACCTGCTGCCGTACAGGCAACGCAACGCCCGGCTCGCGCGCCGGCGGCGTCTGCTCGAATGGTTTGCCGCCGCGCTAGCCGGTTTTGCGGCCGTGTTCGCGTTAGTCGGATGGCAGGCATTCGAAAGGGCGCGGCTGGATGCGCGGCGCGCGTCGGTCGAACAATCGCTTGCGCAACTGGCCGAGCCGCTCGCCGAGCACACCAGATTGTTGCGGGTGCAGGACGAACAACGCAAAGGCGTGGCGCGTGCGATGAACTTGTCCGAGCCACTTACGCATTTGCGCGACCTGCTGGATGCACTGAGTTTTGAACCCGGTGACGGTGTGGTGTTGCAGCAGATGCGGCAGCGCGAGCATGAGACGGAGTTGCTCGCGACCTCGCGCGGACATATCGCATCGGCCGAGTGGCTCAAACGCTTGAGCGCGATCCGCGGTGTGAAGGGCGCCGAGGTGAGCGATCTGCGTCGCTCGGCGTCACGCAGCAGTCCGGTGGCGGCGGCCAGCGTGAGCGGCCCGATCGAATTCGGAGCGCATCTGCGTTGGGGCGACCCGCCGAAGAAAACAGCCCATACGTCGGGCCTCGCCGCGCAACGTCACATGAAATCTGAACAGTCAGGAGATACGAAATGAGTACGACTTTTGTCGGGTTCGGCGGCGCGGCCAGCGCGCGGCCAGCGCTTTCTCAGTGGATGACGCGCGTGCGCGTGCCGCTCGCTGCCTGGAGTCGTCGGCGCCGTTGGGCGGTTGCGTTGCTGATCGCTGCAGTGGTGTTCGGACTTGGCACGCATGGTTGGGTTGTGGCGGATCTCGGCGGCATCGAGGCGAGCCGTGCGGCATTGGAGGCGGCCACGCGGCACCTCACTGACGCGCACCGTGCGCTGACGCAATTGCCCGCGCTGCGTCGGGACGTTGCCGCCATGCCGGGTGCACAGTTGCCTGCGCCATGGACCTCCGCGGACGACGTGCGGATCGTATCCGAACTCGCGGCGCAGAATAGCGTCTCGTTGCTCTCGGTAGAACCGGGTGCTGCCAGTGGCTCAGGTGCCGAAAGCATGCGTCCTGTGCAACTCACCGCGCACACCGATTTCGTTCACCTGATGGCATTTCTGCGCGGCCTGTCGGATCTGCCGGTGCTGATCGTGCCCGTCGATGTGACGGTCAAGCGCGATGCGGATTGGTTAGCGGTGAAAGCAACGCTGCACGTATTCAGCGCGCTGAGGCCGCTGCCTTCAACTGCGAATGCGGACGCGTTCGCCGACGAAAGCCTCGATTCGGATGACGAAGAAAATATCGTGTTCTTCGACCCGTTCTCGCTTCCGCAGATGCTTGCGTCCGGTGAGCCGCCGCCTGATGCTTCGCAGCTGCGCCTCGTCGGCTTGCTGCACGATCGCACGCGCGGACTTGCCTTGCTAGATACGCCGGATGGTGCGACCACCGTCGTGTCCGGGCAGCAACTCGGCACCGAGCGCGTCACGCGGCTCGACGCGCTCAGCATCACGCTGGCAAATGGCGGCGTGACACGCACGCTGGCACTGACGGGGACGTCCTGATGAGGTTGATGAAGACGTTCGGTTTTGCGGAGTCGCGCGTCGGCGTTCGTGTGTGGTTTGGTTCGGGCGTGTGTCGCGGCTTGTCTGGAAGGATGCGTGCGAGCCCAGTTTGCAACTTGGTTCGCAGCTCGATTCACAATCCGCTTTGCAGCCTGCTTCGCAATCCGATTCGCAGCCTGATCGCATGCATGGCGATAAGCGTCGGCATCGTGCATGCTTCGACGCCACCGTTGCCGCCGCTGCCCGCATACATGCCGCTCGACGACGCCATTACGGCGCCCGAAGCCCGATACGATGTACCGCCCTTACCGCGCGGCATCGCTGCCGAAGTACCCAACCCGTTCCGCGACAATTCCGTCGCCGACTCTGGCGTATCGCGAGGGACGGCACCCGCTGACATCGGACGCGCTGACGACCTTGCCGACGACGCAGACGGTTCGGTGCCACTACGGAGGCAATCCGCGATGTCGGCGCACAACGACGCCAAGGGAACCTCGGCGCTCGAAGGGCCGCCGGTGCCGCTGCCTCCGCTTGCGCGCTTAAGCAACGCACCGAAAACACCCGACGACGCCAAACTCGCCGCAGACGACAAACCGATCTCACTTAACTTCCAGCGCGCGGAACTCGGTGCGGTGCTCAACGCGTTCGCCCAGTTCACCGGCCTGAACATCGTCGCGAGTGAGAGAGTGCGCGGCGCCGTCTCATTGCGACTCGACAAGGTGCCGTGGCGCACCGCGTTCGACACCTTGCTCGACGTCAACGGGCTGGCCATGGAGCGCCACGGCAACGTGATCTGGGTCGCGCCGATCGCGGAGCTGGCCGCGCGCGAACGGCAGCGTTTCGAAGCGCACGCGAGAGCCGCCGATCTCGAACCGCTCGCAAGCCGCACGTTCGAGCTGCACTACGCGCGGGCCGAAGACGTGCGGCGCCTGCTGACCGGCGCCGGTAACCAGCGCGTGCTGTCCAAACGCGGCGCCGCGACGGCCGATCCGCGTACCAATCTGCTGTTCGTCACCGATCTCGAAGGACGCCTCGCGCAAATCACGGCGCTGCTTGCTTCCGTCGACCGGCCGACCCGTCAGGTGTTGATCGAAGCACGCATCGTCGAGGGAGAGCACGGCTTTTCGCGCAATCTCGGCGTACGGCTCTCAATGGCGGCCACCAGCGCCGACGGCACCGCCCGAGGCCTGACCGGCGGCGCGGACGGCACCGTGTACGATCTGTCAGCGCGTCCGATTTCCGGTTTCGATGCCGCCACCGCCGGGCTGACCTTGTTCGCAGCCGGCGCGACGCGGCTCCTGAACATCGAGCTGAGCGCGCTGGAGGCCGAAGGGCGCGGCGAAATCGTCTCGAGCCCCCGCGTCGTGACGGCGGACCGCATGAAAGCGGTTGTCGAGCAAGGCACAGAGCTGCCGTATCAGGCAAAAGTGGGGCAGGGCGTGTCGGGCGTGCAGTTTCGCCGCGCTACGCTCAAACTGGAGGTCGAGCCGCAAATCATGCCGGACGGTAGAGTGGTGCTGGACCTCGACGTCGCCAAAGACAGCGTCGGCGAGCAGACCGACGCCGGGCCCGCGATTAATACCAAACACGTGCAAACGCGCGTCGAAGTCGAAGATGGTGGTACGGTGTCGATCGGCGGAATTTACGCGACCGACAACCGGGACGATGTGACGCGGGTGCCGCTCCTGGGCAAAATACCGGTTTTAGGCGCGCTTTTCCGCCATCGGGCCCATCGGGACCAGCGCAGTGAACTGGCAGTTTTCATCACGCCGCGCGTCGTTCAGACAAATTAGGGGCACGCTGCCGCCGCTCTCCAGCGGCGGCCTGCAGGCTCGACAAGGCAGCCGCTTTGCCAGTAAGCTGCGGCACGAACCATACCGGATTAGCCAGAGGGACACCGTTGCAAGCGCGGGACGCACACGCCAATGTATTTTTTGTAGGGCTCATGGGGGCAGGCAAAACCACCGTGGGCCGGGCCATTGCGCGCCGTCTCGATCGCCCGTTCTTCGATTCCGACCATGAAATCGAGGCGCGTACGGGCGCGCGCATCCCGGTGATCTTCGAGCTGGAAGGCGAAGCGGGCTTTCGCGATCGCGAAGCGCACGTGATTTCCGACCTGACCGGGCGCGACAATATCGTGCTGGCCACGGGCGGCGGCGCGGTGCTGCGGCCGGAAAACCGCGAAGCGCTGCAAAATCGGGGTGTGGTGATCTATTTGCGCGCCAATCCGCACGATCTGTGGCTGCGCACCCGACGCGACAAGAATCGCCCGCTTTTGCAGACTGAAGACCCCAAAGCGCGCCTCGAGGCGCTCTACGAAGTACGCGATCCGCTATACCGGGAATGCGCGCACTTCGTGATCGAAACTGGCCGGCCCTCGGTCAACGGACTCGTCAACATGGTTCTGATGCAGCTCGAGATGGCCGGCGTCGCCAAACATCCTGCGTCATAATGGACCGTATGATTACCGTCAATGTCGAACTGGGCGAGCGCGCCTACCCCATCCATATCGGTGCCGATCTGATCGGCCAGACCGCGTTGTTCGCGCCGCATATCGCCGGCAGTTCGGTCACTATCGTCACGAACACCACGGTTGACCCGCTGTACGGTGACAAGCTGCGCGCCGCGCTGGCGCCGCTTGGCAAGCAGGTGTCCACGGTTGTTTTGCCCGACGGCGAAGCGTACAAGAACCTCGAAACCCTGAACCTGATTTTCGACGCGCTGCTGGGCTCGCGCGCCGATCGCAAGACCACGCTGATTGCCTTGGGCGGCGGCGTGATCGGCGACATGACGGGGTTTGCCGCAGCGTGCTACATGCGCGGTGTGCCGTTCATTCAGGTACCGACTACGTTGCTATCGCAGGTGGATTCGTCGGTGGGCGGCAAGACTGGCATCAACCATCCGCTTGGCAAGAACATGATCGGCGCGTTCTACCAGCCGCAGGCCGTGATCGCCGACATCGGCGCGCTGCGCACGCTGCCGGCGCGTGAACTGGCGGCGGGCGTCGCTGAAGTGATCAAGACCGGCGCGATTGCCGACGCCGGTTTCTTCAGTTGGATCGAAGCGAACGTCGAAGCGCTCAATCGCTGCGAGCCCGAAGTGCTGGCCTTGGCGGTCAAGCGCTCGTGTGAGATCAAGGCGTCAGTCGTGGCGCAGGACGAGCGCGAAGGCGGGCTGCGCGCGATCCTCAATTTCGGCCACACCTTCGGCCACGCGATCGAAGCCGGACTCGGCTACGGCGAATGGCTGCACGGCGAGGCGGTGGGCTGCGGGATGGTGATGGCGGCGGACCTGTCCGTGCGCATGGGTTATCTCGACGAAGCGGCGCGCAAGCGTCTGGTCGACGTGATCGTTGCCGCGCATCTGCCCACCCGGGCGCCTGCGCTCGGCGAGTCGCGTTATGTCGACCTCATGCGGGTCGACAAGAAGGCTGAAGCCGGCGCGATCAAATTCATTCTGCTGAAGCGTTTCGGTGAGACGCTGATCACCCAGGCGCCCGACGCCGAGGTGCACGCCACGCTGGCCGCCGCCGTCTAGACCGACCCGGCAGAGGCTTCGCAGCAAGGCAGCACGTACGAGCGTCACGAGGCGCCGCCCATGTTTCGGAGAATCCGGTGACTGACAGGCGCAGCGACGATGTAAAGCATGACCCGGCAGGCACGCCCGTGAGCGGCGTGCCGTCGCAGGAAGCACTCGAAGCGCACCTCGCGCCGTATGCGGCACGTTCTGCTCAATCGCGCGGACGCCGCTATCCCGAAGCCGCGCCCAGCGCGCGCACCGAATTCCAGCGCGATCGCGACCGCATTGTCCATTCGACGGCGTTCCGCCGGCTCGAATACAAAACCCAGGTATTCGTGAATCACGAGGGCGATCTGTTTCGCACGCGACTCACCCATAGCCTGGAAGTCGCGCAGATCGCCCGTTCGGTGGCTCGCAATCTGCGCGTCAACGAAGACCTCGTTGAAGCCATTTCGCTTGCACACGATCTCGGTCATACACCGTTCGGCCATGCGGGCCAGGACGCGCTGAACGAATGTATGCGCGAGCATGGCGGCTTCGAACACAATCTGCAAAGCCTCGCGGTGGTCGACGATCTGGAGGAGCACTACGGCGCGTTCAACGGCCTGAATCTGTGCTTCGAAACGCGGGAAGGCATTCTCAAGCACTGCTCGCGCGAGAATGCGCGGCGCCTCGGCGCGCTCGGCGAGCGCTTTCTGGAGGGGCGGCAGCCTTCCATCGAAGCGCAGATCGCCAATGTCGCCGATGAGATCGCGTACAACAACCACGACGTCGACGACGGCTTGCGCTCGGGCTTGCTCACGGTGGAGCAGCTTGCCGAAGTGGAGTTATGGCAGACGCACTACGTGGCGGCGCGCGGCGACTTTCCGCAGATCGAAGGGCGCCGGCTGATTCACGAGACGGTGCGCCGCATCATCAATACGTTGATCGTCGACCTGATCGATACGACCTCGCTCAATCTTGCAAAGCATGCGCCGGCTTCGCTGGACGCAGTGCGCGCCGCACCGCCGCTGGTCGCGCATAGCGAAGCAATCGCCGCGCAGGCGGCGGTGCTCAAGCGTTTCCTGTTCAAAAATCTGTACCGCCACTATCGCGTGATGCGCATGGCCAATAAGGCCCGCCGCGTGGTGGCCGGTTTGTTCGATGCGTTCACCGAAGATTCGCGGCTATTGCCACCCGGTTATCAATCAACGGACGCGTCGCAGCAACCGCGCCTGATCGCCCATTACATCGCGGGCATGACGGATCGATACGCGGTGAAGGAGTATCAACGGCTGTTCGTAATCGACGACAACTAAACGGGCCTGCACCGACGGGCGTCGGCGCAAAAAGGCCGCCGCGATGGCGGCCCGTCTCGCTGCTCGTTGCAAAAACCCGCCTAGCGCACCCGCGATGCGAACAGCGCACCCGCGATCAGCGCAACGCCGCCGACGATCGCAATCGTCTGCCAGGGGTTTTCGTGCACGTAGTCGTCGGCGTCGGCGATCGCCACTTCAGCGCGTTCGCGCATGGCTTCGCGGGTGTCGTTCAGGCGCTCGCGAGCGGTGTCGAGCTGCTTGCGCAGTTTGCTGCGCAGCGCCACTGCATCCGCCTGGGTGCCGTCCGCCAGGGTGGATTCGAGTTCCGACATCAGCGTGCGCAGTTCACCTGCGATATCTTCGGCCGCGTGGCGGCTATGGCGAGCGATACGCCGCGCACGGCGGCTGGTGGTGGTCCAGGATTCGCCGAGGGCGTCTCGCGTGTTCGGAAGTGTTGTCATGGTCGCTCCGTCGATGAGATGAGGATGAAAAAGGTCCCACGCTGGCATAGAGATACACGTCGCCACGCGGGAAACACTTCGAGAGCGCAACTTCGGTGCCAAACCCCAAGCCCCTACGCACCGTGGCGCGGGCCGCGATTCCTCAGCAGATATTGCACGAGCCGGCCCGCTTGCTGGTCAAATTTACAAACGCACGCTCGCACTTGCCCCGCTGGATGATCGCCACACACACCGCGAACAGCCCTTCCACGCGCACCAAATGAAAAACGCCGTCATTGGATGATGACAGCGTTGTCCAAGCCGCGAAAATTCGACTACCCTAACTAAACGGCCCCAATTTCGTGACGCGTTAGAAACGGTAACCGATGTTGACGTAGGTAACGATCGGGTTCAGCTTGATCTTGGTTTGCGATTGCACATTCAGCGTGCCGACCGGCGTGTTTGCGGCGGTGCTGAGCTTGGCGGTCGTGCTGAGCGGCAGGTACGAGACCGAGACGCCCGCGAACCAGTGCTGGTTGAACGCATAGGTGAAACCCGCATTAAACACCGGCTCCCACGAACTATCCGTAGAGACGCTGGTCGGACCATGCAGAACGTTTGCCTCGAATGCGCCGTTGGTGATCTTTTCGTCGGTGAACCAGATGCGGCTTACACCGATGCCGAGATACGGGCGGAAGGTGGCGGTCGGGGCGTTGAAGTAGTACTTGAACAGCAGAGTCGGGCTCCACTGTTTCGCCTGACCCAGCTTGCCGAATTGGGCGAGGCTGCCCGAGCCTTCAAGGTCGAACGAAGGTGGGACGCCGATCACGAACTCGGTCGCGATGTGATCTGTGATGAAGTAGCCGGCGGTGAAGCCAAGAGTGTCGGCTGAACTGAGTGATGCGCCGGTGTTGGCTTCGGTGATGTTGGTCGGGCTGCCGCCAATGCTTGTCACTTTCAACGGGTCGCTGCTCGATTGAGGCGCAAGATGGAACCAGCCTGATGTGACGTAAAAGCTTCCGGCCGATTGCGCGTGCGCTGCCGTTGTCATGCAGGCTAGCGCCGCGATCCCCGTTACGGCCTGTTTTAATTTCATATGTGCTCCTCCAAAAAAGGCCCGCTCATTATGACTACAACGTTTGAAACAAACCATACGCGGCGGTTAGAGCTTTCTCCCTAGGCTCCGCGTGGTTTCTGGCTTAGCCGTGCTGCGCCGAACCCCGGGCGCGCGCGGTTCTTCGGACCTTCGGGTATGTACCAACGCGACTATTGGATACTCCAGCATGGCACGGCTTGCACGTCTCTATGTCCCTGACCAGCCGCAGCACGTCATCCTCCGTGGACTCGATCAGCAGCCCGCATTCGTCGACGACCAGGACTACGAGCTTTTCATCGACTGTTTAAAAGCGGCTTCACGCGACCATCACTTGTCCATCCACGCGTATGCGTTGATGCCTGGCTCTGTCCAACTGCTCGTCACGCCCACTGAGGAGTCGAGCCTGCCGAAGGCGATGCAGGCGGTGGGGCGCCGCTACGTTGCGCACTTCAACCGGCGTTACGCGCGCCGCGGCACCCTGTGGGAGGGCCGCTACCGTGCCACGGTCATTGAAGGTGAGCGGTATTTCCTGCTGGCGAGCCGCGTAGTTGAGATGTCGCCGGTGCGAGCCGGGCTGGTGAGCGCGCCCGAGGACTACCGCTGGTCGAGCTACCGGCATCACATCGGCCTCACGCTCGACAGCCTGATTACCGACCACCCGTTGTACTGGTCGCTCGGCAACACGCCGTTCGAACGACAGCGCGCTTACCGCGAGTTGTGCGAGCAGCCGCTCGACGAACGCGAAGCCAGTCAGCTTCAGCAGGCCACCCTGAAAGGTTGGGTTCTGGGCAGCGACACCTACCGCGAATGGGCGGCGCGGGCCGCCAACCGGCGTGTTTCGCCGCTGCCGCGCGGCCGGCCGCGCAAGGTCCGCGAGACACCGCAGACGCAATAAAACGTTCCATATCAAAGGGCTGCACCCGAAACGGCATCTTCGCATGCCGTTTTCTTTTGCACCTTTTTGATGTGGCACCAATAAAAAATAGCCGCAATGCACCAACTTGATAATTGGGGTTCGAACATCACGTTTTATTTGCTATTCCGTTGATTCGTCGCGTATATTCCGAATTCCGGCACTTTTTGGCACGCGTAGCATTCAAGCGTACAGAGTCGCCGACGCGGTTGCGGAGCGCACTGCGGCAATAGAAAAACGGTTTTAACGGCCTGTCCGGCCCCTCACAGACGGTGTCCCCATGAACGACCACCAGCAACCGACTCACCCGGTTCCCGCCGCGCAAGGTCTGTACGACCCGCAAAACGAACATGACGCCTGCGGCGTCGGCTTCGTCGCTCACATCAAGGGCAAGAAAAGCCACGAGATCATCGAGCAAGGCTTGAAGATTCTCGAGAACCTCGACCACCGGGGCGCCGTCGGCGCCGATCCGCTGATGGGCGACGGCGCGGGCATCCTGATCCAGATTCCGGACGGTTTCTATCGTGAGGAAATGGCCAAGCAGGGCGTCGTGTTGCCGCCGAACGGCGAGTACGGCGTGGGCATGGTGTTCCTGCCGAAGGAACATGCATCGCGTCTCGCCTGCGAACAGGAGCTGGAACGCACGGTGAAGGCTGAAGGCCAGGTCGTGCTGGGCTGGCGCGACGTGCCGGTCGACCACACCATGCCGATTTCGCCCACCGTCAAGGCGAGCGAGCCGCTGATCCGCCAGATCTTCATCGGCCGCGGCAAGGACATCATGGTGACCGACGCGCTCGAGCGAAAGCTGTACGTGATCCGCAAGACAGCGAGCCACCGCATCCAGGCGCTCAAGCTCAAGCACGGCAAGGAATACTTCGTGCCGTCGTGCTCGGCGCGCACGGTCGTCTATAAGGGGCTGCTGCTGGCCGGCCAGGTCGGCGTGTATTACCGCGACCTGCAGGACGAGCGCACGGTGTCGGCGCTGGCGCTGGTGCACCAACGCTTCTCGACCAACACGTTCCCGGCGTGGGAACTGGCTCACCCGTACCGCATGATCGCCCACAACGGCGAAATCAACACGGTGAAGGGCAACGTCAACTGGCTGAACGCCCGTACCGGCGCGATCGCGTCGCACGTGCTCGGCGACGATCTGCCCAAGCTGTGGCCGCTGATCTACCCGGGCCAATCGGATACCGCCTCGTTCGACAACTGCCTCGAACTGCTGGTCATGGCCGGCTACCCGCTCGTCCACGCGGTCATGATGATGATCCCGGAAGCGTGGGAACAGCACACGCTGATGGACGACAACCGCCGCGCGTTCTACGAATACCACGCCGCGATGATGGAGCCGTGGGACGGCCCCGCCGCGATCGCCTTCACCGACGGCCGCCAGATCGGCGCCACGCTTGACCGTAACGGTCTGCGTCCGGCGCGCTACATCGTTACTGACGACGACCTGGTCATCATGGCGTCGGAAGCGGGCACGCTGCCTATCCCCGAGTCGAAGATCGTCAAGAAGTGGCGTCTGCAGCCGGGCAAGATGTTCCTGATCGACATGGAACACGGCCGCATCATCGACGACAAGGAACTGAAGGACAACCTCGCGAACGCCAAGCCGTACAAGAGCTGGATCGACGCCGTGCGCATCAAGCTCGACGAAATCGAGGCGAAGGCCGAAGACGTCGCGACGGAACGCCGCGAAGCCGCTGCTTTGCTGGATCGCCAGCAGGCGTTCGGCTACACGCAGGAAGACCTCAAGTTCCTGATGGCGCCGATGGCGCAAGCCGGCGAAGAAGCCGTCGGTTCGATGGGCAACGACTCGCCGCTGGCGGTCATGTCCAACAAGAACAAGACGCTCTATCACTACTTCAAGCAGTTGTTCGCGCAAGTCACGAACCCGCCGATCGACCCGATCCGTGAAAACATGGTGATGTCGCTGGTGTCGTTCGTCGGTCCGAAGCCGAACCTGCTGGACACCAACAACATCAACCCGCCGATGCGCCTCGAAGTGTCGCAGCCGGTGCTCGACTTCAAGGACATCGCCAAGATCCGCGCGATCGATCAGTACACGGGCGGCAAGTTCAGCTCCTACGAACTGAACATCTGCTATCCGGTGGCCTGGGGCAAGGAAGGCATCGAAGCGCGTCTGGCTTCGCTGTGCGCGGAAGCCGTGGATGCGGTCAAGTCCGGCTACAACATGCTGATCGTGTCGGACCGCAAGACCGACCGCGACAACGTCGCGATCCCGGCATTGCTGGCCACCGCCGCGATCCATACGCACCTCGTCCAGCACGGTCTGCGCACGAGCGCGGGCCTCGTCGTTGAAACCGGCTCGGCGCGTGAAACGCACCACTTCGCGCTGCTTGCGGGCTACGGCGCGGAAGCCGTGCACCCGTACCTCGCGATGGAAACGCTCAGCCAGATGGCAGTGGGCCTGAAGGGCGACCTGTCGGCGGAGAAGGCGGTCTACAACTTCACCAAGGCAGTCGGCAAGGGTCTGATGAAGGTCATGTCGAAGATGGGCATTTCGACCTACATGTCCTACACCGGCGCGCAGATTTTCGAAGCAGTCGGTCTGTCTGAAGGCCTGGTGTCGAAGTACTTCAACGGCACCTCGTCGAAGGTCGGCGGCATCGGCCTGTTCGATGTTGCGGAAGAAGCGATCCGTCTGCATCGCGATGCGTTCGGCGACAACCCGGTGCTCGCGAACATGCTCGACGCGGGTGGCGAGTACGCCTATCGCGTGCGCGGCGAAGAACACATGTGGACGCCGGATGCGATCGCCAAGCTCCAACACTCGGCGCGCAGCAACTCGTACCAGACGTACAAGGAATACGCGCATCTGATCAACGATCAGACCAAGCGCCACATGACGTTCCGCGGCCTGTTCGAATTCAAGTTCGACCCGACCAAGGCGATTCCTCTCGACGAAGTGGAATCGGCGAAGGACATCGTCAAGCGTTTCGCCACCGGCGCCATGTCGCTGGGCTCGATCAGCACGGAAGCCCACGCCACGCTGGCTGTCGCGATGAACCGCATCGGCGGCAAGTCGAACACCGGCGAAGGCGGCGAGGACGTGAACCGTTATCGCAACGAACTGCGCGGCATTCCGATCAAGAACGGCGACACCATGAAGTCGGTGATTGGCGACGAAGTGATCGTCGACATTCCGCTGAAGGACGGCGATTCGCTGCGCTCGAAGATCAAGCAAGTGGCGTCGGGCCGTTTCGGCGTGACGGCGGAATACCTCGCGTCGGCCGATCAGATCCAGATCAAGATGGCGCAAGGCGCAAAGCCTGGCGAAGGCGGTCAGCTGCCGGGTCACAAGGTGTCGGAATACATCGGCAAGCTGCGTTATTCGGTGCCGGGCGTTGGCCTGATTTCGCCGCCGCCGCACCACGACATTTACTCGATCGAAGATCTGGCGCAGCTGATTCACGACCTGAAGAACGCCAACTCGGCGGCCAGCGTGTCGGTGAAGCTGGTGTCGGAGTCGGGCGTCGGTACGGTTGCTGCCGGTGTCGCCAAGGCGAAGGCCGATCACGTCGTGATCGCCGGCCACGATGGCGGTACGGGCGCGTCGCCGCTGTCGTCGGTGAAGCATGCCGGTACGCCGTGGGAACTGGGTCTGGCGGAAACGCAGCAAACGCTGGTGCTGAACCAGCTGCGCGGCCGTATCCGCGTGCAGGCCGACGGTCAGATGAAGACCGGCCGTGACGTCGTGATCGGCGCGCTGCTCGGCGCGGACGAATTCGGCTTCGCGACGGCGCCGCTCGTCGTCGAAGGCTGCATCATGATGCGCAAGTGCCACCTGAACACCTGCCCGGTCGGCGTCGCGACGCAAGATCCGGTGCTGCGTGCGAAGTTCCAGGGCCAGCCGGAACACGTCGTCAACTTCTTCTTCTTCGTTGCGGAAGAAGCGCGCGAAATCATGGCGCAACTGGGCATCCGCAAGTTCGAGGACCTGATCGGTCACGCCGAGCTGCTCGATATGAAGAAGGGCGTCGAACACTGGAAAGCGAAGGGTCTCGACTTCTCGCGCGTGTTCTATCAGCCGCAAGTTTCGGCTGATGTCGCACGCAAGCACGTCGACGTGCAGGACCACGGTCTCGACCGCGCACTGGATCACGTGCTGATCGAGAAGGCGAAGGCCGCGATAGAGAAGGGCGAGCACGTCTCGTTCATCCAGCCGGTGCGCAACGTGAACCGTACGGTCGGCGCGATGTTGTCCGGCACGATCGCGAAGAAGTACGGCCACGACGGCCTGCCTGACGACACGATTCACATCCAGTTGAAGGGCACCGCAGGCCAGAGTTTCGGCGCGTTCCTCGCGAGAGGCGTGACGCTGGATCTGGTCGGCGACGGCAACGACTACGTCGGCAAGGGCCTCTCGGGCGGCCGCATCATCATCCGCCCGACCAACGATTTCCGCGGCAAGTCCGAAGAAAACATCATCTGCGGCAACACGGTGATGTACGGCGCGATCGAAGGCGAATCGTTCTTCCGCGGCGTCGCGGGCGAGCGTTTCTGCGTGCGTAACTCGGGCGCAACGGCGGTTGTCGAAGGCACGGGCGACCATGGTTGCGAATACATGACGGGCGGCACGGTGATCGTGCTCGGCGAAACGGGCCGTAACTTCGCGGCCGGTATGTCGGGTGGCATCGCTTACGTGTACGACCCGGACAACACGTTCGCGGGCAAGTGCAACAAGTCGATGGTCGCGCTCGATCCGGTTCTGCAACAGGCGGAACAGGAACGCACGGTCGACAAGGGCTTGTGGCACAGCGGCGCAACCGACGAAGCCCTGCTCAAGGGTCTCATCGAACGTCACTTCCAGTTCACGGGTTCGCCGCGTGCGAAAGCGTTGCTGGAAAACTGGGATGCGTCGCGCCGTCAGTTCGTGAAGGTGTTCCCGACCGAATACAAGCGCGCACTGGGCGAAATGGCAGCGAAGAAGGCGAACAAGGAAGTCCTCGCTGCTTAACTGACCCGCCCGCGGCTCGATCCGCAGACGTCACATTTAGCCGTACCCGCCGCTCGACGATTCGATTGTTCGACGCGCGGCGGGTGTAGATCACCTCACCTGATACAGATAGAGAAGAGAACCACATGGGCAAGGCAACCGGTTTTCTCGAGTTCGAGCGCCGCCACGAGGCGTACGAAGCTCCGCTCACGCGTGTGAAGCACTACAAGGAATTCGTCGCGGCACTGACCGACGACGAAGCCAAGATTCAAGGCGCACGTTGCATGGACTGCGGCATTCCGTTCTGCAACAACGGCTGCCCGGTGAACAACATCATCCCGGACTTCAACGACCTGGTGTTCCATCAGGACTGGAAGACCGCGATCGAAGTGCTGCACTCCACGAACAACTTCCCCGAGTTCACGGGCCGCATCTGCCCGGCGCCGTGCGAAGCGGCATGCACGCTCGGCATCAACGACGACGCGGTCGGCATCAAGTCGATCGAACACGCGATCATCGACAAAGCGTGGGCCGAAGGTTGGGTCGCACCGCTGCCGCCGAAGCACAAGACGGGCAAGAAGGTCGCTGTGGTCGGATCAGGCCCCGCCGGTTTGGCCGTCGCGCAGCAACTCGCGCGCGCGGGGCACGATGTCACCGTGTTCGAAAAGAACGACCGCATCGGTGGCTTGCTGCGTTACGGCATTCCTGACTTCAAGCTGGAGAAGTGGCTGATCGACCGCCGCATGCGCCAGATGGAAGCCGAAGGCGTGACGTTCCGCGCTAACGTATTCGTCGGCAAGGCGGATTCGCTGCCGGCGCATATCGGTAACACCGCGAAGGAAACCATCACGCCGGCCGAGCTGAAAGAGCAGTTCGACGCGGTCGTGATAGCCGGCGGTTCCGAAACGCCGCGCGATTTGCCGGTGCCGGGCCGCGAGCTGGAAGGCATCCACTACGCGATGGAATTCCTGCCGCAGCAGAACAAGGTCAACGCCGGCGACAAGGTCGCGAACCAGTTGCTCGCCAAGGGCAAGCATGTGGTCGTGATCGGTGGCGGCGATACGGGTTCGGACTGCGTCGGTACGTCGAACCGTCATGGCGCGAAGAGCGTCACGCAATTCGAACTGCTGCCGCAACCGCCGGAAGAAGAGAACAAGCCGCTCGTGTGGCCGTACTGGCCGATCAAGCTGCGCACGTCGTCGTCGCATGACGAAGGTTGCTCGCGCGATTGGGCGGTGGCTACCAAGCGCCTCGAAGGCAAGAACGGCAAGGTCGAGAAGCTGATCGCGGCGCGCGTCGAATGGAAGGACGGCAAGATGCAGGAAGTGCCGAACTCGGAATTCGAAATGAAGGCCGATCTGGTGCTGCTGGCCATGGGCTTCACGCAACCGGTGTCGCCGGTGCTCGAAGCGTTCGGCGTCGACAAGGACAACCGTGGCAACGTGCGCGCTTCGACTGAAGGCGACAAGGCGTATTACACGTCGGTGGACAAGGTCTTCACCGCGGGCGATATGCGTCGTGGCCAGTCGCTGGTGGTGTGGGCGATCCGCGAAGGCCGTCAGTGCGCACGTTCGGTCGATGCGTTCCTGATGGGTCATTCGGAACTGCCGCGCTAACGTAACGTCTCCGGCCGGTTTTCGCTCTTCAACGCGGAAACCAGCCACTACTTGCAGGATGTGGTGGAGACGACAAAGCGGTAAAAACAAAGCCGGGCACCTGAGAGGGTGACCCGGCTTTTTATTGCTACTTCCGATACCGCGCCAACGTCAGCCCGTCCAGATCGATTTCCGGCGTGCGCTGCGTAATCAGATCCGCGACCACCCGGCCCGAGCCCATCGACATTGCCCAGCCCGTCGAGCCGTGCCCGAGATTCAGCCACAGATTGTCCACGCCGGCCGGGCCGAGCAGCGGCGCGCCATCGGGCGTCATCGGCCGGCGGCCCACCCAGAAGTGTGCAGAGGTCGGGTTGGCCGCGTGCGGAAACCAGTCCTTGAGCACTTTCATCAGCGTCTGCAAGGCCTGCTCACGCAGAGTCGTCTGGCGATTGCCGAGCTCCGCGGTGCCGGCCACGCGCAGGTTGTTGCCGAAGCGCGTGATCGCCGTCTTCAGCGACTCGTCCATCAGCGCCGCATGCGGGGCCTTTTCATCGTCGGTGACCGGCAGCGTCGCCGAGTAGCCTTTGACCGGGTAGAGCGGCACCTTCACACCGAGCGGCGCGAGCAGCGCCGCACTGTCGACGCCCAGCGCCACCACGACCGCATCCGCCTGCAATGTCTCGCTGCCGCGTTCGCTCTCGAGATGCACCGCGCGCACCGTACCGCCTCGCACGTCGAGCGAACTTACCCGTGTGTCGAAGCGAAACTGCACGCCGTTGCGCTCGCAGATCGCCCGCAATTCGCGGGTGAAGCGGGCGCAATCACCGGCTTCGTCGTCGGGGAGATAGAGGCCTGAGAGCGGAGTCTGACGCGCCCAGCGCAAGCCCGGTTCGATCTCGACGCACTGCGCTGCACTGACTTCACGATGCGCGATGCCCGCGTCGCGCAGGACCGCCAACGCCGGTTGCGCGAGTTCGACGTCGTATTCGCTGCGGAACAATTGCAGATAGCCCTGGCTGCGGCCATAGTCGAACGGATGACGGCCACGGAATTCGTGCAGGCACTCGCGGCTGTAATAAGCGATGCGCTGCATGCGCTGCTTGTTGACGCGAAACCGTTCGAGGTCGCATTCACGCAGCCAGCGCGCGATCCAACGCCATTGAGCCGGATCCAGGGTAGGGCGGAAAATCAGCGGTGAGGCCGGCTCGAACAGATACTTGAGAATCTTCGTCGGCATGCCGGGCGCGGCCCACGGCGTGACATAGCCCGGCGCGATCACGCCGGCGTTGCCGAAGCTGGTGGAGAGCGCGACGTCCGGCTCGCGCTCGATCACGGTGACGTCGCAGCCTTGCTGGCGCAGATAAAACGCGGTGGCGACGCCAATGACGCCGCCGCCCAGAACAATCGTTTTCATGGTTGTGTACAGCGATTTCAGGCGGTAGGGCTGGTCGCGCCGAGCACCTTGCCCTTGGTTTCCGGCAGACACACGGCGGCGACGATCACCAGCAGATAGCCCGAACCGGCGACGATTCCCATCGCCTTAACAAGCGTCATGGTTTGCGACAGTGTACCCACCAGGATCGGAAAGAACGAGCCGAGACCGCGGCCCAGGTTGTAGCAGAAGCCTTGTCCCGAGCCGCGGATCGCATTCGGATAGAGTTCCGACAAATATGCGCCGACGCCCGCGAAAATCCCCTGCACGACGATGCCGAGCGGAAAGCCGAGCGCGAGCATCATGCCGTCGGTGATCGGCAGCATCGTGTAGACCATGCCGAGCACGAACGAGCCGATTGCGAACAGCACGAACGACGCGCGCCGGCCGATCTTGTCGCACAGAATCGCGCCGACGATATAGCCGGTGAACGAGCCGACGATCAGCACGATCAGATAGCCGCTGGTGTTGAAGACCGACAGATGGCGCACGGTCTTCAGATAGGTCGGCAGCCAGGTGGTGATCGCGTAGTAGCCGCCGAGCATACCGGTGCACAGCGCGCTGCCCAGCAGGGTGGTTTTGAGGTGAGGGAAGGAGAAGATCTGCAGGAAGTGCGAGGTATCGAAACCGCTGTCGCGCGCGCGGCGTGTTTCGAGAAAGATGTCAGGATCGCTGACATTGCGGCGAATGTAGAAGATCCACAGCGCGGGCAGCAGGCCGATCCAGAAGCAGGCGCGCCATGCGACCTGTTCCGGCAGCAGCGCGAAGAACGCCCAATAGATGATGGCCGCCGCGGCCCAGCCGACGGACCAGCTGCTCTGCACGGTGCCGACGGCTTTCGCGCGATGTTGAGGTGAACGGATGGTTTCAGCCATCATGATCGTCACGACCGACCATTCGCCGCCGAAGCCGATGCCTTGCAGCGTGCGGGTGGTGAGCAGTTGCCAGAACGAGTGGGTGAAGCCTGACAGGCAGGTGAAGATCGCGAAGGTGGCGATGGTCCACTGGAGCACACGGACGCGTCCGTAGCGGTCAGCCAGAATGCCGGCGAGCCAGCCGCCGATCGCCGACGAAATCAGCGAACTGGTCGCGATCATGCCGGCTTCGCTTTTGGTCATGCCCCACGTTGCGATCAGCGTCGGGATGAGGAATGAGTAGATCATGAAGTCGAACGCGTCGACTGCGTAGCCGCCGAAGCCAGCGTAGAGGGTCCGGCGTTCGCGCTGGGTCAGTTCGGTGAACCATTGGAGAGAGGGCATGTTTTTTTGTGGTCTCCAGGCAGTTTTTGCCTTCCGGCGGCTTGATCGGGGGTTTTTTTGTATTCTAAGGGGACGAGGTGTTGTGCGGCCAGTTGTGGTCAAAAATGGCGATGGAGTAAGAAATTTCATTGCTGTTCATTACCAACTACTACGAAGTAACCCGAAAAAAATTATTCGCCGTTAAACTGCGCCGGCAGCACTCAAGCTGGGAAAGTCCTATTCACGTCCGCACCCGTCACCCTTAATGCACGCAACCGCAAAAACCTGCTCGCCATCCCGTCGCTCCGCGAGTACGCCTTTGCGGGCTTATCAATCGCGCCGCGCATTCCTGAAATCCTCGGCAAGCGTGTTGCTGCTCTCCGGCATGGGCAGCTCGCTGCTGTCGGCTTGCGGGGGCGGAAATCTGGACGCCGATCAGCCGGAAACGCCACGCCTCGCCTCGGTAACTAACTTCCGCGATGTGGCGGGCGCGGCTGCCGGCTATCCCACAGTTGACGGCAAACAGATGCGCCGCGGGGCCTTTTATCGCGCGAACGCGCTGACCTTGAGCGCCGCCGACACGATCACGCTCAACAAACTCGGCATCGCCTCGGTCTACGATCTGCGCACGCCCGGTGAAATCGCGCGTACCGCGGATATCCTGCCGGCCGGCGCGACCTCGCAAGCGCTCGACGTGCTCGGTGTCAGCGACTTCGTCGCGCCAACCTTCGATACGGCAGCTGCCGCCGTCGCGTTCATGGAGGCACAGGCTCGCGCCTATGTCACCGGCGCCGCCCAGCGCGTCGGCTACGGCGAGCTCCTCACGCGACTCGCCAATGGCGCCGGCGCGCAACTGTTTCATTCCAATGCGGGTAAGGATCGCGCCGGTTGGGTCTCGGCTCTCCTGCTCAGCATTGCCAACGTGCCACTCGACGTCATCATGCAGGACTATCTGCTGAGCAACGTCTATCTGGCTCAGTCGATCGCGGCGCAGACCGAGGTGATACGCGCGCAAAGCGGCGACGTGGTCGCCGCGAGCGAGTCGCCCCTGTTCACCGTCCAGGACAATTATCTGCAGGCGGGGTTCGATCAGGTGCAGGCGAGCTACGGCACGATGGCGAGCTATCTGACACAAGGCCTGGGTCTGTCTCAAGCCACCATCGACGCGTTGCACGACCGCCTCGTCGTCTGACCCGCGCTCGCCGCGCCTGGCGAGCCCGATGCGCCTGGTATTGCGTGGACCACACCGGCAGGTACAAACGAAAAAAAGTCCGCCCCAAATAAGCGGGCGGACAGAGAAGGGCGGCATCGAGGTTGCCGGGGGCGACTATAAGGCCGCAACCATCACAAAAGGCCATCTGGTAAGGGCGCGTAAGTGCCCATGCTCAATGGCGCTTCACCCTTCTCGATCATTCTTACGCGTGTGCCGGCTCAACCGGCAATTCGATCCGTACTTCCAGCCCGCCTTGCACGTGATTGCGCACATGGCAGCGTCCGCCGCGATCGTGCGCGAGGCGCGCGACAATCGCGAGACCCAGGCCGCAATGACCTTCGCCTCCGCGGGCGGCGTCGAGCCGCACGAACGGTTTCATCGCCGCCGCGATACGGTCGTCGGGAATGCCTGGGCCGTGGTCGCGCACGCTGATGACCCAACGGCTGTCATCGCGCGCCGTGGCGATATCCACCGGCGGTGAGCCGTGCTCGAGCGCGTTGTCGACAAGGTTCGTGACCAGCCGGTCGAGCAAGGTGCGCGGCAGCGTGAACGACGAACCGGCGCGTAGATCGAGCGTGAAGAGCGGCGTCTCGGCGCTGTCGCCGGCGGAAAACTGTTCCTGCAGGAATTCGTCGACTTCGACCGGCGGCCCGGTGTCGGCGGACTGACCCGCAAACTCCAGAAACTGCTGCACGATGTTGGTCAGCGAGTCGACGTCGCGTATCAGGCCGGCCCGCTCACTTTCCGCAACCAGTACGCTCGCGCGCAATTTGAGCCGCGTGAGCGGCGCTTTCAGGTCGTGCGCGACGCCGGCCAGCATCACCGCCTGGTCGTCGCCGGCCTCGTTCAGGCGGCGCATCATGTCGTTGAAGGAGCCGATCAGATCGCGCAGTTCGCGCGGGCCCTGCACGGTCACAGGTTCCGGCCGGCCGCCTGAACCGAACGCGCGAGCGGCATCGGCCACGCGCGACAGCGGCCGCTGCATCTGCCAGACCGCGAACAGCGACAGAATCAGCGCCGCCGCCAGCATCGAGACGGATTCGATCACGAAGCGCGGGCGCGGCGGCACGTCCACCGGCACGACAACCCAGTTTGATTTGCCGGGGAACAGCACCCATAGCTGCGGCGGGCGAAGGTCGTCGACGGCGATCTGCGTGCCGGGCGGCAGGTTCTCGCGCAAGTGCCGGCTCAATTCGACCAGCGGACGCTGATCCGGCGTGCGCAGATGGACGCTCGACGGCATGTTCCACGTAGGCACGAGGTGCACCCGCATGGCGGGCGCGAGCGCGGCGCCCTTCATCGGCTCGCCGTTGATGGCCTGCAGCACGAGCAGAATGCCGCGTGCGAAACCGTCGATTTCGTGGCGCGGCGGCTGCATCACCACCAGTACGAACCACCCGGCCTGAATTGCGAACAACACCGCTGCCGACAATAACGCCATTCTGCCGAACAGCGTGTTCAGCGGGTTTCTCATGCGCTTGAGGCAGCCTCGTCGGCGAACGGTGTGCCGTCGGCGTCCGGCACGAATACGTAGCCTTTGCCGCGCACTGTCTGCACGTAGCAGGGATTGGACGGGTCGTCTTCGATCACGCGGCGCAGGCGCCAGATCGGCACGTCGAGGCTGCGATCGCGGAAGGCGAGGTTGTCACGATGTACGAGATCGTGGATCAGCACGCGCGACAGCACTTTGTACGGATTGTTGACGAAAATCTTTAGCAGGGCGAACTCGCTGTCGCGCAGCGGCAGCTTCGAGTCGTCGCGCGACAGCGCGCGCGTGGCGAAGTCGAGTTCGAATGGCCCAAAGCGATACGGCTTGCGGGCTTCCGGCGCGCTCGTGGTGGACGGCCCACGCCGGCGCAACACCGTATGGATGCGCGCTAGCAGCTCGCGTGGGTCGAACGGCTTGGTCAGGTAGTCGTCCGCGCCGAGCGAAAGCCCGACGATGCGGTCGGCCACCGTACCGCGCGCCGTTACGAAAATCACCGGAATGTCGTCGCCGGCGGCACGCAGCGCGGTGAGCGCGCGTAAGCCGTCGGTGTTCGGCATCATGATGTCGAGCACGACGACCGACGGTCGTTCACGTTCGAGCCGGCGTTGCAAATGGGTGCCGTCGTGCAGCACTGACGCGTCGAACCCGTTCGTCTGCAGAAACTTGCAGAGCAGATCGCGCACTACCGGGTCGTCGTCGACGATAAGGACCTGTGGATTCATAACGAAATTTTAGACTGGCACGCGCGGCGCGCGATCGACTGTTTTCTTACCAATGCTTACCCCGGCCCGCGCCGTGCCCTCCGGCGCGGGCGTAAGGCCCGCCACCAAAGGCTCACGGCACATTTCACGGCCGCCATATCCGGCAACGCGCCGGCAACGCACCGGTAAGGCGTTGGCCCATTTGCCCATGCATAGCGCGGCGTGGAAGCCATTTTGCACCGCTTGAATTTCTTCCGGGAAAGAATCTGTGCGCAATTGCTACTGACGGCAAGGGGTCGCAACGGGTCGTAAGAACCGTGGAAAAGCGCGCGTTCCTTCGCGCATCGCCACTACGTGCGCAGCGAGATGATTCGTCATGCAGTACGTTGCGCCGCATGCCGAAAACAGCCTAACGCCTTGGGCCCACGGCAGGCGGCGTGAAATCGAAACCTAGCGCCACGCGAGGCTCATCATGACCGTTCATAGCAATCTCAGCTCAACCCGCTTTTCTTCGCTCGCGCCCACGCCGCCAGCGGAAAAACCTGCAGCCCCAACCAACTCGCTGGCCACGCCGCAGACCAGGGAGCCCGCTGGCGAGGCTCCGCCGTCGCTGCCGACGGGGCTGGTCGGGCATCACGTCAACACGACTGCCTGACGCACCGAGGCCCGTGTGTCGACCCCGAGCATTCCTGAACGTTTCATCCGTGTCGCTGCGTGGTTGACGCTCGGCTCGGCGCTGCTGCCACTCGGCGGCTGCGCCGTCGCCGCGCTGCCGTGCCGGCTGACTGCGGCTACGCTGAAAATCGTCCCGGTCGTCGGCCATGCCGCGGCCACCCCGTTCGACATGTGTTCATCCGCGATCGACTGAATCATGACACTCAAACGGTTTGCCTGCGTGCTGGCGCTGCTGGGCGGCGCGTTCTCGATGTTCGCTGCGGCGCAGCCCGTCGTGCGCGAAGCGAACGCGGCCAGCGCTGCGTCGAAGGCGGGTTCCGCTGACGCACGGCGGCGCTCGCAGGACATGCCGTTTGCATTTCGCGGCATTGCGCTCGGCATCACGCTCGACGAGTTCCGCGCAGGTTCGACCGTGCGCGCTACGCCGATTGGCAGCGTGCCGGTCTGCGAGACGGATGTGCAGGCAGGCGCACTCGGCATGCGGCTGAAATCGCGCGAGAGTCTGACGGTGGCCTGTCGCTGGGCGCATCGTGCGGACGATGGTTGGGCGGTGTCGCAAGCCGTCGTCGACGGCGCGCCGGCACTGGAGCATGTGCTGCGCTTTGCGCGTGTCGACGGCCAGAGCGCGCTGCGTCTATACGAGATTTCCTTCGTGATCGACGAGATTACCGCCGAAGACCTGCGCGAGGCGCTCGCGGACCGTTATGGCACGCCGCATCTGGTGACGCAAAGCGTGTCGTCATCGGGCGCGCTGCCGGTCTACGTGTGGGAAAACGCGGTGAGTTCGATCACGTTGTGCTTTTTGCCGGGCACCCGCAACGGCACGCTCACCTATTTGCTGAAAGGCTCGGACGCATGGGTGAAATCGGTCGTACGGCAATGGCAGGCGAGCGGTGCCGAGGCGGGATGATGTGACGCCTCATCTGTCACGCTGGTTGCGGGCGCATGCGTGGTTCAGATTGCATCGTTGAACAAAGCATCGGCACCACGACTGCAAAGTCCGTTTTTTACCCGGCCGATCCGGCCAAGGAGCATGTATGACTGCGCTACGTCTCACTGTCGCGCTAGGCGCGGCGGCCTGCCTCACGGCTTGCGGGAGCGGCCAACAGCCGTCAATCGTCGAAACGCCGATGTCGCCGCCGCTCGCGTCGGCGCCGCTGAACGTCAACACGCAGGGCGCGATCTATCAGGCTGGCGCGCCCTTGCTGCTCTACGAAACGCCGCGTGCGCAGCATATTGGCGATGTGCTGACGATCCGTCTGTCGGAGTCATACAGCGGCAACAATAGCGCGACCGCCGCCGCGAGCCGTTCGAGCAGCATCACCGCGACCGCCGCCGATCAGTCGACCAACGCCGCTGCGCGGCTAGCGAGGCTGTTCAACATCGGCTCGGCCAGTACGGAATACAAGGGGCAGGGCAGTCTCACCGACGTCAGCGGCATGACCGGCACATTGGCCGTGACCGTGATCGGGACGATGTCAACCGGCAATCTGGTGGTGTCGGGCGAGAAGGTGATCTCGATGAGCGGCAACCGCGACCGTCTGCGCTTGTCGGGCATCGTCAATCCGAAGGATATCGAATCAGGCAATTATGTCGCGTCGAGCAAGGTCGCGAATGCGCGCATCGAGCAGGCCGGCGCGGGGATGGTGTCCGACTCCACCACGATGGGCTGGCTGCAGAGAATGTTTCTGAGCGTGCTGACGTTCTAGCGTCGATGCGGCGTGTGCGCGAGATGCGCGACACGCCGCATTCATTCTCTTAAGTCCGAGGCCTGGCGCCGGGCGCCCGCCGGGCAAGCATCACGCAAGCGGCGCCGGCGCGTCGCGTTCCGCAGCGCCGATTTCACCGTCCGGTACGAACACGTAGCCACGTCCCCAGACGGTCTGCACATAGCGGGGCTCGGACGGATCCACTTCGATCAGCCGCCGCAAACGCCAGATCGAGACGTCAAGACTTCGATTGCGATGCACCTCGCTATTGCCGTGCAGTTTCTCCAGCAACTGCGCGCGCGTGAGTACGGTCATTGAGTGCGTGACGAACACCTTGAGCATGGCGAATTCGCTCGAACGTAGCGGAATCCGCTCACCGTCGCGGCGCAATTCGCGCGCCGGAAAGTTCACCTCGAAACGACCGAAACGATAGGGCGCGCGTTGCTCCGGCGCGCTCGGCGCAATCGTGCCGCGGCGGCGCAGGACCGTGCGAATCCGCGCGACCAGCTCGCTTGGTTCGAATGGCTTGCCGAGATAGTCGTCGGCGCCGAGTTCGAGGCCGATCACGCGGTCGATCGGATCGGCACGCGCGGTCAGCAGGATCACGGGAATATCGTCGCCGGCGACGCGCAATGCGCGCAGCGCGCTAATGCCGTCGAGCTCCGGCATCATGATGTCGAGCACGACCAGCGCGGGACGTTCGTCCTGCAAGCTACGCTGCAGCGCCATGCCGTGTTCGAGCGTGGAGACCTTGAAGCCACGCCCCACCAGATATTCGCTGACGAGCTCACGTACGACGGGGTCGTCGTCGACGACCAGAATGGATTGGTTCATCCAGGTCATCTTAGTGATCCACGCGAGCGGCGCAAAGCGCGAAACGCTTTCGAATTCTTTCTCGCGTAAGAGAAAGCAAGCAGGCTGGGCGCCTAGTTTGCCAGCGACGTCTGGATGGTCTGCATCGGCTGCCGGACCAGTTGGGTCTGATCGACCACCATCTTGTCGATCAGACCATTGAGTTTGGTCGAGGCGGTCGAGAAGCGGTCTGTGTTGAGGCCGCCGGTCTGGTAACGCGCGGTGACGAGAATGCGGCCATGCTGAATCAGCGTCAGATCGATGATCGACAGATACTGGATCGTTTCGTCGCTGAATGAACGGCGTCCGTAATCGACCGCGGCGTTGTAGACGAGACGCGCCTCGCATCCGGCGGGCGAGGTGCCCGGATTGTAGACGTCCGAACGAATGCCGTGCCGGTCGAGCGCAAGCTGCAGCGCCGGCACGAAATCGCCGACCGTCACAGTCTGATTCACTTCGATGCAGACGTTATGCACGTCTGCCGGCCGGCCATTGACGAAGGTCGGCGATGAGTAGTTTGCCGCGATCGCGTAGCCAGCCTGAATCACGGAGCCGGTGGCGTCGGCCGCCGAGATCAGCGTCCACGCGCAGCCGTTCAGGCCGAAGGCGAGGGTGGCCGAGGCGGCGAACCACGCACACGGCCGCCGCAACATGACCCACGCGGCCATTGGGGCCCGCGTGAAAGCGTAAGCGCGCAAGCTTGGCATAGAGGTCATGATGCGGTGCCTGGTGGCGGTGAGGAAGTACGGCAAATGACAACGGGTCCCAGCAGAAAAGCAGTGGAGCGTGGCAAAAACGGCCCACGCTCAACGCGTGATGCGCAGGCGCAGTTCGTTTTGCCCTTGCACGCTGGCCGTCACGTTTACGCGCCGATCTTCAGTGGTCACGATGAAATGCTGACGCGTCGGCGTGTTGACGTCGTGCACGACGTTCGGAAAGCAGGCGGCGATATCGGCGCCGAATTCTTCGAGGGGATCATTGACGACACCGTCGGCTTGCCAGTGCGCGCGCCAGTGGCAATCGTAGGCGTGCGTGTTGGCGCGGCAGTCGTCCACGGCCGATACGCCCGGCAGTTGCGCGGCAGGTTGCGCGTGCAACTGCTTGAAGTCGGGTGCGTCGACGATGTGTTTGAGCGCGGGGCAAACATCCGCCGGCTCAGTGGGCTGGGTGGCTTGCGCAGCGTACGCGGCGCTCGTGAGCAGCAGGGCTGCGCCAAGCGCAAGCGCTGCGCGCTGGGTCAAAGGATAGAAGCGGCGATCGAGTGACATGTGCGGAGAGTCCAGTAGCAGTGAGGGGCGGGGCGGGCGGCGCATGGTACGGCCCGCACGACTATCGTCGCTGCTACAGGGGATTTTCAAAGCGCGGAACAACTTGCCCGCTTCGCAAATGCTTTCGAACTGTTCTCGCGTGTTTCCGGATGTTGCGGCGTGCTGCCTAACCGAGCGTCAGGCCACCGTCGATATGAATCACCTGGCCGGTGATGTGACGCGCTTCGTCGGAGAGCAGGAAAGCGATCAGCGCGGCGATATCCGCAGGCTCGGCGACGTGACCGAGCGGCGTCGCTTCGGCGGCGCGGGTCCACACCGATGCATTATCGGCACTTGGGCCGCGATCTTTACGGGTATAGCCGGGCGCTACGCAATTGACGGTCACGCCATGCGGCGCAAGTTCGGCGGCTGCGGTTTTAGCCAGTGACTCGATCGCCGCTTTCGCCGCCGCCGTTGCGGCGAACGGCGCTTCCACGCGATAGCGATGCGCGACGAACGAACTGAGCGCGACCACGCGACCTCGCTTCGAGGTTTCCAGGGCAGGCGTCGCACGCTTGACGAGCGCGGCGAATGCGGCCGGCATGGCGGCGAAGGCGGCGCTGAACACATCCGCGTCGAGTGCGTTGAGCGTTTGCCGTTGCGCGTGGCCGGCGTTCGCTACCAACTGATCAAGCGCGCCGAAGCTCGCGAGCGTTTGATGAATCACGTGTTCCGCGGCGCCGCGCTCGGCGAGATCGCCGAACACCGTCGCGCAGCGCGCGCCGTTCGCGCTGCAATCGGCGGCGACCTGTGCAAGACGCCGGCGCGCTTCGTCGTCGGCGCCGCGGGCGTGCAGCATCAAGGCGGTGCGCGGCGCGGCGATGCGTCGGGCCAGTGCGGCGCCGATGCCGGAGCCCGCGCCGGTGATCAGGACGACCCGCTCGAGCCCGGCGCCGCTCATGCCAGTCGTGCTGCTCGCGTCACCGGTGCTGCTCATGTCGCTCGCGTTGTTCATGCTGTTCATGCAGCAATCGGTTCGCCCGAGCGTTCGACGTCGAGCGTTTCGTCATGGAATGCCGCCAGCGATTCGCGATGCGCGACGCTGACGATTGCCGCCTGCGGCAGCCGCTCGGTGAACAGGTGATAGAGGCGTGCTTCGTTTTCCGAATCGAGCGCACTGGTTGCTTCGTCGAGGAACAGATAGTCCGGTTTGTGCAGCAGCACGCGGGCGCCGGCGAGGCGCTGTTGTTCACCCGGCGAGAGAATGCGCGTCCAGTGCCCCGATTCCTGCAGGCGGTCGGCGTACTCCGACAGGCGGCAAGTGATGAGCGCTTCGCGGCATTCGTCGTCAGTGTAGGTATCTGCAGAAGACGGATAGGTGAGCGCGGCTTTCAGCGTGCCGATCGGCATGTAGCTGACCTGCGGGATGAACATCATGCGCGCGTTGACCGGTGCGTCGATCGAGCCGTCGCCGAACGGCCACAAGCCGGCGAGCGCGCGCATCAGCGTGCTCTTGCCGGAGCCGGACGGGCCCCGCACCAGCCAGCGCGAGCCCGGCTTGATCGCGATATCGCGGATGCGTGACAACGGATTGCCGTTCGGCAACGCGAGCTGGAGACCTTCGGTTGTGAGCTTGTCTTCGTCGACGAAATGCAGATTGATGCCGCCATGCGCAGTAGCGGGCGAGACCGATTCCTTCAGACGCGGCGCATGCACGATGCGCTTGAATTCACGCAACCGGTTCACGGTAGCGCGCCATTCAACGAGGCTGCCGTAACTGTTGATGAACCACGAAAACGAATCGCTGACGGTACCGAATGCGCTCGAGATCTGCATCAGTACGCCGAACGTGAAAGCACCCGCAAAGTAGCGGGGCGCGGCGACCACCAGCGGAAAGATGATTGCAATCTGGCCGTAGAAAGCCGTCACGAAGGTGAGCCGCTTGGTGTACTTCATCACCTGCCACCAGTTGTCGCGGATGCGGCCGAACAGCGAGTGCGTGTTCTTCTTCTCGGTCTCCATGCCGTTGTAGAAGGCGATCTGCTCGGCGTTTTCACGCAGACGGATCAGGCCGAAACGGAAATCCGCCTCGACTTTCTGTGCCTGGTAGTTGATCGACACGAGCGGATGGCCGACCTTCTGGATGATCACTGAGCCGACTACCGCGTACAGCGCTGCGGCCCACACCATATAGCCCGGAATCTGCACCGGCATGCCGCCAAGCGAAACGGTCAGCGCACCGGCCAGCGACCACAGGATCGTCATGAACGAGACCAGTGTGACGATCGTGGACAGCAGGTCGAGGGTCAGCGAGAGCGTGCTAGTGGCGAGTGATTGCAGGTCGTCGCTGATCCGCTGGTCGGGGTTGTCGGCGAGCCGGTCGCGTTCGATCCGGTAGAAGGCGCTGTCGTGCAGCCATTCGTTGAGATAACGTGTGGTCAGCCACTGGCGCCAGCGGAAGCCGAGCATCTGGCGTAGATAGCGGCCGTACACGGCAAGGATGATGAAGCCGAACGCGAGCCCCGAGAACACCATCAGCAGGTGCGGGAAATCGTGCACGTTCTTGGTTTGCAGCGCGTTGTAGAAGTCGGCGCTCCAGCGGTTCAGGCGCACGTTGATCCACACGATGAGCAGATTCATCACGATGATCGCGATGAGCAGCGCCCACGCCGTTTTTCGTTCTTCGGAAACCCAGTAAGGTTTGATCAGGCTCCATGCGGAGACTTTTTCGTCCGGCGGCAGCACGGGGCTGGAAGCGGTATTCGGTGTCATGAGCATCCTGGTGAAGTGCTGGCCCGCGTCGGGCGGCCCCCAAGTCGGGCCGGCCCCACGGCGGGTTTGCGGTGCGTGCCCCGGGCGTCGTGCTCGACGAACGCACGTCCGGGTGAGCGACCGATTCTGGCGCGAAGCCCTTAAGTGAAAATTAATTTCCGCTCAGAGGTCCCGCCTCGATGCCGCTGGCGCGCGGGCGGCGAAGCATGTCGCCCGCGCGCCAGCGGTATCCGGTCCTGGCATTGTGCCAGAGCGCTGCATTCGGCCGTATTGATGAATCGAAAGATAGTGACGGATCAATGGCGTGTGACGGCAGAGGCCGTTGGTTTGCGGGCGCCGCGCCTTTTATGGTCTAATGACCTTCGACGAAACAGGGGTGCTTTGCCCACAGGCAGCGTGATTTCACGCAGCGGCGGCGAGGCTGAGAGAGACCCTTTGCACCCGATCCGGGTAATACCGGCGCGGGAAGTTTCCGGAAGCAGCCAGTCTTCCATTCCCCGCCGGGCGGCGTCCGTCATTGGACGTGCTTATTGCCCGGCCGGCCTCACCCGCCGGTTTCGTCCTGGGTACGTGCGTTTTTTTGCCGTACGGAAAGGACTCGATGACCGCCTATTCTTCAGACATGTGTTTTGCTCGTCACCGCGTTTTCGTCGGTTGTGCCGGCGCGCCGGGCTGTTTTAGCGTTGCTTGCCGTTGTGACCCGGAGCGCACGCGATGAATCGTTTAGCTCGACCCGATTTCGCCGTGCTCGGCGGTGGGCTGTGCGGGCGTCTCGTCGCGTGGCGCCTCGCCGGTGAAGGGCATCGCGTGGCGCTCTATGAGCGCGGCGACGCCGCAGGTACGCAATCCGCGGCCTGGGTCGCCGCCGCCATGCTGGCGCCGCTCGCCGAAGCCGCCAGTGCCGAACTGCTGATCACCCGTCTGGGCGCAAGTTCGCTCGACACCTGGCCGCGCGTGCTGGCCGAATTGCCCGAACCGGTGTTCTTCCAGCGCAATGGCACGCTGGTCGTATGGCATCACGCCGATCGCACCGAAGCGCCATTGTTCGAACGCCGGGTGCGCTCGAACGCGCCTGCTGAGTTGCTCGACGGCGGCTTCGTGACGCTGGCGGGCGCTCAGGTCGGCGCTGCCGAGCCCGCGTTGGCGGGCCGCTTCAACCAGGGCTGGCTGCTGCCGCGCGAAGGCCAACTGGATAACCGTCAGGTGTTGACCGCGCTCGCGGCAGGCCTCGCCCAGCGCGGTGTCGAAACGCACTGGAACACGCCAGTCGACGATCATGCGCTGCCGGCCGCACGCATCACGATCGACTGCCGGGGTTTGGGCGCGAAGCCGGTGCTGCCGACGTTGCGGGGGATCCGCGGTGAAGTCGCCCGCGTGCATGCGCCGGGTATCAAGCTGACGCGGCCGGTGCGTCTGCTGCATCCGCGCTACCCGCTGTATATCGCGCCGAAGCAGGACGATCTCTACGTGATCGGCGCGACCGAAGTGGAAGGCGAGGACATGTCGCCGGTCAGCGTGCGCTCGGCGCTCGAGTTGCTGAGCGCGGCGTTTTCCGTGCATCCCGGCTTCGGCGAGGCCCGCATCCTCGAACTGAATTCGCAGTGCCGCCCGACTTTGCCGGACCACCGTCCGGCCTTGCTGTGGGATGGCGCGCAGACATTGCGCGTGAACGGCCTGTACCGGCACGGCTACATGATCGTGCCCGAAGTCGCCGACGAAGCCGTGCGCTTCGCCGCCGCGCTGCTCGACGGCCGCATCGGCGACGCCGATGCTTTCGCCGACTGGCAAAATGCCGCGCGCTGGAGCGAGCTGTTTCAACTGGACGCCACGCGGGAGCCGGCATGAGCGTTGCGCGTCTGCCGGCGAAATAACCGCAGGCAAAACAGGCGGACGTCGCTCCCCCAATCGATTGAACCGTATTCGAACACCATGGACATTCATATCAATCAGAAGCCGTTGTCGTTGCCCGAAGGCGCGACTGTCGCCGATGCGCTCGCCGCGTTCGGCGCGCGTCCGCCGTTCGCGGTCGCGCTGAACGGCGATTTCGTCGCACGCACCCAGCATGCGGCGCGCGCGCTGCAGCCGGGCGACAAGCTCGATGTCGTGCAACCCGTGGCCGGCGGTTAAGCCCCGCGCCACGCCTTGCCGGAGACCAGGATTATGCAAATGACTGCCCCCCAAACCGCCGACGCGCTCACGCTCTACGGCCAGACTTTCGCGAGCCGCGTGCTGCTCGGCACCTCGCGCTATCCGTCGCTGCAATCGCTGTCCGATTCGATCGACGCGGCGCAGCCCGGCATGGTGACCGTCGCGCTGCGCCGGCAGATGAACGAAGGCGGCGCCGAAGCCGGTTTCTTCGATCTGCTCAAGCGCCACGGCGTACCGCTGTTGCCCAATACCGCCGGCTGCCTGACCGTCGGCGAGGCGGTGACGACCGCGCATATGGCGCGCGAGATTTTCGAAACCGAGTGGATCAAGCTCGAACTGATCGGCGACGACTACACGCTGCAGCCTGATCCGGTCGGCCTGATCGAAGCGGCCACGCAGCTGATCAAGGACGGCTTCAAGGTGCTCCCGTATTGCACCGAAGATCTGGTGATCGGCCGCCGCCTGCTCGATGCGGGCTGCGAGGCGCTGATGCCGTGGGGCGCGCCGATCGGCACCGGCAAGGGTGTGATCAATCCGTACGGCCTGCGGGTCTTGCGTGAACGCTTGCCCGACGTGCCGCTGATCGTCGACGCCGGCCTCGGCGTGCCGTCGCATGCGGCGCAAGTGATGGAGTGGGGCTTCGATGGCGTGCTGCTGAACACCGCCGTTTCGCAGGCGACGCACCCCGACGCGATGGCGCGCGCCTTTGCGCTGGGCGTCGAAGCGGGCCGCCAGGCTTTTCTGGCGGGGCCGATGGCCGAGCGCGAAAGCGCGCACGCGAGCACGCCGGTGGTCGGCATGCCGTTCTGGCATCAAGACGGGAGCACCGCATGACGCAAACTTTGCCTTTGACTGGCCGCGACCTCTTCTGGCCGCCTGCCGATGAACTCACCGAAGCCGCCGAGCGGATCCGCGCCCGCCTGGGCGAGTGGCCGCCAACCCACGCGCCGTGGCGCATCTGTCTGACCGCGCCGGACGAGCCGAACGGCGGCGACCTGATCATCGTCGCCGACGCGCAGCAGCATGGCGAGCAGGTGGCGCGCTGGCAGGTGCAGGGCGCAGGCGTGATCGTCGCCGCTGAGAACGCGGCGACGCTGCACTTGGGCGGCGAGAAATACAGTCTGGAAGGTCATCTGGCCGAAGACTGGATTTCCGCGCTGGCGGCGTTTCTGGACTGCGGCTTCGATCCGCACGACGCGCTGGTCCTGGCGCTGGCGTGGCGCGACGGCGACGAAACGAAAGCGGATGACGCCTTTCCGGCCGATATCGCGCACTTCCCACGCCTCGCCGGTCTGCCGGCCGCGCCGGCGCAAGCGTTCGCGCGTTGCCCTGACCGGCTCGGCCTGTACCCGGTGCTGCCGACTGCGGGGTGGGTCGAACGGGTGGTGGGCTTTGGCGTGAAAACGGTCCAGTTGCGCCGCAAATCGGCCGAACCCGCCGACGAACTGAAGCGCGAAATCGCCCGCTGTGTCGCCGCGGGCCGTGAGCACGATGCCCAGGTTTTCATCAACGATCACTGGCAAGCCGCGCTGGAAGCGGGCGCTTACGGCGTCCACCTTGGCCAGGAAGACGTGCATACGGCCGATCTGTCGGCACTTGCCGCCGCCGGCATCCGCCTCGGCCTGTCGACGCACGGTTTCTACGAGATTCTGAAAGCACTGCATTTCCGGCCAAGCTACATTGCATTGGGCGCGGTGTTCCCGACTACCACCAAAGTCATGCCGACCGCCCCGCAAGGCCTCAAGCGTCTGGCGCGGTATGTCCGCCTGCTCGACGGCGTCGTGCCGCTGGTGGCGATCGGTGGGATCGATCTGCAGGTGCTGCCGGACGTGCTGGCGACGGGCGTGGGCTGCGCGGCCGTGGTGCGCGCCGTGACCGAAGCCGCCGACCCGGCTGTCGCTGTTTCTGCGCTGCAACATGCGTTTACGCAATAATCGTCAAGTTCAGTAAAGGGACAGGGCACCTCACGGCAGCATTTCCATGATGGCCCTATAATTCGGCCTTCCGTGTAAAAGGACTGTCAGTTTCGTGTCTTCCTCCCCCGAGACCTTACTCGAGCTGCGCGACGTCGACTTCGGTTATGGCGACCGGCTCGTCCTGTCGAACCTGAATCTGCGTTTCAAGCGCGGCCAGGTCGTCGCGGTTATGGGCGGCTCGGGTTGCGGCAAAACCACAGTGCTGCGCCTGATCGGCGGTCTGGTGCGCGCACAACGTGGCCAGATCCTGTTCCAGGGCCAGGACATCGGCGCACAAACGCGCGACGGCCTCTACGCGCTGCGTCGCAAGATGGGCATGCTGTTCCAGTTCGGCGCGCTGTTTACCGACATGTCGGTGTTCGAAAACGTCGCTTTTGCGCTGCGTGAGCACACCGACCTCCCCGAAGAACTGATCCGCGACCTCGTGTTGATGAAGCTCAACGCGGTCGGCTTGCGCGGTGCGCGCGACCTCGCGCCGTCGGAGATTTCGGGCGGTATGGCGCGGCGGGTGGCGCTCGCCCGGGCGATTGCGCTCGACCCCGAGCTGATGATGTACGACGAGCCGTTCGCCGGCCTCGATCCGATCTCGCTCGGCATTACGGCGAACCTGATTCGCGCGCTGAATCAGGCACTTGGCGCGACGTCGATCCTGGTCACGCACGACGTGCCGGAATCGTTCGCAATTGCCGACTACGTCTATTTTCTCGCCAATGGCGGGGTGCATGCCGAAGGCACGCCGGCTGAGCTGCGCGCGTCGACCGATCCTACGGTGCGCCAGTTCATCGACGGCGCGCCGGACGGCCCGTTCAAATTCCACTATCCCAGCAAGACGCCGCTCGCGGCGGATTTCGGTATCGGCGGAGGTCAGTCATGATCAGCGCGCTTGGTCGCTCGGTACTCGACGGGCTGGGCACGGCCGGCTACGCCACGCGGTTCTTCTTCCGGCTGCTGCTCGAGTTTTTCCCGTTGCTGCGCCGGCCGCGCCTTGTCACGAAGCAGATCCACTTCGTGGGTAATTATTCGCTGGTGATCATCGCCGTGTCGGGGCTGTTCGTCGGCTTTGTGCTCGGCTTGCAGGGCTATTACACGCTGAACCGTTACGGTTCCGAACAGGCGTTGGGTCTGCTGGTCGCGCTTTCGCTGGTGCGCGAACTCGGGCCGGTGGTGACGGCGCTCCTGTTTGCGGGCCGCGCCGGCACGTCGCTCACGGCTGAAATCGGCTTGATGAAGGCGGGCGAGCAATTGACCGCGATGGAAATGATGGCGGTGGACCCGGTCAAGGTCGTTGTCGCGCCGCGCCTGTGGGCGGGCATTATTTCCATGCCGATCCTCGCCGCGATTTTCAGCGCGGTCGGCGTGTTCGGCGGTTATGTGGTGGGTGTGCTGCTGATCGGCGTCGATGCCGGCGCGTTCTGGTCGCAGATGCAAGGCGGCGTCGATGTCTGGCGTGACGTGGGCGCCGGGGTCATCAAGAGTGTGGTGTTCGGCCTCGCGGTGACCTTTGTGGCGCTGTTTCAGGGCTACGAAGCCAAGCCGACGCCGGAAGGCGTGTCGCGCGCCACGACCAAGACGGTTGTGTACGCGTCGCTTGCGGTGCTCGGCCTCGATTTTCTGTTGACCGCACTGATGTTCAGCTAAAACTGCGCTGCACGTTTTCGCTCGGCGGGCGCGCCTTGGTTTGCGCGCGACGGAAGCGGGAGCAGCGTGGCGGATTCACTTTGGGATGACGATGAAAAAGACTGCTCTCGACTTCTGGGTCGGCCTGTTCGTGGTGTTGGGTTTCGTGGCGTTGCTGTTTCTCGCGCTGAAGGCCGGCAACATGAGCTCGTTGTCGTTTCAGGCAACGTACCCGGTCAAGCTCAAGTTCGACAATATTGGCGGACTGAAGGCGCGCGCACCGGTGAAGAGCGCGGGCGTGACGGTCGGCCGGGTCGCCTCGATCGGCTTTGACAGCAATGCGTATCAGGCTGTCGTCACGATCGATATCGACAAGCAATACCCGTTTCCGAAAGACACGTCGGCCAAGATCCTGACCTCGGGTCTGTTGGGCGAGCAATACATCGGGCTCGAACCCGGTGGCGATAGCGAGATGCTTAAAGCGGGTGACACGATCTCAATGACACAATCGGCGATCGTGCTGGAAAACCTGATCGGACAATTCCTGTATAGCAAGGCTGCGGACTCGGGCGCATCCAAGTCGGGCGCGGGTTCGGCCACATCTGGGGCCGCCCCTGCCACGGCGCCCGCGTCGGCGGCGCCGACTCCGCCCGCCTCTGGTGCGGCCGGTCAATAAGGAGAATAAAAATGCAGACCCTACGCAAACGAGGCGTGCGCGCCGTCCAGATGGCGACGTTCGCGCTCGCGACCGCTACGCTCGTCGGCTGCTCGACCGTGCAGACGCCGACCAAGGGCGATCCGCTCGAGGGCTTGAACCGTACCATCTTCACCGTCAACGACAAGCTCGACCAGTACGCGCTGAAGCCGGTCGCCAAGGGCTACGTCTTCATCACGCCGCAGCCGGTGCGCGACAGCGTCACCAACTTCTTCTCGAATATCGGCGACGTCTACATCGCGGCAAACAATCTGCTGCAGTTGAAGATCGCCGACGGCGTCGAAGACATCATGCGGATCGTGATCAATACGGTGTTCGGCGTCGGCGGTCTGTTCGACGTGGCGACGCTTGCCAAGCTGCCCAAGCACGACAACGACCTCGGCCTGACGCTCGGTCACTACGGCGTGCCGGCGGGTCCGTACCTCGTGCTGCCGCTGTTCGGGCCGAGCACGCTGCGCGACGCGGTTGGTTCGATCGGCAATTACTATGTGAATCCGCTCAGCTACATTCATCCGGATGGCCTGAGCTGGGCTCTGTACGGCCTGAACGTGGTCAACACGCGCGCGAATCTGCTGAACGCGGGCGACGTGCTGGAAGGCGCAGCGCTGGATAAGTATTCGTTCGTGCGTAATGCGTACCTGCAGCGCCGCCAGTATTTGCTGTCGGATGGCAAGCAGTCGCAGTCGCTGCCGAACTACGGCGACGAAGCACCGCTGCCGAAGTACGACGACGTCGACAGCGGCGCGGCTGCTGCGCCTGCAGGCACGCAGGGCGCTGCCGCGAAAGCATCGGCGGCCTCCGGTGCGACCGCCGCAACGCCGCCGCAAGCTGCTTCAGGTGCAACCGGCACGGCGGCTGCACCTGAAGCCGCCTCGGGCAGCTCCGAAACGCCGCCGCTCGACCTGAACGGCGGTCCAGAAACGACGCAGATCCCGGCCGGCCAACTGGTTCCGCCGACGCGTTTCAGCTTCCCGTCATTCAAATTGCGTTGATCGTGTGGCCGTAACACCTCGATACGACTCTCGCAGTTTGCGCATGGATTGCTGCTGAACTCGCGTGTTAATGTCGGCTCAAACGGTTGCACTATTTCTAAGGCAAGCAAGGTTCGATATGAAAAAACTATTCCTGATTCCGTTGTTCGCAGCGCTGTTCTCGTTCGCCAGTGCCGGTGCATCGGCGCAAGCGGTGGACTCCAATTCGCCGGACGGGCTGATCAAGACCGTCACGCAGCAGGTGATCGATGCGGTGCGCAGCGACAAGTCGATCCAGCAAGGTGACATCTCGCATATCACCCAGCTCGTCAACGAAAAGATCCTGCCGTACACGGATTTCCGCCGCACCACGCAACTGGCGATGGGCCGCAACTGGCGCACCGCGACGCCGGAGCAGCAAAACGCCGTGGTCGAGCAGTTCAAGATGTTGCTGATCCGCACGTATTCGGGCGCGTTGGCACAAGTGCGCGACCAGCAGATCCAGTACAAGCCGTTCCGGATGAACCCGGACGACACCGACACGGTGGTGCGCTCGGTGGTGATGAACAACGGCTCGCCGATCGAACTCGACTATCGTCTGTACAAGACGCCGAACGGCTGGCGTGTGTATGACATCAACGTACTCGGCGCGTGGCTGATCCAGGCGTATCAGCAACAGTTCAACGAGCAGATCCAGCAGAAGGGCGTGGACGGACTGATCCAGTTCCTCACGCAGCGTAACCAGCAACTCGCCTCGGGCAAGCAGTCGTGAGCGAAGTGTTGAACGCCGTCGCCAGCCGCTTCGAAAGCGGCGCGACGCTGACCCACGAGAGCGCGAAAGCCGCGTTCGAGGCGGGTTTGCAGCGCATCGCTGCGGGCGCGACCGGCGTGGATTGCGCGCCGCTCGCGCAATTCGACTCGTCCGCGCTGGCCGTCCTGCTCGCGTGGGAGCGTGCCGCCCAGGCGCGCGGCACCGCGTTCGAGATCGTCAACCTGCCGGCTGGTCTCGCCAGCCTTGCACAAGCCTACGGCGTCGACACACTCATCTCGACGCGACATTGACGCTCCCCTAGCGTCACTTCCAATCGCCCCGGCCGAGCTGGGGCTGCCGATTTTTGCCCTATAATCAAACGTTTTTCGGGGCATATAACCGGCCCCAATTTCGTCCCTTCCAGCACTTTTGCGCCCCCTCGGGGCTCCTTTAGGCGCCGCGACGCACGCGGCCCACAGTCATGTCAGCCATAGAAATTCGTAACGTCAAGAAGCGCTACAAGGATTTGCAGGCGCTCAAGGGCGTCAGCCTCACGGTGGAAGAAGGCGAGTTCTTCGGACTGCTCGGTCCGAACGGCGCGGGCAAGACAACGCTCATCAGCATACTCGCCGGTCTCGCGCGCGCCGATGAAGGCAGCATCGCGGTACGTGGCCATGACGTAGTCAGCGATTTCCGCGACGCGCGCCGCGCGCTCGGCGTCGTGCCGCAGGAACTCGTGTTCGATCCCTTCTTCACGGTACGCGAAACCTTGCGCATCCAGTCCGGCTACTACGGGCTGCGCAATAACGACGCGTGGATCGACGAGATCATGGCCAATCTCGACCTCACCGAGAAAGCCGACGCCAACATGCGCGCGCTGTCGGGCGGCATGAAGCGTCGCGTGCTCGTGGCGCAGGCGCTGGTGCACCGGCCGCCGGTGATCGTGCTGGATGAGCCGACCGCGGGCGTCGACGTCGAGCTGCGTCAAACCTTGTGGAAATTCATCTCGCGCCTGAATCGCGAAGGCCACACGATCGTGCTGACCACGCACTATCTGGAAGAAGCCGAATCGCTGTGCGACCGCATCGCGATGTTGCGGCGGGGCGAGGTCGTCGCGCTCGAGCGCACCAGCACGCTGCTGCAGCGCTTTGCCGGCATGCAGCTGTTCCTGCGCTTTACGCAAGGCGCGTTGCCGGCCGAGTTGCGTCCGCTCGAAGTGGAAAGCGGCACGGGCAATGGCAATGGCCGGCAGCATCTGCTGCGGCTCGCGAGCTATGACGACGTCGAGCGCATTCTCGCGCAGTGCCGCGCAGCAGGCTGCGCATTCGAAGAAATCGAGGTCCGCAAAGCCGACCTCGAAGATGTGTTCGTTCAGGTGATGAACGGTCCGGAAGTGATCGAGGGGCTGGCATGAGCGGCTTTCGCACGCTGTTTTACAAGGAAATCCTGCGTTTCTGGAAGGTGTCGTTCCAGACCGTGCTGGCGCCGGTCATCACCGCGCTGCTGTATCTGACGATTTTCGGCCACGCGTTGCGCGGTCACGTTCAGGTCTATCCGGGCGTCGAGTACACGAGCTTTCTGATTCCCGGTCTCGTGATGATGAGCGTGCTGCAGAACGCCTTTGCGAATAGCTCGTCCTCGTTGATCCAGTCGAAGATCACGGGCAACCTGGTGTTCGTGTTGCTGCCGCCGTTGTCGCACTACGAGATGTTCGGCGCGTATGTGCTCGCTGCCGTGGCGCGGGGTCTTGCGGTCGGCTTTGGCGTGTTCATCGTGACGATCTGGTTCGTGCCGGTCAGCTTCAGCGCGCCGCTTTACATCATCGCGTTCGCGATTTTCGGCGCGGCGATCCTCGGCACGCTCGGTTTGATCGCCGGTATCTGGGCCGAAAAGTTCGATCAGCTTGCTGCATTTCAAAACTTTCTGATTATGCCGCTCACGTTCCTCTCGGGCGTGTTCTACTCGACGCATACGCTGCCACCGGTGTGGCGCGAAGTGTCGCGGCTCAATCCCTTTTTCTACATGATCGACGGCTTTCGCTACGGTTTCTTCGGGATGTCGGATATCAATCCGCTCGTGAGCCTTGCGATCGTTGCCGGTTTCTTTGTGGTGCTGGCTGTGGTGGCGATGCGCATGCTCGCCTCCGGCTATAAACTGCGCCACTGATCAGGAGCATCTCTCATGTTGCCGACTCCCGAACAGGTCAAGCAATACATCGCGGCTGGGCTCGCCTGCCAGCATCTCGAAGTCGAAGGCGACGGTCAGCATTTCTTTGCGACCATCGTTGCCGAGAGCTTCGAAGGCAAGCGTCTGATCCAGCGCCATCAACTCGTGTATGCGGCGCTCGGCGACCGCATGCGCGAAGAAATCCACGCGCTCAGCATGAAGACGCTGACGCCCGCCGAATGGCAGAACGCGTAATCTGGAAATTTAGTGCGAATTACTCAAGAAGGGCGCGACGCCGGTAGCGGCGCGTCGAACACAGTCAAAGCGGGCCCGGCTGAAGTCCGGGTCAATCAGGAACTGACAGGCATGGATAAACTCGTCATTGAAGGTGGCTACCCGCTGTCGGGTGAAGTCGTCGTCTCAGGTGCCAAGAACGCGGCGTTGCCGATTCTGTGCGCGAGTCTGCTTAGCGCGGAGCCGGTGCATCTGGAGAACGTGCCTGACCTGCAGGACGTGCGCACGATGCTCAAGCTGCTCGGCCAGATGGGCGTGCAGATCGAGAGCGGCGAGGGCCGCGTGTCGCTGGATGCATCGAAGGTCGATAACCTCGTCGCGCCGTACGAAATGGTGAAGACCATGCGTGCGTCGATCCTCGTGCTCGGGCCGCTGGTCGCGCGCTTCGGTCACGCTCGCGTGTCGCTGCCGGGCGGCTGCGCAATCGGCGCGCGTCCGGTGGATCAGCACATCAAGGGTCTGCAGGCCATGGGCGCCGAGATCACGATCGAGCACGGCTTCATCGAAGCGCGCGCGAAGCGTCTGAAGGGCGCGCGCATCGTGACCGACATGATCACGGTGACGGGCACCGAAAACCTGCTGATGGCAGCGGTGCTGGCTGAGGGCGAAACGGTCATCGAGAACGCCGCGCGTGAGCCGGAAGTGGGCGACCTCGCGCATCTGCTGGTCGAGATGGGCGCAAAGATCGAAGGCATCGGCACCGACCGCCTGGTGATCCAGGGCGTCGACAAGCTGCATGGCGCAAAGCACACGGTGATTCCGGATCGTATCGAAGCCGGCACGTTCCTGTGCGCGGTCGCGGCTGCCGGCGGCGATGTCACATTGCGTAAGGTACGTCCGCTGATTCTGGAAGCGGTAACCGAAAAGCTGCGCGAAGCCGGTGTTACGATCGAAGAGGGCGAAGACTGGATGCGCGTGCGCATGGACAAGCGCCCGAGCGCGGTGAGCTTCCGCACGTCCGAATACCCGGCGTTCCCGACCGACATGCAGGCGCAGTTCATGGCGCTCAACACGCTCGCGGACGGCACCTCGCAAGTCGTCGAGACGATCTTCGAGAACCGCTACATGCACGTGCAGGAGTTGAACCGCCTCGGCGCGAACATCACGATCGACGGCAACACCGCGCTTGTGACCGGCGTCGAGAAGCTGTCCGGCGCGAAGGTGATGGCGACCGACCTGCGTGCGTCGGCGAGCCTCGTAATCGCCGCGCTGCGTGCCGAAGGTGAAACGCTGATCGACCGTATCTATCACCTCGATCGCGGTTACGACCGGATGGAAACCAAGCTCAACGCCATCGGCGCCAAGGTGCGCCGTATCTCGGGGAGCCAGGCATGAGTTCGATGCCGCAAACGTCGTCGTCGCCGGCCGTGAGCGCACCGCTCACGCTGGCTTTGTCGAAAGGGCGTATCTTCGAAGAAACGCTGCCGCTGCTCGCCGCAGCGGGCATTGAAGTCGCCGAAGATCCGGAAACCTCGCGCAAGCTGATTCTGCCGACTACCGACGCGAACGTGCGCGTGATCATCGTGCGCGCGACCGACGTGCCGACCTACGTCGAATACGGCGCAGCCGACTTCGGCGTGGCCGGCAAAGACGTGTTGCTCGAGCACGGCGGCAGCGGGCTGTATCAGCCGGTCGATCTGGATATCGCGCGTTGCCGGATGTCGGTCGCGGTGGCGGCCGGTTTCGATTACGCGAACGCGGTGCGCCAGGGCGCGCGTCTGCGCGTGGCGACCAAGTATGTTGAAACGGCACGTGAGCATTTTGCCGCCAAGGGCGTGCACGTCGACCTGATCAAGCTTTATGGTTCGATGGAACTGGCGCCGCTGGTCGGCCTCGCCGACGCGATCGTCGACCTGGTGAGCTCGGGCAATACCTTGCGCGCCAACAATCTTGTCGAGGTGGAGGAGATCATGCAGATCTCGTCGCGCCTCGTTGTGAACCAGGCCGCGCTGAAGCTCAAGCGCGCGGCGCTGCGGCCGATCCTCGATGCGTTCGAACGCGCGTCGAAGGCCGGCGCCGCGGCCTGAAAAGTTTGACCACGCTCGTTTGACCACGCTTTAGCGCGCCTTACCGAAACGGATACCCGTATGTCTATCAAGATTCGCAAACTCGATTCCAGCGCTCCCGACTTCCAGAAGTCGCTGCACGCGGTGCTCGCGTTCGAGGCGAGCGAAGACGAAGCAATCGAGCGCTCGGTCGCGCAGATTCTCAACGACGTGAAGGCACGCGGCGATGCTGCGGTGCTCGAGTACACGAACCGCTTCGACCGCGTCGATGCGAAGAGCGTCGCGGCGCTCGAGCTGCCGATGTCCGAACTGGAAGCGGCGCTCGAAGGCCTGGAGCCAAAGCGCCGCGCGGCGCTCGAAGCGGCGGCGGCGCGTGTGCGCGGTTACCACGAGAAGCAGAAGATCGAGTGCGGCAGTCATAGCTGGCAGTACACGGAAGCCGACGGCACCGTGCTCGGCCAGAAGGTCACGCCGCTGGATCGCGCGGGTATCTACGTGCCGGGCGGCAAGGCGGCGTATCCGTCGTCGGTGCTGATGAACGCGATTCCGGCGCGGGTGGCCGGTGTGCGCGAAATCGTCATGGTCGTGCCCACGCCGGACGGCGTGAAGAATCCGTTGGTGCTGGCGGCCGCGTTGCTGGGTGGCGTGGATCGCGTGTTCACGATCGGCGGCGCGCAGGCGGTGGGCGCGTTGGCGTACGGCACGGAAACGGTGCCCGCGGTCGACAAGATCTGCGGCCCGGGCAACGCGTATGTCGCGTCGGCCAAGCGCCGGGTGTTCGGCACGGTCGGCATCGACATGATCGCCGGACCGTCGGAGATTCTTGTGCTGTGCGACGGTACGACGGACCCGCGCTGGATCGCGATGGACCTGTTCTCGCAAGCCGAGCACGACGAGCTCGCGCAATCCATCCTGCTGTGCCCGGACGATGCGTTCATCGCCCGCGTACGTGACGCGATCAACGAACTGCTGCCGACCATGCCGCGGCAGGACGTGATCCGCGCATCGCTCGAAGGCCGCGGTGCGTTGATCAAGGTGCGCGATATGGCCGAAGCCTGCGCGATCGCCAACGACATCGCCCCGGAACACCTCGAAATCTCTGCGCTGGAACCGCATCAATGGGGCCAGCTGATCCGCCATGCCGGCGCGATCTTCCTCGGCCGCTACACCAGTGAAAGCCTCGGCGACTACTGCGCGGGGCCGAATCATGTGCTGCCTACGTCGCGTACCGCACGGTTCTCGTCACCGCTCGGCGTTTACGATTTCTTCAAGCGTTCGAGCGTGATCGAGGTCAGTGCGGAAGGCGCGCAGACGCTTGGCGAGATCGCCGCCGAACTCGCGTACGGCGAAGGCCTGCAGGCGCATGCCCGCAGCGCTGAATACCGGATGCGGCAGAACGGCTAAGCGCGGCTGACCGCAACAAGCCGGAGTACGGAGCGGGCGGGCATCGAACCGGTGTCCGCAAACTCTGGCGACGGATTACGCGCGGTTTCCCGTTAAATAACGACAATACAGACCAACCTGGGGCAGTCCGCAAGCCGCCGATTCCCGGCCGGCGTCTCCCGTGCGGCCCGGTCCACTGACTTATGACGACACCTCAAGACATCATCCGCCGCGACGTGCTCGCGATGACGAGCTACCCGGTTCCGGACGCCACGGGCTACATCAAGCTCGATGCGATGGAGAATCCGTTTTCGCTGCCACCGGTGCTCGCCGCGCATCTGGGCGAGCATCTGGCCGGTGTCGCGCTGAACCGCTACCCGGCGCCGCGCCCGGAAGCGCTGATCGAAAAAATCAAGCGCGTGATGGGCGTGCCCGCGGGTTGCGACGTGCTGCTCGGCAACGGCTCGGATGAAATCATCAGCATGGTGTCGGTGGCGTGCGCGAAGCCGGGCGCCAAGGTGCTCGCGCCGATGCCGGGCTTCGTCATGTATCAGATGTCGGCGAAGCTGGCGAATCTGGAATTCATCGGCGTACCGCTGAAGCCCGATTTCACGCTCGACACCGAAGCGATGCTGGCGGCGATCGCCGAGCATGAACCGGCGGTCATCTATCTGGCCTATCCGAACAACCCGACCGGCACGCTGTACGACGACGCGGATATGGAGCGCATCATCGCCGCGGCGAACAAAAGCCTGGTGGTGATCGACGAGGCCTACCAGCCGTTTGCGCAGCAAAGCTGGCTGCCGCGCGCCGATGCGTTCGACAACGTCGTCGTCATGCGTACGGTGTCCAAGCTCGGTCTGGCCGGCATCCGCCTGGGTTATCTGGTCGGCAAGCCCGCCTGGCTCACCGAATTCGACAAGGTGCGCCCGCCCTACAACACCAACGTGCTGACGCAAGCCGCCGCCGATTTCCTGCTCGACCATGTCGACGTGCTCGACGCCCAGGCCGAGCAACTGCGCGAAGAACGCACGAAACTCGCGCAGGCCGTGGCCCAATTGCCGGGCGCCGAAGTGTTCCCGAGCGCCGGCAACTTCCTGCTGGTGCGGGTGCCTGACGCGTCCGTTATGTTCGAAACGCTGCTGGCAGCACGGGTTTTGATCAAAAACGTGAGTAAAATGCATCCATTGCTGGTCAATTGCGTGCGTTTAACCGTCGGTTCGCCCGAAGAAAACGCCCAATTGGTCGCTGGACTGAAACTCGTGTTGCACTGAACGGCGAGCTGAATGGCCGCGTGAGCGCTTTTCCGTACTGCGAAAAGTGCGCGCGGCCCGCCTTCCCATCCCACACTACTATCGCTTTCTAGCTAGATTCGAGGAATTACCATGCGCCTTGCGGAAGTCGTTCGCAACACAAGCGAAACGCAGATCCGTGTGAAGATCAATCTGGACGGCACCGGTCAGCAGAAGCTGGCCACCGGTGTGCCGTTTCTTGATCACATGCTCGACCAGATCGCACGACACGGCTTGTTCGATCTCGACATCGAAGCGCATGGCGACCTCGAAATCGACGACCACCACACGGTCGAAGACGTCGGCATCACGCTTGGCCAGGCTGTCGCGAAGGCAATTGGCGACCGCAAGGGCATCCGCCGCTACGGTCATTCTTACGTGCCGCTCGACGAAGCGCTGTCGCGCGTCGTGATCGATTTTTCCGGACGCCCGGGTCTCGAATTCCATGTGCCGTTCACGCGAGCGCGCATCGGCACGTTCGACGTCGATCTCTCCATCGAATTTTTCCGCGGCTTCGTCAATCACGCCGGCGTCACGCTGCATATCGACAACCTGCGCGGCCTGAACGCCCATCACCAGATGGAAACGGTGTTCAAGGCGTTCGGACGTGCATTGCGCATGGCCGTCGAGATGGACGAACGCGCGGCGGGACAGATTCCGTCGACCAAGGGCAGCCTTTAAGCGCTCATTTACCAGCCTTGTGACCAGGACCGGCTGCGCTTGCCCGCACCCGGTGTGCGATGGATATTCTGAAGTCGTTTATTTCGCTGCTGGCGTTGATCAACCCGGTCGGCGCCATCCCGTTCTTTATGAGCCTGACGGCGCTTCAGAGCGACGCCGAGCGGCGTAGAACAATCCGCATCGCGGCAATTTCGGTGTTCTGCGTGATTGCGGTGACCACGCTGCTCGGGCAGCAGATCATCAGCTTCTTCGGCATTTCGGTCGGCTCGCTCGAAGTGGGCGGCGGGATCATCATGCTGCTGATGGCCATCAACATGCTGAACGCGCAGATCGGCAACAGCCGTTCGACGGCGGAAGAGCGCGACGAGGCCGAGCAGAAAAACAACATCGCGGTTGTACCGCTGGCGATTCCGCTGTTGACCGGCCCGGGCGCGATCAGCACCACGATCATTTACGCGGCCGGCTCGGCGCACTGGTACGACCGGCTGAGCCTTGTCGCGATCGGTGCGGTGCTGGCGGCGATCTGCTTTTTTTCGCTGCGCCTCGCTGAACCGATTGCCCGCTGGGTCGGTCGCACGGGTATCAACATCGGTACGCGGCTCATGGGTTTGATGTTATCGGCGCTGGCGGTGGAATTCATCGTCGATGGATTGAAGGCATTGCTGCCTAACTTGAAATGAAAACTTCGATAGCGATTGTGGATTACGGAATGGGCAACCTGCGCTCGGTTGCTCAGGCATTGCGCAAAGCCGCGCCGGAAGCGGACGTAGCGATCGTCGATCAGCCCGAAGCGATCCGCTCGGCCGACCGTGTGGTGCTGCCCGGCCAGGGCGCCATGCCCGACTGCATGCGCAGTCTGGCCGAATCCGGCCTGCAGGAGGCGGTCATCGAAGCCTCGCGCAGCAAGCCGCTGATGGGCGTGTGCGTCGGCGAGCAGATGCTGTTCGACTGGAGCGCCGAGGGTGATACGCCCGGTCTGGGTCTGTTGCCCGGCAAGGTGCTGCGCTTCGATCTGGAAGGCCAGGTGCAGGACGACGGTTCGCGCTTCAAGGTCCCGCAAATGGGCTGGAACCGCGTGCGCCAGGCGCAGCCGCATCCGTTGTGGGACGGCGTCGCGGATAACGCGTTCTTCTACTTCGTGCACAGCTACTACGTCGTGCCGGACAACGCCGCCCATACCTCGGGCGAAACGGTGTACGGTGTGCCCTTTACCTCGGCGGTGGCGCGGGATAACATCTTCGCGACCCAATTCCACCCGGAAAAGAGCGCCGAAGCGGGGCTGCGCGTGTATCGCAACTTCGTGCACTGGAACCCGTGAGCGCCTTTCTTCATCCTGTTGCCCAACGCCGTTCCGCCACACGCGGAGCGTCGGCCGTGCGCCACAGCCGCAGCAAGACGATTTCGCTTCACTACGGCGCTCCGCAAGGGCGTCGAAAGAGTTGTACTAAACTAGCGAAACGGCGTTATGGCGAGCTGGCTTGTCAGCCGCTGCCGCCGACCTTCAACCACCTCCCAGACAACACCCGATTGCTATGCTGCTGATTCCCGCCATCGACCTGAAAGATGGTCACTGTGTACGCCTCAAACAGGGCGATATGGACCAGGCGACGATATTTTCCGAGGAACCGGCGGCGATGGCCCGGCATTGGGTCGATCGCGGCGCCCGCCGTCTGCACCTCGTCGACCTGAATGGCGCGTTCGCCGGCAAGCCGAAAAATGAAGACGCGATTCGCGCGATCATCGAGGAAGTGGGTGGTGAGATTCCCGTCCAGCTGGGCGGCGGCATCCGCGATCTGAACACGATCGAGCGCTATCTGGACGACGGTTTGTCGTACGTCATCATCGGCACGGCGGCGGTGAAGAATCCCGGCTTCCTGCAGGATGCGTGCACGGCTTTCGGCGGCCATATCATCGTCGGTCTGGACGCGAAAGACGGCAAGGTCGCGACCGATGGCTGGAGCAAGCTGACCGGCCATGAAGTGGCCGATCTGGCGCGCAAGTTCGAGGATTACGGCTGCGAGTCGATCATCTACACCGACATCGGCCGCGACGGCATGCTCCAGGGCATCAACATCGAAGCCACGGTGCGTCTCGCTCGCGCGGTGAAGATTCCGGTGATCGCGAGCGGCGGTTTGTCGAACCTCGCGGACATCGAGTCGCTGTGCGAAGTCGAGGACGAAGGCATCGAAGGCGTGATCTGCGGCCGGGCAATCTACTCGGGCGATCTGGACTTCGCAGCGGCGCAAACCCTCGCCGACCGGTTGCGCGAATCGGACGACGCTTAAGGCTCTAGGTTCGAAGCGTCGCGATCGGCCCAGAATCGACGCAGCAGCGGGCTTCGGACTTTAAAAGCGGACGCAACGGCGTGTCCCGAAAGCGCGTCAAGCCGCCAGCTGGTGTCTTCGGCACATTTCCGGCTTGCGGCCTGACGCGGCGAGCAGCGCCGGCACAGTGCCGCTCGTAAAGATTCAGGCGAGCGGCCTCATCAGCGGTATTGGCAGAATTGCACGATTATGGCTCTAGCTAAACGCATCATCCCCTGTCTCGACGTCACGGCTGGCCGCGTGGTCAAGGGCGTCAACTTCGTCGAACTGCGCGATGCGGGCGACCCGGTCGAAATCGCGCGCCGCTACGACGATCAGGGCGCCGACGAACTGACCTTCCTCGACATCACCGCCACCTCCGACCAGCGTGATCTGATTCTACCGATCATCGAAGCGGTCGCCTCCCAGGTGTTCATTCCGCTGACGGTCGGCGGCGGCGTGCGTGCTGTCGAAGACGTGCGGCGGCTGTTGAACGCGGGCGCGGACAAGATCAGCATGAACTCGTCGGCGGTCGCGAATCCGCAACTCGTACGCGATGCGACGGACAAATACGGCTCGCAATGCATCGTCGTCGCCATCGACGCGAAGCGCGTCTCCGCGGACGGCGAACCGCCGCGCTGGGAAGTCTTCACGCACGGCGGGCGCAAGGCCACCGGCCTCGAAGCTGTCGAATGGGCGCGCAAGATGGCCGAACTGGGCGCGGGCGAAATCCTGCTGACCAGCATGGACCGCGACGGCACCAAGAGCGGCTTCGATCTCGCGCTCACGCGGGCAGTGTCCGACGCGGTGTCGATTCCGGTGATCGCCTCGGGTGGTGTCGGCTCGCTGCAGCATCTGGCCGACGGCATCAAGAGTGGTCACGCGGACGCAGTGCTCGCCGCCAGCATCTTCCACTACGGCGAACACACCGTGGGCGAGGCCAAGCGCTTCATGGCCGATCAAGGCATTTCGGTGAGGTTGTGACGTGGTGAATTCCTCGGCAGTAGAGTGGCTCGACAAGGTCCGGTGGGACGCGAACGGCCTCGTGCCGGTGATCGCGCAGGAAGCGTCGACCAACGACGTGCTGATGTTCGCGTGGATGAACCGCGAAGCCCTGGCGAAAACCGTCGAAACCGGCCGCGCGGTGTATTTCTCGCGCTCGCGCCAACGCTTGTGGTTCAAGGGCGAAGAGTCCGGTCACGTGCAGCATGTGCATGAAGTGCGGCTCGATTGCGACGAAGACGTCGTGCTGCTGAAGGTCGAGCAGGTGTCGGGCATTGCGTGCCACACCGGCCGCCACTCGTGCTTTTTCCAGAAATTCGAAGGCACGGTTGAAGATGGCGACTGGGTCGCCGTCGATCCCGTGCTGAAAGACCCCGAACACATCTACAAATGACGCAATCCACGCAATCCACCGACTCGGCTTCGTCCACCAAGGACACGCTGCTGCGCCTCGCGGCCATCATCGACAGCCGCAAGGGCGGCGATCCGGACGTCTCGTACGTGTCGCGCCTGTTCCACAAAGGCGACGATGCGATTCTCAAGAAGATCGGCGAAGAGGCCACCGAAGTCGTGCTGGCCGCCAAAGACACCCGCCACGGCGGCGCGCCGAAAGCGCTGGTCGGCGAAGTGGCGGACCTCTGGTTCCACTGCCTCGTGATGCTGTCGCATTTCGACCTGAGTCCGGCGGACGTGCTTGCCGAACTCGAGCGCCGCGAAGGCCTGTCGGGCATTGAGGAAAAGGCGCTGCGCAAGAGCCGCGAGCGCGAAGAGAACGGCGACTGATTGCCGCCACCTTGTCGTTACCTTGCCGCCGCGTCTTGAAGTGGCGAACGTCGGCACCCACATTGCACTGAACGAACAGGATCGCATCCTCGGGAGGACGCAAGCATGGAACAGTCGCAAGGAAATTATCCGCCGCCGGTCTACCGCAACGCGATCGAGCCAGAGCGCGAACGCAGTCTGCGCACGCTCACGCATGTGCTGTACGCGCTGTATGCGGTTCATTGGCTGACGGGTGGTCTGACGATTCTGATCGCGATCATCATCAACTACGTGAAGCGGCCCGATGTGGTGGGCACGCCTTACGAAGCGCATTTCGAGTGGCAGATCCGCTCGTTCTGGATGGCCTTGCTGGGTTATGCGATCGGCGGTGTGCTGCTGTTCGTGGTGATCGGCATTCCGGTCCTGTGGGCCGTCAGCATCTGGATGTTGTACCGTATTATCAAAGGCTGGCTGTATCTGTACGATAACAAGCCGCTCGCGAACCCGCGTGGCTGGTTCTGAGTTGAGTCCGGCTGCGGCCGGGCCGGATATGAGCCGTGCCGCATCACGCTTCGCGCTCTAGCCATACTGTGTCAGGAATACGATGAGCCACGACCCGAACTGCCTTTTCTGCAAGATCGCCGCCGGCGAGATTCCGTCGACCAAAGTCCATGAAGACGACGAATTCGTTGCCTTCCGCGATATTCGTCCGGCCGCTGAAACGCACGTGCTGGTGATTCCCCGCAAACACATCGCCACGCTGTCGAATTGCACCGAAAGCGACGCACCGCTGCTTGGTAGAATGCTTGTTCTGGTGGCGCGTCTGGCCGACCAGCTGAGCGTAGCGTACACCGGCGGCGAAACCGGTTTTCGTACGGTCATCAATACGGGGCCGGGCGGCGGCCAAGAGGTGTATCACCTGCATGCGCACATCCTCGCCGGGCCGCGTCCGTGGCAGCGCATGGGCTGATAGAGCGGGCTGACTGAGCAGACTCGTAAATAACCGCGAGCTGCGAGGCGCGCAGCGAGTTTTGGCCGTTGAGAATAGCAGGGCCGTTTTTTTGCTGCACTGTAACGACGCCGACGCGATCGTCAGGTCACAATGGCACACCGTGTCGTGGGTTGAATCGAAACAGCTCGCGGCAACGTATAGATGGAGCGTACGCGCTTCGATTCACGCCGCAAGGCGCACGAGTTTTGCCGCATCACGTGCGGTGTCGGGGTTAAGGAGAGTAGTCATGGGTTCGTTGAGCATTTGGCATTGGCTGATCGTGTTGCTGATCGTGGCGCTCGTGTTCGGCACGAAGAAGCTGCGCAATATCGGCACCGATCTGGGTGGCGCGGTGAAGGGCTTCAAGGAAGGCATGAAGGAAGCCGAAACGCCCGCAGGCGAAGCGCAGCAGCGCGAACTGCCGCGCAATGGCGCGGTAGATGTGGATGCGAAGGAAAAGACGCCGCGTTCCGGCGATTACCGCTAAGCCGCGGCCCAACCGCGTTACTGACGGACACTTCACTTCATGCTGGACCTCGGTCTAACCAAGATGGCGCTGATCGGCGTCGTCGCGCTGGTCGTACTCGGGCCTGAGCGCCTGCCTCGCGTTGCCCGCACGGCCGGCGCGCTGTTCGGCCGCGCGCAGCGGTATATCAACGACGTGAAGGCCGAAGTCACCCGCGAAATCGAACTCGACGAATTGCGTCGCATGAAAACCGAGTTCGAAGCGGCGGCGAGCAACGTCGAAACCAACGTTCAGGACAATCTGCGCAAGCACGAAACGGAACTGAACGACGCTTGGAATAGCGGCACGTCGGTGTCGCCGAGCATTGCCGGCGGCGCGCTGGAAGATGTCAGCAATTCGCCGTGGCAGACCAGCACGCCACCGTCAGGCCCCAAGCGCAAGAACTGGCGCGTCAAGCAGACCGCCATGCCCACCTGGTACAAGCGCGCCACCACGCGCCGCACGCGTGTGCAGTCGGGCGCGGCGCGCGTGGCGCGGCATACGCCGGCCACCATGCGTCGTCCGACGCGGTTCTTCTGATGATCAGAACGACAATCTCTAACCGAGGGCCGGTGTGAGCGACCCCCAGCAAACCCAGGACGAAGGCACTGAAGAGACCTTCATTTCCCACCTCGTTGAACTGCGCGACCGTATCATCCGCGCCGGCCTTGCCGTCATCGTGGTGTTTGTCGGGCTCGTGTATTGGGCGCCGGATATCTTCCGGCTGCTGGCGCGGCCCTTGATGCAGAATCTGCCGAAGGACGGCAAGATGATCGTCACCGACGTCACCGGTTCGTTCTTCGTGCCGATGAAGGTGACCATGCTCGTCGCCTTCGTGATCGCGCTGCCGATCGTGCTGTACCAGATCTGGGCGTTCGTTGCGCCGGGTCTGTATCAGCACGAGAAGAAGCTGGTCGGGCCGCTGGTGGGCAGCAGCTACACGCTGTTCCTGTGCGGCATGGCGTTCGCGTACTTCGTAGTGTTTCCGACCATCTTTCGCGTGATGGCGCACTACAACGCGCCGCTCGGCGCGGAGATGACCACCGATATCGACAACTACCTGAGCTTCGTGCTCACCATGTTCCTTGCGTTCGGCGTGACGTTCGAGGTGCCGATTGTCGTGGTGCTGCTGGTCCGCATGAACGTGCTGACCATCAAGAAGCTCAAGGAAATCCGTCCGTATGTGATCGTGGGCGCGTTTGTGATTTCGGCGGTGGTGACGCCGCCGGACGTGTTCTCGCAGCTGATTCTGGCGATTCCGCTGATCGTGCTGTACGAGGCGGGCATCATCGCGGCGCGGTTGATTGTCGGCAAGCAAAAACCTGTGATTGCGGAAGATAGTCCGCCAGGTTGAACGGCAGCACAGAGAGACAAACAAAAAGGGCAGTCCATCACGGACTGCCCTTTTTGTTTGCCGACGGCGTTGCACGCATCAATAGCCGCGATGTCTCTCGCGCTATCAACCGCCGTCGTCGTCCTGCTGATCGCCGCCGCCGTTGTCCTCGGCCGGTTGCTTCGGCGGAGGCGGGCGCTTGCCGATCGTCACTTCCAGATCCATCTCGTGGCTCTTGCGCACCAGATGAACCTTCGCAGCCGTGCCCGGCTTGATCTGCGCAATGACGTTCAACAGGCGCGTGGTGTCGGTGATCTCCTGGCCGTTCACGCTCACCAGGATGTCGCCCGGCTTGATACCCGCACGGTCGGCCGGACCGTTCTTCAACACGCCCGCGACAATCGCGCCCGACTTCTGCTCGAGCCCGAACGATTCGGCGATTTCCGGCGTCACGTCCTGCGGCTCCACGCCGATCCAGCCGCGCGTGACCGAGCCCGTCGTGATGATGCTCTCCAGCACGCTGCGCGCGGTCGAGACAGGGATCGCAAAGCCGATGCCGAGCGAGCCGCCCGAGCGCGAATAGATGGCGGTATTGATGCCGAGCAGATTGCCGTTCACGTCGACCAGCGCACCGCCCGAGTTGCCCGGGTTGATAGCCGCGTCGGTCTGAATGAAGTTTTCGAACGTATTGATGCCGAGGTGATTGCGCCCCAGCGCGCTGACAATGCCCATGGTCACCGTCTGGCCGACGCCGAACGGATTGCCGATCGCCAACACCACGTCGCCCACGCGCGTCTGGTCCATGCGGCCGAGCGTGATGGTGGGCAGGTTGGTCATGTTGACCTTCAGCACGGCCAGATCGGTCTCAGGATCGACGCCGATCACCTTGGCATTGGTGGTGCGGCCGTCGGCGAGCGCGATTTCGATCTGATCGGCGCCGTCCACAACGTGCTGGTTCGTTAGAATGTAACCTTCCGAACTCACTATCACCCCAGAGCCGAGATTCGACGCGGGTTGTTCCTGCTGCTTGCCTTTGTTCTTGTCGCCGAAGAAGTAGCGGAATAGCGGATCTTTCGCGCGTGGGTCGGGTGGCAGCGAGCCATCCTTGCTGGAGAACACATTGACGACCGCGGGCATGGCCTTTTGCGCGGCGTCTGCATAGGACGCCTGTGCAGGACCCGTGCCGATGCCTGGCGCCACTTCCCGAAGGGCGACGATCGGTTCGGCGAGTTGCTTGCCGAATTGCCCTTGACGCTGGAGCCACTGCGGTTTGAGGGTCGCAATGATGAACATCAGCGCCAACAGCACAGTCACCGCTTGGGCAAAGAACAGCCAAAAGCGTCTAAGCATCTGAAGACTAGAGGTTTATATGGATCGGATCGAACTTGAATTGTACTTGAACAATCTCCTTGAAACCGCGCGCTTCAAGGACTATTGCCCCAATGGATTGCAGGTGGAAGGCCGGCGCAGGATCAATAAGCTCGCGACCGGCGTGACGGCTTCAGTGGCGTTTCTGGAGGCCGCGCTCGATTGGGGCGCGGACGCGGTGCTGGTCCATCACGGCTACTTCTGGCGCAACGAGGCGCCGCAGATCACCGGCCGCAAACACGCGCGGCTTAAGCTCCTGATCGCCAACGACCTGAACCTGTTCGCCTATCACCTGCCGCTCGACGACCATCCCGAGTTCGGCAACAACGCGCAGATCGGCGCGAAGATGGGCTGGATCAGCGACGCGCGCTTCGGCGAGAACGATCTCGGCTGGCTCGCCACGTTTCCGATGCCGATCACGCTCGCGCATTTCACCGCGCAAGTCGAGCAGACGCTCGGCCGCGCGCCGCTCGTGTTCGGCGACCCGGATCGCGAACTGCGCCGCGTGGGCTGGTGCACGGGCGCCGCGCAAGGCATGTTCGACGCCGCCATCAATGCCGGCGCGGATGTCTACCTGACCGGCGAAGTGTCGGAGTCGGTGATGCACACCTCGGCGGAAAGCGGCGTGGCGTTCCTCGCGGCCGGCCATCACGCCACCGAGCGTTTCGGCGTCCAGGCGGTGGGCAAGCATCTGTCGGAGCAGTTCGATATCGAACACGTGTTTATCGATATCCCGAATCCCGTCTGAATTGAAAATCGGCATTAGATAAGAAAAAGGCACGAATAACGTAGAGGGCGCTTAAAAGGAGGTGCAAAAAAGTTTGCGATCCGTACGGAGAAACCCTGACTTATCAAGGGCTTCGCACGGTTTTTGGCAATGGGGCCTTGTAAATGCCGACTCCATTCGCGCAAACTAGCGGCGGTAGAAGCGACGTGAAGGAAAAATCCAACTCAGAAGTGGGGCGTGTAATGCGAGACAAGGAAGATGAACGCGTCGACGGCGGCCGCCGTACCTGGCTGATAGCGACGACCGTAGCAGGTGGCATAGGAGGCGTTGCCACTGTCGTACCCTTTGTTAGTTCGTTTGCACCATCTGAAAAGGCCAAGGCGGCAGGCGCCCCGGTCGAAGTCGATATCAGTGATCTCAAACCCGGCGACATGAAGACGGTCGCCTGGCGCGGTAAGCCCGTGTGGATCATCAACCGCACCGACAGAATGCTGGCCGATGTCCAGAAAGCCGATAACGAAGTAGCGGATCCCCACACCAAGAATCCTTTTTCGATGCCGTTGCCGGAGTACTGCAATAACGAATTCCGTTCGCGCACCGATCACAAGAATCTTTTCGTCGCCGTCGCTGTGTGCACCCATCTGGGCTGCACGCCGACCCCGCGCTTCCAGGAGGGCGCGCAGCCCAATCTTCCCGACGACTGGCCAGGCGGCTTCCTGTGCCCGTGCCACGGCTCGACCTATGACATGGCCGGCCGCGTCTTCAAGAACAAACCTGCGCCGCAGAACCTCGACATCCCGCCTTACATGTTCACGTCGGCCACCGGCCTCGTGATCGGCAAGGACGAGAAAGGAGAAGCGTAATGGCGATCGAACATGAAGTGGAGACGACCGGGCTGGTCGGCTGGATCGACCGGCGCTTTCCCCTGACGTCTACCTGGAAGAAGCACGTTTCCGAGTACTACGCGCCGAAGAACTTCAACTTCTGGTACTTCTTCGGTTCGCTCGCGTTGCTGGTGCTGGTCAATCAGATCGTCACCGGCATCTTTCTCACGATGAACTACAAGCCCGACGCGACGCTCGCGTTCTCGTCGGTCGAGTACATCATGCGCGAGGTGCCTTGGGGCTGGCTGATCCGCTATATGCACTCCACGGGCGCGTCGATGTTCTTCGTCGTCGTGTATCTGCATATGTTCCGCGGGCTGCTGTACGGCTCGTACCGCAAGCCGCGCGAACTGGTGTGGGTGTTCGGCTGCGCGATCTTTCTGTGCCTGATGGCCGAGGCGTTCTTCGGCTACCTGCTGCCGTGGGGCCAGATGTCGTTCTGGGGCGCGCAGGTGATCGTGAACCTGTTCTCGGCGATTCCGTTCATCGGACCGGACCTGTCGCTGTGGATTCGCGGCGATTACGTCGTCTCGGACGTCACGCTGAACCGCTTCTTCGCGTTTCACGTGATCGCGATTCCGCTGGTGCTGATCGGGTTGGTGGTCGCGCACCTGGTGGCGCTGCACGAAGTGGGTTCGAACAACCCGGACGGCATCGAGATCAAGGCAAAGAAGGACCCGGACGGCATTCCGCTCGACGGCATCCCGTTCCACCCGTACTACTCGGTGCACGACTTCATGGGCGTGACGGTATTCCTGATCATCTTCGCGGCGATCATCTTTTTCGCGCCGGAGATGGGTGGGTACTTCCTTGAAGCGAACAACTTCATTCCTGCTAATCCGTTGCAAACGCCGCAGGAAATTGCGCCGGTGTGGTACTTCACGGCGTTCTATGCGATGTTGCGCGCCACCACCGATCCATTCAAGATCGTGTTGATGATCATCGTCGCGCTGCTCGGCCTGTTCGCGCTGGTGCGCGCACGCGGCAAATGGAAGCTCGGCTTGCCGGTGCTCGCGGTGCTGGTGGTTCTGGCAATGGCGTTCACCGAATCGAAGTTCTGGGGCGTGGTGGTGATGGGCGGCGCGGTAATCTCGCTGTTCTTCCTGCCGTGGCTCGATCGCTCGCCGGTGAAGTCGATTCGTTACCGGCCGTTTTTTCACAAGGTGTTCTACGGGATCTTCGTGCTCGCTTTCCTGACGTTGGGCTTCCTCGGCACCAAACCGCCGTCGCCTGCCTCGACGTTGATTGCCCAGATCTGCGCGCTGATCTACTTCGCGTTTTTCCTCGGTATGCCCGTCTGGACGCGGCTTGGCGCGTTCAAGCAGCCGCCCGAGCGGGTGCGGTTCAAGCCCCACTAATCGCGAGCCCGGAGAACACGAAATGAAAAAACTGCTTTCGACGTGCGCGCTGATCGGCGTGACACTGCTCGCGGTGCTGGCCGGACCGGCGCACGCGGACGAGAATTTCCCTCTCGACCGCGCGCCCGATAACGCGGAGAATTTTGCTTCGTTGCAGCACGGCGCCCAATTGTTTGTAAACTACTGCCTGAATTGCCATAGCGCGAATCTGATGCGCTACAGCCGGCTGACCGACCTCGGCATTACGCCGAGCGAAATCCAGTCAAACCTGTTGTTCACCACGGATAAAGTCGGCAACACCATGACTGTGGCAATGCGCCCGGACGACGCGAAAGCGTGGTTCGGCGCGAGTCCGCCGGATTTGTCGGTGGAAGCGCGGGCGCGCGGCAAGGACTGGCTGTACACGTATCTGCGCAGCTTCTATCGCGACAATACGCGGCCAACTGGCTGGAATAATCTGGTGTATGAGAACGTGAGCATGCCTCACGTGCTGTGGCAGCTTCAGGGGCAACGTACCGCGAAGTTCGGTGACGAAGTCGACGAAAAAACAGGCGAAACGGTGCACAAATTCGTCGGCTATCAACAGGTCACGCCGGGGACGATGTCGCCGGTAGATTATGATTCTGCTGTGGCCGACCTCGTGTCGTACCTGTCATGGATGTCCGAACCGACGCAGAAAACCCGCAAACAGCTTGGCGTGTGGGTGCTGCTGTTCCTCGGCATTCTGAGCTTTTTCGCCTGGCGACTGAACGCCGCGTACTGGAAACATATCAAATAATCACGCCGTCACCCGGCGTGGGGCCGGCGCCAGGAAAAACCTGTTGAACGGTTTTTCCGCGCGCTGGCCTTTCAGCTTTTTGAGGAAATGTAAACATGATGGTTCTGTATTCCGGCACAACTTGCCCGTTCTCCCAGCGCTGCCGGCTGGTGTTGTTCGAAAAGGGCATGGACTTCGAGATCCGCGACGTCGACCTGTTTAACAAGCCGGAAGACATCGCTGTGATGAATCCGTATGGTCAGGTGCCGATTCTCGTCGAACGGGACCTGATTCTGTATGAATCGAACATCATCAACGAGTACATCGACGAGCGCTTCCCGCACCCGCAACTGATGCCGGCCGATCCGGTTCAACGCGCCCGCGCCCGTCTGTTCCTGCTGAACTTCGAAAAAGAACTGTTCGTTCACGTCGGCACGCTCGAAAACGAAAAGGGCAAGGCCGCTGAGAAGAATCACGAGAAGGCACGTCTCGCGATCCGCGACCGCCTCACGCAGCTCGCACCGATCTTCCTGAAGAACAAGTACATGCTCGGCGAAGAGTTCTCGATGCTGGACGTTGCGATCGCACCGTTGCTGTGGCGTCTGGACCACTACGGCATCGAGCTGTCGAAGAATGCTGCACCGCTGATGAAGTACGCCGAGCGCATTTTCAGCCGCCCGGCTTATATCGAAGCGCTGACACCTTCGGAAAAGGTGATGCGTCGTTGAGTTTGGCTTTGGGGTGAGGGCGCCGCGTCTCGATTGTTTTCCGTGCGCGCCCAAACCCGGTAAGAGGACTGTTGATGCAAGAAATTTCCACCAAGCCTTATCTGCTGCGCGCGCTGTACGAATGGTGCACGGATAACGGCTACACGCCGCATATCGCCGTCCGGGTCGACAATCAGACGCGCGTGCCGCGGCAGTTCGTGCGCGATAACGAGATCGTATTGAACATCAGCTTCGAGGCGACCAGCCAGTTGCAGATGGGCAATGAATGGATCGAGTTCAGCGCGCGTTTCTCCGGCAAGTCGCACAAGATCGAAGTGCCGATCGCCAATATTCTCGCGATCTACGCGCGGGAAAACGGGCAGGGCATGGCGTTCCCGGTCGAGTCGGCAGGCGGCGAGGCGCAGGATTCTGGCGCCGATGCGGAACTGGCGGACGAGACCGAAGCACCGGCCGCGCCCGTCAGCGTGGCGCCGCGTGCGGTCGAAACATCGTCCGCCGCGGATGCCGCCAAAGCGGAAAGCGCGACGGACGGCCCGCAGCCTGACGATGATGGATCGAAAGGTGGCGGAAGGGCTCGCCTCAAGATCGTGAAATGAAGTAGAATCACGGCCTCATGCCGGCTTAGCTCATCAGGTAGAGCGCTTGACTTGTAATCATGAGGTGGCGGGTTCGAGTCCTGCAGCCGGCACCAGTAGTGCGAAAGCGGGTTTCTGAATGACTTCAGAAACCCGCTTTTTTATTTGCGGCGGGGATTTCGCGGGTTGGACGAGAGGCGGAAACGGCTCATTTTTGCCAGATCTCATTCACCTTGTCGATTGTGGACATTTTAGTCTGCGAGCTGTCCGCAGGCCGCTGCAAAGGGCGGTGGCATCAGCCTTCTTCCGACGGCCGCCCTCAGATACCGCCCCGCGAACCCGACTGGGAGAGGTACTATTCGGGCGTCAGTCGGCATCACGATCAGTCACTCCGGCGGGCAACGCCCCCCGAGACGCGCGTTTTCACCGCGTCACTCCTGCAACACAGACCCCACCTTCATCATGACCAGCCCCGCAACCATCACCTGGCCCGAAGCCGACGGCCCCCGCACTGCGCGTTGGCGCTCCGAAGCCGCGGTCCCGCCGCCCAAGCGTGTCGTCGTCGCCGATGACCGCACCACCGCTGATTCCGCCTACCGTCTCGCGTGCGAAGGCACCGCGCTGCTCTGGAACGGCGACTTTCAGAACGCTCGCCAATTGCTGCAGGCGGTCACGCGCCGGCTGGAGCGCAAGCCGCGCAAGCAGGGCGAAACGCCGATCGACGCGTTCAACCTGCATCGCCAGGCGCAGTCGCAACGCGCCCGCACGCTTGGGATGATTCTGATCCCGCTCGACGCTGCGTACGCGATTCCGCTGCGTCGCGCGCCTGAAGTGCAGCAGGCCTGCATCGAAACCTACGGGCCGTCTGCCGACGAGCCCTCGGTCGTGTCGCTGCGCGAATTGCTCGGTCTGATCGGCGCGCACGAGTGGCGCAAGAAGGGCGTGGACATTCCCGCGCTGGGTGAGCGCGTCCATCCGCACTACGGCGTGTTTTCGCCGGTGCGCGGTGAATATGTGGATCTGGTCGCGCGCACGCCATTGCCGTCGTTGAACAAGGCGTTCGATATCGGCACCGGTACAGGCGTGCTGGCTGCGTTGCTCGCCAAACGCGGTGTGAAGAAAATCGTCGCGACCGATCAGGACCCGCGAGCGCTTGCTTGTGCACGCGAAAACCTCACGCGTCTTGGCTACGATCAGCAAGTCGACGTTGTGCAGGCTGATCTGTTTCCGGAAGGCCGTGCGCCGCTGGTGATCTGCAATCCGCCGTGGGTGCCGGCGCGGCCCGCATCACCGATTGAATACGCGATCTACGATTCGGAAAGCCGCATGCTGCTCGGTTTTCTGGACGGGCTGGCGGAGCATTTGTCGCCGGGCGGGGAAGGCTGGCTGATCATGTCGGACTTCGCCGAGCATCTCGGATTGCGTACGCGCGAGTGGTTGCTTGCCGCCATTGAAAAGGCGGGGCTGACCGTGGTGAGTCGCGAGGATATTCGTCCGCGGCACCCGAAGTCGACCGATGAAACCGATGCGCTACATACGGCGCGCAAGGCTGAAGTGACGTCGCTCTGGCGTCTGAAGGCGCGCTAAACGGAGGCGCTCGAGAGGCGCGCGATGAGGTGCAGTTAAAGAACGGCGTGTCAAACCAGCACGTCGCGCGCCTTGAGATACGCTAATGCGCCACGTCCGGCGGCCAGCCCGCTGGCGAAGCAGGCGGTGAGCAGATAACCGCCGGTCGGTGCTTCCCAGTCGAGCATTTCACCTGCGCAGAACGCGCCGGGCAGACGCTCGATCATCAAATGTTGATCGAGCGCTTCGAAGGGGATGCCGCCCGCGGTGCTGATCGCTTCCGCGATGGGCCGCGCGCGCGTGAGTCGCACCGGCAGCGCTTTGATCGCGTGCGCCAGGCCATTCGCATCGGCGAAGGCTTCCTTCGACAGAATCTCATGCAATAAAGCCAGTTTTACACCCCCAATGCCGACCCTGCCATGCAGGTGAGTCGACATGGAACGCGAGCCGCGCGGTCGCGTGACCTCGGCCACGACACGCTCCAACGTCAAGCCTGGCGCCAGGTCCAGCGCGATCGTGACGTCGCCGTCGGCGAGAATCCGCTCGCGGATGGCTGCCGACAACGCATAAATCAGACTCCCTTCGAGGCCGGTTTCGGTCAGAAGTATTTCACCTTGTCGATTGTGGACTTTATTGTCTACATCGGTGATCGTGATGGCCACGGATTTCACTGGCTGACCGGCGAAACGCTCGCGCAGATAAGGACTCCAGTCCGCGTCGAAGCCGCAGTTCGCGGGCCGCAACGGCGTCACCGGCACCTCGCGTGCGCTTAGGAGCGGCACCCAGGCGGCGTCCGATCCGAGCCGTGGCCAGCTTGCGCCACCGAGTGCGAACACCACGGCTTCACAGTTCACGCGTTGCTCGCCGTCGGGTGTTTCGAAGCGCAACGTGTGCGCCGCGGTGTCGCCGTCATCGCCGTCATCGTCGTCCCAACCGATCCACTTGTGGCGCATGTGAAAGCGCACGCCAGCTTCTCTCAACCGATGCAACCACGCCCGCAGCATCGGCGCCGCTTTCATATCGGTCGGAAAAACGCGCCCCGAACTGCCGACGAAGGTTTCGACGCCAAGTCCGTGCAGCCAGGCCCGCAAGGCGTCGGGACCGAACAGGCCGAGTAGCGGCGCGATCTGTTCGCGGCGCGCGCCATAGCGGCCAAGAAATGGCTCGATCGGTTCCGAATGCGTGATGTTCATGCCGCCTTTGCCGGCCATCAGGAATTTGCGGCCAACGGATGGCATCGCGTCGTAGACGTCGACTTGCACGCCGTGCTGGGCGAGCGCCTCGGCGGCCATCAAACCGGCGGGGCCGCCACCGATCACGGCGACGCGGGCGGAATCGAAGGAGGATGACATGCGGTCCTGCGGATGAGCGGGGGCGGCGCGTTGGCCTGATCTGACGATCGGGTGGCGCGAAGGGCGCTATTTTCACACCGCCGGCAACGCAGGGCAAACTGCGCGAGGCGATCGTCCAACGAGCTGACGGGCCAGCGCGAGCCAGCGGCCGAAAAAAGCTGGGTTCGGGCGTGTCGCAAGCCCCTGCGCTCGCGTTCGCGTCTTTGCTATTCACTCACGCGAACTATACTTTTCAAACACCTTCCACCGGACGCAGTCCGCTTCTTCCCCGCGTCACACTACCCCACCGCTCTCATTTCGCCCGACACGGCCAATGCAGCCGCGTCGAGGCTGGCGACGTGGTCTGCGCGCCCGCTGTTTGTCTGGATGTTCCGACGTTTGATTTAGGAGATTGCCATGACTCGCAAATACATCGACTGCCGCGAGTTCCCGAGCGAAACGAAGTGTACCGTTGCCCTGTCCGCTGACAGCGAGAGCGAATTGCTCGACGCGGCCGTGCAGCATGCCGTCACGGTGCACAAACACACGGACTCGCCGGAACTGCGTTCGCAGCTCAAGACGCTCTTTCATGACGGCACGCCGCCGGTTGAGGCGCCGCGCGGGTGATTCGTTGTCCTTTTCCTTGAAGATGAAGGCCGGCTAACCAGCACGAACGGCGGCGCGCCGTTCGTGCTGGTCGCGGCGTTGTCCTAGCGTCCTAGCCAGGATATGCCTCATCCACCTTCAATCCGGCCAGCTTGAAAATGACCCGCAGCGTTTGCGGTTTGATGTCGCGACGCGAAGCGAGTGTCGTCATCACGAAGTCGAGCACCTTCGCGTACTTCAGCATCGTCAGGCACGTCTCCATGTCGACGCTGCCATCGCGCATGACTTCGGCCAGCCGCAGCATTTCGGTGGAGATGTCGCGTGCCATTTCCAGTTCGAGCTGCTGCTTTTCCGACCACGCAGGGGCGGCGGTGAGCTTCGCCAGCATTTCCTGAAACTTCTGTTCGACGTTTCCGTTGGGTACCGTGTCCATCGCTGCCTCTTCTATTTTCCAGGCGCGCGTCCGTTTGAGATCGCGGCGCGCTGCTGGTTACGTAACGTTCGGCCCGTGTTCCGGGACCGTCCTCCCCACATGCATTCGGTTCGCGTGATCGAAGCCACGGCCGGCAGCCTGTTGTTATGCGCGGCACGGCTTACGCCATCGGATGAGCCGGCCCGCAAGATGTTTCAAGCCACGTCGGAATACGTCCCGCATATTGCGTTTTGAGCAGGAAGTGTTCCAGGTTTATGGCATTTCTCGCATGGTCGACGCGGCTCCTTAGGTGAGCGGCCTGCGCTTTGGGTAAACTGGCAGCAACTTTTCCTTTTTTCCGTCATCTGTCGCACGTTCGCGTTGCAATCGATGGCGGTCTCCCACGATGTCCAGCAAAACCCACGAAATCCGTCCGAACCAGTCCGTCGAGTTGTTGAAGGAGCTTCATATCCTCACGCGCGACGGCAAGATGAACCAGGACAGCCGCCGCAAGCTGAAGCAGGTCTACCACCTGTTCCAGTTCATCGAGCCGCTGCTGAAAGACCTCAAGGAGCAGCAGGGCGCGGTGACGCTCGTCGACCATGGCGCGGGCAAGTCATACCTAGGTTTTATCCTGTATGACCTTTTCTTCAAGGAGTTTCAGGACGCCGCTGGTGGGGCATCGCACATTTACGGCATCGAAACGCGCGAGGATCTCGTGACGAAATCCGAGGAGTTGGCCGGGCGGCTGGGCTTCACGGGGATGTCGTTTCTGAATTTGTCGGTGGCGGAGTCGATTACGTCAGACCGATTGCCGGCGCAGATCGATATCGTGACGGCGTTGCATGCGTGCAATACGGCGACTGACGACGCGCTTCGGTTTGCGCTGGAAAAGCGTGCGAAGTACATCGTGGTGGTGCCGTGTTGCCAGGCCGAGGTGGCGGGGGTTTTACGGCAGAACAAGGGTAAATCGCTCGGGAATGCATTGACCGAGATCTGGCGGCATCCGTTGCACACCCGGGAATTTGGCAGCCAGATTACCAATGTGCTGCGCTGCCTGCAGCTCGAAGCGCATGGATATCAGGTGAGTGTGACCGAGCTGGTCGGATGGGAGCATTCCATGAAGAATGAACTGATTATTGCCCAGTTCAAGGACCTGCCGAGACGGCGGCCAACCGAGCGGCTGAATGAAGTGATGGAGACGCTCGGGATCGAGGAGCTGAAAGAACGGTTCTTTGTCTCGGCCTGATCCGTCCTGCGGCGGTGGCTTTTTGATAGCCACCGCGCGCATTATTTTTTCATCAATTCATTCCAGCCTTTAAGACCAATTCGCCGAAGCGTTTCCTGATTCCGTTCATAAATAGCTTCCGCATCGGGAAAAGCCTGAACTGCCCGTTCAATACTCTCTTCACGAAGCAGATGCAAAATCGGGTAGGGCGCGCGATTCGTATAGTTCTCGATATCGTCGGGTCCGCTGTCTTCAAACTGATAATGCGGGTGAAAACTGGCAATCTGAATAATGCCTTCCAGCCGAAGTTGTTTAATCATTCTCTCGGCAAAAAACAGGCAATCGTTATAGTCGAGAAAATCGCTGAGCGCGGCCGGTATAACCAGAAGCGTGGTATCCACAGTGTCAGGATTCGCCGCGACGAGCGCCTGAGTCTCGGTTTCGAGATCGGCTAACACCCCTTCCATATCCACGGCGTCGCTCACGGCGTAGCGAATCTGCCCTTTCACATGTACGGCTTTGGCAAAGGGGCACAAATTGAGCCCGATCACGGCCTCCGTCAGCCAATGACGGGTGGCGGCGATAACGGCATCATGAGATTCGGCGGGCGACGACATGGCAAGCAGCGAAAGAGGAAAGTGCCATTCTAACGGTGCGCAACGGCACCGATCCGCACCCGGCCTCAACAGGACAGCCCAAACCTCAACCCGCTTGCGTCCCGCTACATGCCGCGGCGATCAACTGCGCCGCTACCTTCGGTGCGGCAAGAATCGGTCCGCAGCCCGGTCCGTAGGTCTGGCTGGCCGCGTACACGCCTTCGATCATCAAACCGAGACCGTTGGCCAACGCCACCGGATCGTCGGCGCCTGCCGCGGTTGTCAGTTCCAGAAGCCGCGCCATCAACCGTTCCTTGTTGTGAAACACGAATTGTCGCGCCGGATGCGTTGTGTCGGAAAACTCCACGGCCACATTCACGAAAGGACAGCCGCGGTAATCGTCGACCGATGCGCGCACCGCCAGGTCGTCGAAATACTGCTGAAGCTGCCTGGCCGGTTCGCCTGGATGCTTGGCAAAGCTTTTCTCGACGTAGCCGAAAAACTGCTCGTCCTTGCGCTCCAGATACGCCATCACCAATTCGTCCTTCGACGAGAACTGGCGGTACAAGCTCATCTTGTTCACACCCGCTCGCTCGACCACCGCGTCGACGCCGACCGTCCGCACACCCTCGCGATAGAACAGTTCGTCTGCGGCGCGCAGCAGATGCTGCTGCGCCTCCGGGCCGGCTGTCTGCGTGCCGCGTGCTCGCCGTGCGGCGGTTGGCTTGAGGGTTTCACTATCGGACATGGGTACCACCTGAATTGAATTGATGCCTTGACATGTTACCGACCAGTAACTAACATCGCAACACCATTGTGACAGATCTGTCACAAGTCCTTTACCGAAGTCGTAACAATGCGAGCGGCGCGGCCTGCGGGGCAGGCGTCGATTGGAGAATTAATGAACTGGGCAGCGAGACTGATTGGCGGACGTTTCCACTACGGCTGGTTGACCGTGGCAGTGGTGTTTCTGGTGCTGCTGGCGGCGGCCGGCACGCGCGCCACGCCGAGCGTGATGATGATGCCGCTGGAGCATCAATTCGGCTGGAGCCGTGCGACGATTTCGCTCGCCATCTCCGTGAACATCGCGCTCTACGGCCTGATGGGGCCGTTCGCGGCCGCGGCGATGCAGCGCTTTGGCGTGCGTCCTACTTTGCTGATCGCGCTCGGGACGATGGCGGCGGGGGTGGCGTTGTCGTCGCTGATGACGCATCCGTGGCAGATGGTTCTGATCTGGGGCGTGATGGTCGGCGGCTCGACCGGGGTGGCGGCGCTGTCATTGTCTGCGACGGTGGTGACGCGCTGGTTCACTACCCATCGCGGTCTCGTGATGGGGATTCTCACGGCCAGTTCAGCGACTGGCCAACTCGTGTTCCTGCCGATGCTCGCGGCCATCGCCGAGCATTACGGCTGGCGCCAGGTGGTGTGGGTCGTCGCGGGCGCGGCGGCGGTTGTCTTGCCGCTGGTTGCGTTCCTGTTGCCGGAGCGGCCCGCGGATATGAAGTTGCGCCCGTTCGGCGAACCGGCCGACTCGCCGATTTCCAATTCCGTGACCAAGCAGAATCCATTGGCCATCGCCTTCGGCACGCTCGCGATGGCAAGCAAGACGCGTGATTTCTGGCTGCTGTTCTTCAGCTTTTTCATTTGTGGCGCGAGCACCAACGGTTACGTCGGCACGCACCTGATCGCAATGTGCGGCGACTACGGCATGAGCGAAGTGCAGGGCGCCTCCCTGCTCGCCGCCATGGGTATCTTCGATCTGTTCGGTACGACGCTGTCGGGCTGGCTGTCGGATCGCTTCAATAGCCGCGTGCTGCTGTTCTGGTATTACGGTCTGCGTGGTTTGTCGCTGATGTATCTGCCGCACGCCTTCGGCATCGATTTCTTCGGCTTGCCGTTGTTCGCGGTGTTCTACGGACTCGACTGGATCGCCACCGTACCGCCTACCGTGCGTCTCGCGACCGATGTCTACGGCAAGGAAGCGGCGCCGGTCGTGTTCGGCTGGGTGGTCGCCGGCCATCAGCTCGGTGCGGCCTTCGCGGCGCTCGGCGCGGGCATGCTGCGCGCGAGCCTCGGTACGTACACTGTGGCGTCGATGATTTCCGGCGGACTGTGCCTGATTGCTGCCGTGATCGTGCTGCGGATCAACCGGCCGGCCAAGGTGCCGGAGCCGCAAGCGGCGTAAAGCTGCGGCCCAGCGCGTGGTGAACAAGGCGCACTTGAGCAAACGGCCTCATACGAGGCCGTTTGCCATTGCAGCTGAGCTGAAAACTAAGTGTGTACTTGTTGGAGCGCGAGTGGCTCAGCCCGGTTATGCTATGAAGCCCCGGGCAGCCGCCCGTCGTTCATGAATTTCGACCGAGAGAAGCGCATGACCAACAAACCCGCCCCTACCGCAGTTGCCATTCACGAGCTGATTGCAGGTCGCTGGAGCCCGCGCGCCTATTCGAGCGAGCCGGTGAGCCGCGAGGATCTGCATTCGGTGCTCGAAGCGGCACGCTGGGCGCCGTCTTCGTATAACGCGCAACCGTGGCGTTTCCTCGTATTCGACCGTAGCGTCGATGAAGTCTCGTTCAAGCAGGCTTTCGCTACGCTGGTGCCGTTCAACCAGGGCTGGAATGCGCCGGCGCCGGTGCTGATCGCTGTGACCACGCACACGCTCACCAACAAGGGCGAAGTGAACCGCTGTGCGCCGTACGATGCGGGTGCCGCGGCAATGGCGCTGGTGCTGCAGGCGCATGCGCTCGGCCTCGCCGCGCATCAGATGAGCGGCTTCGATCCAAACGCGTTCCGCACGGCGTTCAAGCTGCCGACCGACGTCGACGTGATCGCGATCATTTCGCTCGGCCACTACGGTGATGTCGATAAACTCGATCCGGTGCTGCGTGAGCGTGAGAAGTCGGTGCGTCAGCGTTTGCCGCTTGCTGAAATCGCTTATGGCGGCGGGTGGAAGAAGGCGTTCTGAGTCCCTTGCGGCTTTGGTGGCGACAAAAACGCGCGGCGCTGACCGCGCGTTTTTTATTTTGCATTGTTCGTGAGGCTTTAAGGCGCGTGGCTCATTCCTCGCCGTCCGCGACGCTCGAAAGCGGCGTGGCGACATTCTCGAGCGACTTGCGCTCTGCATCCACGCCCCATATCGCGGCAATCACCGCGGCGGCGAGCATCAACCCCGAGCCGACCAGATAGCCCACAAACACTTCGCTGCGCTGATGCGTATCGATCAGCCGACCGAAAAACGCCGGCCCGATGATGCCGCCCAGCGCCGTGCCGAATGCGTAGAACACCGCGATCGCCAAGGCGCGGATTTCCAGCGGAAATGATTCACTGACGGTCAGATACGCCGAACTCGCCGCCGCTGAAGCGAAGAAGAAAACGACCATCCACGCGATCGTCTGCGTCACGACGGTGAGCATGTGCTGCTCGAACAGATAGCCGCTCAGCGTCAGCAGGATGCCGGACAGCGCGTAAGTCGTGGCGATCATCTTGCGTCGCCCGATGACGTCGAAGAGCCGGCCGAGCACCAGCGGTCCAAGAAAGTTGCCGAGCGCGAACGGCAACAGATACCAGCCTATATGGTCGCCCGGCACTTGATAGAACTCGGTCAGCACCAGCGCATAGGTGAAAAAGATCGCGTTGTAGAAGAACGCCTGCGCGGTCATCAACGATAAGCCGACCAGGGCGCGCCGTCGGTGCGCGTTGAATAGCGTGTGAAACACCTCGCGCAGCGGCGTATGTGCGCGTGCCCGCAGTCTTAGCCGCGTGAGGTCCTCATCGGCGAGTGCATGGCCTTCGCTGCGAAAGCGCGTTTCGATGCCGTCGACGATCGAACGCGCGTCACGTTCGCCGCCGTGCGTCAGCAGCCAGCGCGGACTTTCAGGCACCCAGATGCGCATCGGCAGAATCCCCAGCGCCAGCACCGCGCCGATGAAGAAACAGGCGCGCCAGCCCCAGTCGCCCGGCAGCAGATTCGGATCGAGCAGGACCAGCGATCCCGCCGCGCCGAGCCCCGCGCCCACCCAGAAGGTGCCGTTGATGCCGAGATCGGTCCAGCCGCGCACCCGCGCGGGCGTGAATTCCTGGATTGTCGAATTGATCGCCGTATATTCACCGCCGATGCCTGCGCCGGTGAGAAAGCGAAACAGCAGAAAACTGGCGAGATTCCACGAAAAAGCAGTCGCCGCGGTAGCGGCCAGATACAACGCGAGCGTGATGAAAAACAGCCTGCGACGGCCGAGCCGGTCGGTCAGCCAGCCGAAGCCGAGCGCGCCGAGCACGGCGCCGGCAATGTAGGCGCTGCCGGCGAGGCCCACGTCGGCGTTGGTAAAGCGCAACGATGGGCTAGACTTCAACGCACTCGCGACAGCGCCTGCTAGCGTCACTTCGAGACCGTCGAGCAGCCACGTCACGCCCAGCGCGACGACGATCAGCGAGTGAAAGCGTCCCCACGGCAAGCGGTCGAGCCGCGAGGGCAGATCGGTTTCAATGACGGCGGCGTTTTTCTCGTGGACAGCGGCGGTGGGCGGCGCGCTCATTGCTACAAGTCTCCTGTTTACCGAAAATTGGCGGCGTATCCTGTCGAATTCAGCAATTTTTGTTCCGTCGAGCGGACCTTGGTCGGTATTGCGGGCATCCCGGAAAGCGTCAGTTGATGCTGATTGGGCTTTCGTGATACAAAGCCGCTCCCCTTTCTGTCCGCGCCAGCCGTGAGCGGCGATTCCTGCCATGAACTATTGCGCGATTGACTTCGGTACTTCCAATTCGGCCGTGGCCGTCCCAGACGGCGCTGCGCTTAGGCTTGCGCCGGTCGAGGGCGCCTATACGACGCTGCCGACCTCTGTCTTTTTCAACACCGACGAAGACACCCGCGAATTCGGGCGTGCGGCGTTGGCGGCCTACATCGACGGTTTCGACGGCCGTTTGATGCGTTCGATGAAAAGTATTCTCGGCTCGCCGCTCGCCGAGAATTCGACCGATCTCGGCGACGGTTCGGCGATCAAGTACACGGACATCATCGCGATTTTCGTCGACCATCTGAAGCGCTCAGCCGAGAAGAGCGTCGGCGGCCCGATCAGCCGCGCTGTGCTGGGCCGCCCGGTGTTCTTCGTCGACGACGATCCGCGCGCCGACCAGATGGCGCAGCAGCAACTCGAAGCCGCGGCGCGTTCAGTCGGTTTGCGGGAGATTCACTTTCAGTATGAGCCGATCGCGGCTGCGTTCGACTACGAATCGCATCTGACGGAAGAAGGGCTTGTGCTGGTGGCCGACATCGGCGGCGGTACGTCGGACTTTTCGCTGGTGCGGGTGGGGCCGGAGCGGGTAAAGCGCGTGGAGCGCAAAGACGACGTGCTGGCCCACCACGGCGTGCACGTTGCGGGCACGGATTTCGACCGACGTGTCGAACTGGTGACGATCCTGCGCGAACTCGGCTATCAGACGCTCGATCCCGAAGGCCGTGAGATTCCGAACCGCATCTATTTCGATCTGGCCACCTGGCACCTGATCAACACGGTCTACGCCCCGAAGCGTGTCAGCGAACTCGCGCTCATGCGGCATCTGTTCCTCCAGACCAAACATCACGACCGCCTGATGCGCGTTGTGGACCGCCGCCTGGGGCACGCGTTGGCGGCTCACGCGGAAGAAGCGAAGATCGGCGTGGCGGCGGGTGGCGAGACCGTGATCGACCTCGACGAGGTAGAAGACGACCTGCGCCTCGCATTTGACGAAGCGCAGCTCATCAAGGCCGGTCAGGACGAGACGCAGCGCATCGTGCAGGCGGCACGCGATACGGTGCAGGCGGCCGGTGTGGCTCCGCGCGACGTCAACGCGATTTACTTCACGGGTGGCTCGACCGGATTGGCGTTTCTATCGGGCGCATTGGCCGCGGCATTTCCGGATGCCAAAGCGGTATTCGGCGACCGTCTCGCCAGCGTCGCGACAGGTCTCGGTATTCACGCACGGCGTTTGTTCGGATAACCGAATTGATCAAACTCATACTACGAAGATAATCACCGAATGTAGTTATGAGTAGTTACGACGAATATAAAAAAACCCCGCCAAGGCGGGGTTTTTTTGCGTCCAGAAGGAAGCGTGCTTGCTTACACCGGCTTGATGTTAGCGGCTTGCTTGCCCTTCGGGCCCGTCTTCACTTCAAACGTAACCTTTTGGTTTTCTTGCAGCGTCTTGAAGCCTTCCGTGCGGATTTCCGAGAAATGCGCGAACAGATCTTCGCCGCCGCCGTCCGGCGTGATGAAGCCAAAGCCCTTTGCGTCATTGAACCACTTGACGGTACCGGTTTCCATATTACTTGTTCCTAAAGATGGTAAATAAGGCCGAAGCCCAATGGGTGCGCATGAAAATCAAGGAAGGGGGTAATGGGACCAACCGGAGTACCGTTGATGGGCGAACTACGAAAGACCAATTCACTCGCCGCTTGAAATCCTGCCCGAACGTTATACGGCGATTTCGGGCGAAGGTCAACACTCTTGTCCCAATTTTACAAGTTTTTGATGGATTGGCGTAGAAATTGCTTACAAAGCTTGCTATTCATCTGAGAATTTTGCTAGGGACAACCCTTAGTTTCGCTGCAACGGCGGGGTGCAACCGTTAAACTACGCGCCGCGCGTCGGTTGCACCTGTTTGGGGATCGCCGCGCACGCATGCGCGTCACCCCGTCCGCAACGCCATAAGCGATGTGACGCGGTGCCGACATGGTTCTGACGCAATCTGCATGGGACCGGCGCCAGTGCTTTGCATGCGGCCAGAGTAAGCGTTAAAGCGCTAACTCCGGCCGACAGCTAAAGCGCTAACTCTGGTCGACACAGGAGAAGATGTGAAAAGTTCTATACAACGGAACATCGGACCGGTCGCGCTACTGCTGACCGGCTTGGGTTCGATCATCGGGTCGGGCTGGTTGTTCGGCGCGTGGAAGGCTGCAAAAATTGCCGGGCCGGCTGCCATTTGTGCATGGGTCATCGGCGCGGTGGTGATTCTCGCGATTGCCTTGACCTACGCAGAACTCGGCGCGATGTTCCCGGAGTCCGGCGGCATGGTGCGTTACGCCCGCTATTCGCACGGCGCATTGGTTGGGTTTATCAGTGCATGGGCCAACTGGATCGCCATTGTCTCGGTGATTCCAATCGAGGCTGAAGCATCCATTCAATATATGAGTACCTGGCCGTATCCATGGGCGCATGCGCTATTCGTGGATGGGTCATTAACGACTAATGGGCTATTGCTGTCCGCGGTCCTCGTGATCATTTACTTCCTGCTGAATTACTGGGGTGTGAAGCTCTTCGCGCGCGCCAATTCGGCGATCACGGTCTTCAAGTTCCTGATTCCGGGCGCGACGATCGCTGGTCTGATGCTGTCGGGCTTCCACAAGGAAAACTTCGGCGAAGTGAGCACCTTTGCGCCGCACGGCTGGTCGGCTGTGCTGACCGCAGTGTCGACGAGCGGCATCGTGTTCGCCTTCAACGGCTTCCAGAGCCCGATCAACCTCGCGGGTGAAGCGCGCAATCCGGCGCGGAGCGTGCCATTCGCGGTGATCGGCTCGATCCTGCTGGCGCTGGTGATCTACGTGCTGCTGCAGGTTGCGTACATCGGCGCGGTGAACCCGGCCGATGTGATGAAGGGCTGGAGCCACTTCAACTTCGCTTCGCCGTTTGCCGAACTGGCCATCGCGCTGAACCTGAACTGGCTGGCTATCCTGCTGTACGTCGACGCGTTCGTCAGCCCGAGCGGTACCGGCACGACTTACATGGCGACCACCACCCGCATGATCTACGCGATGGAGCGCAACAACACGATGCCGAAAATGTTCGGCAACGTGCACCCGTTCTACGGCGTGCCGCGTCAGGCGATGTGGTTCAACCTGCTGGTGTCGTTCATTTTCCTGTTCTTCTTCCGCGGCTGGAGCTCGTTGGCGGCGGTGATCTCGGTTGCGACCGTGATCTCGTACCTGACTGGCCCGATCAGCCTGATGGCGCTGCGACGCGCGGCAACGGATCTGGAGCGCCCGCTGCACATTCCGGGCATGAAATTCATCGCGCCGTTCGCTTTCGTTTGCGCGTCGCTGATCCTGTACTGGGCGAAGTGGCCGCTGACCGGCGAAATCATTCTGCTGATGGTCGTTGCGCTGCCGGTCTACTTCTACTTCCAGGCGAAGTCGGGTTTTGGCGGCTGGGGGCGTGACCTGAAAGCTGCATGGTGGCTCGTGGCCTACCTGCCGGTGATGGCAATTCTGTCGTTGATTGGTAGCAAGGAATTTGGCGGCCACGGCCTCCTGCCGTACGGTTGGGACATGCTGGTGGTGGCTGTGTTCTCGCTGGTGTTCTACTACTGGGGCGTGCATAGCGGCTACCGTTCGGAATACCTCGAAGAACGTCAGACGCACGACGAAGTGCTTGAGGGCATGGGCGCACACTAAGTTGCTGCGCTGAGTCCTTTCGCCGGATCGCCGGATCGCCGGATCGCCGGATTGTCATGATCCGGCACAGTACGAAAAAGCCCGCCTGAGTTGCTCAGGCGGGCTTTTTTGTTGGCGGCGCTTTGGCCTTGGTTTGGCGTTGCGCTGACGTCGAATCAGGCGGTGCCGAACACGTAATTCGTCATGGCGAGCGAGCGCTGATAGGTTCCGAGCGACTGAATCGCCAGCGAATAATCGTCGTCCGCCGCACCTAGTGCCGCGAAGACGGGCAGCAAGTGCTCGTCGGTTGGATGCATCAGTACCGCGTGCGGCGCTTGGCGGCGGTAGTCGAGCAACGCGTCGATGTCGTGCGCGGCAAGCTTTGCCTCGAACCAGTCGGTGAATTCGGCCACACGCGGATCGGCATCGCCCGGGCACGCGGAAAAATCCGCAGCGCGCAGGTTGTGCGTGATCTGGCCCGAGCCGATCACCATTACGCCGTCATCTTTCAGCGAGCGCAGCGCCCGACCTACCCGGAAGTGATGGGCGGCATCCATGTGCGGCTGGATCGACAGTTGCGCGACCGGTATGTCGGCTTCCGGGAACATCAGCAGCATCGGTATCCACGCGCCGTGATCGAGCCCGTGCGGCTGGGCGTCGGTGAGGATGCCGTGTTCGCCGAGCAGCACTGCGGCACGGCGCGCCACATCGGGCGCGCCGGGAGCCGGGTACTGAATTTCATACAACTGACGCGGGAAGCCGTAGAAATCGTGGATGGTCTCAGGCGCCGTGGACGTGCTCACCACCGGTTGCGCCGTGCCCCAATGGGCCGACAGCATCAGCACGCTCTCAGGGCGCGGCAATTGCGCCGACAGCGCGCCGAATTCGGCGGACGGCAGGGAAGGGTCGATCGGCAGGGTAGGTGCGCCGTGGGAGAGGTAGAGCGACGGTAAGCGATTCATGGCAGCAACGCCGCCGCGGGAACGCGGCGCGGAAGTAGGGTTGCTATCAATATAGGTCCGTACCCGCGTTTTATAAACGGGCGAAAACGGAATTGATTGTGTCGCCGGTGTTGTTAATGGCGTTTGTGCGATTGTGGCGCGGCGCTCATTAGGCCGTGGCAATGCATGGTGCTTGCCTCCGCGCCAAGCGAGGTGGCGGTGCGCCGCGTCCTTCGAATTATTCCTGCGTGCTGCGCAAACCTTGCCACGCCGGCGACATGGCCGGTCCCAACGCGAATAGGTCCAACACGCGCGCCACCGTGTGATCGACCATTTCGTCGATCGTCGTCGGTTGGTTATAGAAAGCGGGCAAGGGCGGAAAGATCACGCCGCCCATTTCCGTGACGGCCGTCATATTGCGCAGATGCGCGAGGTTTAACGGCGTTTCCCGCACGAGCAGCACGAGCCGGCGGCGTTCTTTGAGCGTGACATCGGCGGCGCGGGTGATCAGGTTGTCGGATAAACCGTGTGCGACGCTTGCCAGCGTCTTCATGGAGCACGGCGCGACCACCATGCCATCGGTCGCAAACGAGCCGGACGCGATACTCGCGCCGACGTCGCGCACCGAATGGACGACATCTGCGAGCGGATGCACGTCTTCTTTGCTTAACTGGAGTTCGTGCTGGATGTTGAGCCACCCAGCGCTCGAAATCAGCAGATGGCTCTCGACGCCGCCCAGCCTGCGCAACGTCTCGAGCAACCGGATGCCGTAGATGGCACCGGTCGCGCCGGTAATCGCGACGATTAGCCGGCGTGGCGCCGCAGCACGTGTTTCCATGGCTCGCGGCGCCTTATCGGAGGACAACGAAGGTTCGGACAGCGGCTGCTTAGGCCGCGGCGAACAGTTGCTGCAGTTCGCCCGATTCGTACATTTCCATCATGATGTCCGAGCCGCCGACGAATTCGCCCTTCACGTAGAGCTGCGGAATGGTCGGCCAGTTCGAGAACTGCTTGATGCCCTGGCGGACTTCGTCGTCTTCGAGCACGTTGACGGTCTTGATTTCGCCGACGCCGCATGCCTTCAGGATCTGGATGGCGCGGCCGGAAAAGCCGCACATCGGGAACTGGGCGGTGCCCTTCATGAAGAGCACGACGTTGTTTTCGTCGACGATTTGCTTGATGCGTTGTTGCGTATCCATGACTGACCTTGCGGTTCCGTTATGTGTAGGGAATAGGCTGAAATGATAGCGGATTTCGGTAAGACCGGCCGAGGACCGCTTTGCCACCTCGGCGATTAGGGCCATCCGTCGACGTTAGCCGGGCCAGCGTCCGCCGCTGATTCGCTCGATGCCGGCGAGATCCTGCTCCGAGCGCACTTGCATAAAACCTTGCGCCGTCAGCAGAGCGCGCACGGCTTCCGCCTGATCGTACCCGTGTTCGATCCACAATACGCCGTTGGCGGCCAAGCGTGTGGGCGCGCCCGCGACAATCTTGCGGATCGCGCTGAGGCCGTCGGCTTCATCGGTGAGCGCGCTGCGCGGTTCGAAGCGCAGATCGCCTTCCGACAGATGCGGATCGCCGTTCGCGATATACGGTGGATTGCTGACGATCACGTCAAAGCGCAATGCTGAGTCGAGCGAGTTGTACCAGTCGCTTTGCTGCAGGCCCACGGCGCCGCCGGGGCGTTTGGCATCCAGCAGACGCGTGGCGTTACGTGTGGCCACCGCCAGTGCTTCGGCGGAACGGTCCAGCGCCCAGACTTGCGCGTCGGGCCGCATCGACGCAATGGCCACGGCGATTGCGCCAGTGCCGGTGCCCAGATCGAGTACGCGCGGCCGCGAGATGTTTTCCATCGCCGCCAACGCAGTTTCGACCAGCAATTCGGTTTCGGGACGTGGGATCAGCACGTCCGGTGTCACCTCGAAATCAAGCCCGAAAAATTCACGCGCGCCGACCAGTTGCGCTACCGGCTCACCCGCGACACGCCGCGCTTCCAGAGCTCGATATCGTTCGATTACCGGGCCGTCGAGCGCCTCATCGCTGCGCGTAATCAATTGCGTATGCCGCCAGCCGAGCACGTGCGTGAGCAGAATCCGCGCTTCGAGTGACGGCAGCGGCGAGGCGCGCAACAGCGCGGCGGGCGTGACCGGATCCATTCGCGCTTAGTCCGCGTCGCCCAGCGACGCCAGCAACTCGGCCTGATGCTCGCTAACGAGCGCCGCGATCAGTTCGTCGAGATCGCCGTCCATGATCGCGTCGAGGCGGTACAGCGTCAGATTGATCCGGTGATCCGTCAGACGCCCTTGCGGGAAGTTGTAGGTGCGAATCCGCTCCGAGCGATCGCCTGAACCGATCAGGCTCTTGCGGGTTGCAGCTTCCTTCTGCTGCTGCTCATGCGACTGCTTGTCCTTGATGCGCGCGGCCAACACCTTCAGTGCGCGATCCTTGTTCTTGTGCTGCGACCGGTCGTCCTGACATTCGACGACGATGCCCGTTGGCAAGTGCGTCACCCGCACGGCCGAGTCTGTCTTGTTGATGTGCTGACCGCCCGCGCCGGACGCGCGGAACGTGTCGATGCGCAGATCGGCCGGATTGATTTCGACTTCGCCGATTTCGTCCGCTTCCGGCATCACCGCGACCGTGCACGCCGAAGTGTGGATGCGGCCCTGCGTTTCGGTGGCCGGCACGCGTTGCACGCGGTGGCCGCCCGACTCGAACTTGAGCTTGGAATAGGCCGCTTCGCCGGCGATACGCACGATCACTTCCTTATAGCCGCCGAGGTCCGATTCGCTCGCCGACATCATCTCCACTTGCCAGCGATTACGCTCGGCAAAGCGCAGGTACATGCGCAGCAAATCGCCCGCGAACAGCGCGGATTCGTCGCCGCCGGTACCGGCCCGGATTTCGAGGAAGATATTGCGGTCGTCGTTCGGGTCTTTCGGCAACAGCATTTTCTGCAATTCCGCGCCGAGTTTTTCCATCCGCTCGCGCGCCGCGCGAATTTCTTCTTCCGCAAAGTCGCGCATCGACGCGTCCGCCAGCAGTTCTTGCGCGGTCGCCGCGTCGTTCATCGCCAGGCGCCACAGCGCGTAATGCTCCACAACCGGCCCGAGCTCGGCGTGTTCACGCGTGAGCTTGCGGTATTGGTCGAGATTCGAGGTGATGTCCTCGCGGCTCAACAGGTCGTTCAGTTCGGCCAGCCGGGTAGTGAGCTGGTCGAGCTTGCGTTGCATGCTCGTTTTCATCGGACGGGTATCGGAGCGGACTCCGGCAAAGACGACGACTAGGGGAGTGGGCAGATGCCCTGGTCAGAAGCATGTCGCGGGCCACTCAGTGTGGCGCGGACGGTGCGGCGGTGGCTGCGCCGCTAACGCTCCGTAGAACCGGAGTGTTTGTAGAAACCGCTCATCAATTCGATAAGCGTGTCACGGTTCTCGCTGCTCGCGCGATTGAGCGCGTGCGTGGGGCCGTGGATCAGTTTGTTGGTGAGCGATTGCGACAACGCTTCGAGCACCGCTGCCGGGTCCTCGCCGCGTGCGAGCATTTTCTGCGCGCGTTCGACTTCGGCGCGACGCAGCACGTCGGCCTGTGTATGCATGTGGCGGATCACCGGCACGATGCTGCGTGCGTCGAGCCACTGCATGAAGTTCTGCACACGCGTTTCGATGATCGCTTCGGCCTGCGCGACCGCGGCTTGCCGCGACGCATTGCCTTCGCGCACGATCGCGCCGAGATCGTCGACGGTGTACAGGAAAACGTCTTCAAGCTTGCCGACTTCGGGTTCGATATCGCGCGGCACGGCCAGATCGACCATGAAAATCGGCCGGTGACGGCGTGCTTTCACGGCCCGCTCGACGGCGCCCAGACCGATGATCGGCAGGGTGGACGCGGTGCACGACACGATGATGTCGAACTCATGCATGCGGGTGGGCAGTTCCGAGAGCGGAATGGCCCGGCCGTTGAAGCGCTCAGCGAGGCGGCTGCCGCGCTCGGCCGTGCGATTGGCTACGACGAGCTCGCGTGGTTGCTGCGCCGCGAAGTGCGTAGCGCACAACTCGATCATTTCGCCCGCGCCGATGAACAGCACGCGCTGGTTTGAAATCTTGTCGAAAATCCGCTGTGCGAGCCGCACGGCGGCTGCCGCCATGGAAACCGACTGCGCGCCGATTTCGGTCGTGCTGCGCACTTCCTTCGCCACGGCGAAGGTGCGCTGGAACAACTGGTTCAGATAGGTGCCGAGCGCGCCGGCCTCGGACGCTGTACGTACCGCGTCCTTCATTTGTCCGACGATTTGCGTCTCGCCCAGCACCATCGAATCGAGTCCCGAGGCGACGCGGAACGCGTGGCGCACGGCTTCCGACTGCGGCAGCGCGTAGACATGCGGTGCGAGTTCGTCGACGGGCAGGTTGTGATACTTCGAGAACCACTGGATCGCGGCTTCACGCGCGGCCTGGTCGTCGGTCGCGCAGTAGAGTTCGGTACGGTTACAGGTGGACAGAATCGCCGCTTCCGGCGCCGTGCGGGCGGTGCGGCCGAGCCAGACGCTCTTGAAGGTGTCCAGTGCAGGCTTGATCTGTTCGAGCGGAAACGCCACGCGTTCGCGCAAGGCGACAGGCGCAGTGTGGTGATTGATTCCGATCGTTAGAAGCTGCATATGGGGAGCTATGGTTTAGCTCAATATTATAGCGTTTCCACGATTCTTACATTGTGGATGCGTCACCCGGCCGCCACAATGGCGTCAGGCGGGATGGCGTCGAGCTGGTAGCCATAGCCGTAAAGCGGCGTCAGGCAGTACCCGTGCTCTGGCCGCAACTGCAACTTGGTCCGCACGCGTGATGCATGGGTGTCTACGGTGCGCGACTGTACGTCGCGGCGGCGCGTCCAGACCGTTTCGAGAATATGCGCGCGCGACACCGGGCGAGACAGATTGGAAAACAGCAGCAGCGCAAAGCGGAACTCCTTCGGTGTCAGGGCGACCGTCTGATTACGGAAGGTGACGGCGAACTGCGCTGCGTCGAACGCATAGCCACCGATCGTGTCGCGCCGCCGGTTCGGCGGCCGCCGCAGGGCCGCGCGCCGCAGCAGCGCGTCCACTCGGGCCAGCATTTCCGGGCCGCGGACCGGTTTGGTCAGGCAGTCGTCGGCGCCGGCATGGAGCGCTGCGACAATCTGGCTCTCGCGTGGCTCCGACAGCAGCACGATCACCGGCAAGTTCGGCAGGATCGAGCGGGCGCGCGGAATCAGGTCTTCGGCGCAATGGTCGCCGGCCCAGTTTTCAGTGATGAGAAGATCGAAGAATTCGTCGGCGGCGCGGACCAGAAACGGTGTGCTCGCTGTGAAGTGCTGGCACGCATGGCCGCCGGCAAAGATCAGCCGGCCGACCAGGGTGGCGTGCCGTAAGTCCGGCTCGATAAGGGCGATTCGCATAGCGCGCTTCAGCTTGGCAATTACCCGGACTAGGTTTCTCCGTAAGGCTTACAGCTTGCCTAACATCACCCCGACCCCTAAACTCAACCGCTATGCGGAAAGCGCCGTGCTGAACCTCTATAGTTAATGAGACAAAAATGCTATCTGTGTTGGCTCCTTGCGCCCATGAGACAAATCTGAAATTGCGCGAGACCTGCCGCTAATGGGGTGGCCCGGAATCCTGGTGCTGGGCGCGGTGATTGGTCTCGCAGGCTGGTGGTTGCATCCGCTGCGCCGTTCGAGCCGTGCCGCGTGGTGGGTGGCGCTCCTGGTCGGCGTGCTGGGCGCGGGTGTTGCTCGCATGGCCGGCAACGTGGTGGGACTTTTTCATGATGGCGATACGCTCGAATGGCCTGTATGTACCGCCGTCGCGCTGATCGCCGTCGCCGTGACGGTCGGCTCGCTTCCCCGTCGATGAATACTTGCAGGTGACTCTGATGAATGCCCGACTTCCCGAAACTTCCTCCATCCCCGAACGGCTGGCGACATTGCGCAATGCGATGGCGCACGAAGGTGTAGCCGCCTATCTGGTGCCGTCCTCAGATCCCCATCTTTCCGAATATCTACCTGGGCGCTGGCAAGGCCGGCAGTGGTTGTCGGGTTTCACCGGCTCGGCCGGCACGCTCGTCGTGACCGCCGATTTCGCCGGCGTGTGGACCGACAGCCGCTATTGGGAACAAGCCAACGCGCAACTGGCCGGCACCGGCGTTCAGTTGATGAAAATGACCGGCGGCCAGCAGACCGCGCCGCATTTTGAATGGCTTGCGCAGAACGTCGCGACCGGCGACACGGTGGGTGTGGACGGCGCCGTGCTGGGCGTGTCGGCGGCGCGCGCTTTGAACCACTCGCTTACCGCGCGCGGCGTGAAGCTGCGCACCGACGTCGATCTGTTCGATGCGATCTGGCCGCAGCGCCCGTCGCTGCCCGCCGCCGCCGTGTTTGAGCACGCCGCGCCGCATGCAAGCGTCGCTCGTTCCGAAAAGCTCGCGCAGATTCGCCGCGCGATGGCGGAGAAGGGCGCGCAGTGGCACTTCATTTCCACGCTCGACGACCTCGCATGGCTTTTGAATCTGCGCGGCGCCGACGTCAGCTATAACCCGGTGTTCGTGGCGCACGCGCTGATAGGTCCGGAAAGCGCGTCGCTCTTCGTCGCCGACGGCAAGGTGCCGCAAGCGCTGGCCGATGCGCTCGCGCTCGACGGCATCAGCGTCGAGCCCTACGCGAAGGCGGCAGAAGCGCTGGCCGCGTTGCCGGCTGGCAGCACGCTGCTGATCGACCCGCGCCGCATTACCTATGGCTCGCTGCAGTCGGTGCCGTCCACGGTGAACGTCGTCGAGGCGGTCAATCCGTCCACGTTCTTCAAGTCGCGCAAGACCGAGGCAGAAGCGGAGCATGTGCGCGAGACGATGGAACAGGACGGCGCGGCGCTCGCCGAATTCTTCGCGTGGTTCGAAGGCGCGCTCGGCAACGAAACGATCACCGAACTGACGATCGACGAGCGCCTGACGGCAGCCCGCGCGCGCCGTCCGGGCTTTGTGTCGCTGAGCTTTGCGACGATCGCCGGCTTCAACGCGAACGGCGCGATGCCGCACTACCGCGCAACCAGTGAAGCGCATTCGGTGATCGAGGGCAACGGCCTGTTGCTGATCGATTCGGGCGCGCAGTATCTGAGCGGCACGACCGACATCACCCGCGTCGTACCGGTCGGCACCATCAGCGAGGCGCAGCGGCGCGATTTCACGATTGTGCTGAAAGGCACCATGGCGCTGTCGCGCGCGAAATTCCCGCGCGGCATCCGTTCGCCGATGCTCGACGCGATTGCCCGCGCACCGATCTGGGAAGCCGGCGCCGACTACGGCCATGGTACCGGTCACGGCGTGGGCTATTTCCTGAACGTGCACGAAGGCCCGCAGGTGATTTCGCACTACGCGCCGGCCGAGCCGTGGACCGCGATGGAAGAAGGCATGATCACCTCGGTCGAGCCGGGCATTTACCGGCCGGGCAAGTGGGGCGTGCGGATCGAGAACCTGGTGCTGAACGTGCCCGCGGAGAAAACCGAGTTCGGCGATTTCCTCAAGTTCGAGACGCTGACGCTGTGCCCGATCGATACGCGCTGCCTCGACCTGTCGCTGTTGCGTGATGACGAGCGCGCGTGGCTGAACGCGTATCACGAGATGGTGCGCACGCGCCTGTCGCCGCATGTGTCGGGCGAGGCCAAGGCGTGGCTCGAGTTGCGTACGCAGGCTATCTGATCTCGTCGCCACGACTTTACTGACGGAGCGTGCATGGCCATCAAGGCAGTCGTGTTCGATTTCGGCGGCGTGCTGATCGACTGGAGCCCCGAATATCTGTATCGCCAGTTGATCCCTGACGAAACGGAGCGCCGCTGGTTTCTGACGCACGTTTGTTCGATGGATTGGGTGATCCGTCAGGACGGTGGTCAGCCGATCGCCGAGGGGACAAACGAGCTGATCGCGAAGTTTCCCGATCACGCGCCACTGATCCGCGCGTTCTACGAGCGCTGGCACGAGATGGTGCCCGGCGTGCTGGAGGAGGGCGTGGCGCTCATGGAGAAGATCGAGGCGGGCAATGTGCCGCTCTTCGGGCTGACGAACTGGTCGGCGGAGACGTTTCCGTATGCGTGGGAGCATTTCCCCGTGCTGCGGCGCTTCCGCGACATCGTCGTGTCGGGTAGGGTGAAGCTGGTGAAGCCCGATCCGGCGATCTTCGCGGAAATGCGTCAGCGGATCGAGGCGCAATTGCCGGGCATCCAGCCGGGCGAACTTGTTTTCATCGACGACAACCTGAAAAACGCCGAAGCCGCGACGGCACTCGGTTGGCACGGCGTGCATCACACGAGCGCTGCAAAAACGGAAGCGGGACTGCGGGAATTGGGGTTGCCGGTCTAGGCATCGCGATGCCGCGGTTCGGAGGATGTCGGTTAAAGCGGCGACATGGTAGGTCTCCGCTTTAATTGCGGCGCTTCTGCATCGGCCGAAGTCCGCCTACTGACCGAGCAGATTTTTCAACGCGTTCCCTAATCCTTTCACTGTCTCCCCGGCGCCCTTCGCCACACCTTCGACGCTCACGCCCATCGCCTTCGCAAAACCGGCGCCAAGGCGCGTCATCAGACTTTCCTGCACCGAAAACTTCGGGTCGCGCAAATTCCCATCGAGTACGAAATGGAGCGTGATGTCGCCGTTGTGCGTCTTGAGCGCGGCGATGGCGGCTTTGGTCGGAATCGACATGAAGGTGTCGAGCGGGTTGTCGTTGTCGGCGAGTTGCAGATGGTGGATCGTTACCGTGCCGGGTGCATGCAGCTGATAGTTACGCACCGTCGAGTCGACCGTCAGGTCGATGGTGCCGCCCGTTACTTGCGCCTTCGCGCCGGTTTTTTTCAGCAGGTACGGATCGAGCATCACGACATCGACGCCGCGCAATGTGCTGGTGGTCTGCGAATCCTTGTTGGCAATCTTGATCCACCCGCCGAACGAAACTGTGCCCGTATGCGTTGGCCCCTTGATCGAGCCGGTGACGCTGACGTTGGTCGGTTCGGAGAGCGCGGGCAGATGCAGGTGATCGACGGTCGCGTTGGCGTTGCTGACCGTGACTTTGAATGCCGGCGGACCGACTGTCATGTCGTAGAAATGGAAGTTGCCTTGTTCGAAGCTGACGTGATCGACCAGCTTTTCGCGGGAGCCGGACGTTGCCGCGCTGCTGGCTTCGTCGTCGTTGGGGCCGTTGATCGATTGCCGCAGATTCGGCATCAGGCGGATCGCGCCGTCCCTGGTTCGCAGCACGGCGATGTCGAAGCCGCGCACCACCACGCTACGAATATGCATGCGCCGCGCGAGCAGATCGCGGATATCGGGCGTGATGGTGATTTCGTCGGCGCGTAGCGGGTCGCCGGCGGGCCAGTTCGGCGGCGCCTTCAGCAGGACGTTGGTGAGATGGACTGAAGTGAGGCCGACCCGGATGCTTTCGGCGCTGCCTAATGGCCCGAGCGCCGCAATGACGCGTTCCTTGACTTCGCGCTGCGCAAACTGGAGCGCACCGACCGCGACGACGATCAGCACCAGCAGCACGCCACCTGCGGCGATCGCCCAGCGCTTGCCCTTCGACATCGCCATGCTTGCCTCCTCGTCGCCGCGCTTGGCGCGGCGTGCGTGTGATCGGCCGGTGTGTGCACCCGGTGGATGCACAGCTATTTGATACGGCGGAGTTCCTGCATCCCGCCGGGACGACGTGTATCACGCCGTGGCACGCAAAGCGTGTGCCCTACCGCCTGGCCGGCAAATGCACGGCAAACGCACAGCAATTCCAGCGCGCAACGGTGAGCAAAATGAACGGGCAGACGGCCGGCAAAACGGCCGGCAAAACACGCCGGCCGGGCAGTCAGCCAGGCGGTCCACAAAGCGTCAGCAAAAAACCGACCAGCAAAACAGCCCGCTCATCAAGCAACGAGCGGGCCGCCAGGCCAGCGATTTATCGCGCGATCGGCTTGTAACGCAGACGCTTCGGACGTGCAGCTTCTTCACCGAGGCGGGCGCGCTTGTCCGCTTCGTATTCCTGGTAGTTGCCGTCGAAGAACGTGATTTGCGAATCGCCTTCGAACGCCAGGATGTGCGTCGCGATCCGGTCGAGGAACCAGCGATCGTGCGAGATCACCATGACGGAGCCGGCGAATTCGAGGAGTGCGTCTTCGAGCGCGCGCAGCGTTTCGACGTCCAGGTCGTTCGACGGTTCGTCCAGCAGCAGCACGTTGCCGCCCGCGATCAGTGTCTTCGCCAGATGCAGCCGGCCGCGCTCACCGCCCGACAGATTGCCGACGGTCTTCTGCTGATCGCCGCCCTTGAAGTTGAAGCGGCCGATGTACGCCCGCGACGGCGTTTCGTACTTGCCGACCGTCAGCACATCCGCACCGCCGGAGATTTCTTCGAACACGGTCTTCGAGCCGTCGAGCGCGTCGCGGCTTTGATCCACGTACGCGAGCTTGACCGTCGGGCCTTGCACGATCTCGCCCGAATCCGGCTGTTCACGACCGGTCAGCATGCGGAACAGCGTCGACTTACCGGCGCCGTTCGGCCCGATGATGCCGACGATCGCGCCCGCCGGAATCTTGAAGCTGACGTCGTCGAGCAGCAGACGGTCGCCGTACGACTTGCTGACGTTCTTGAACTCGATAACTTCATTACCCAGGCGGTCGCCGACCGGGATGAAGATTTCCGAGGTCTCGTTGCGCTTCTGGTAGTCCTGGCTGTTCAGTTCCTCGAAGCGGGCGATACGCGCCTTCGACTTCGCCTGACGGCCCTTCGGGTTCTGGCGCACCCACTCCAGTTCCTTCTTGATGGCCTTCTGACGGGCCGATTCCGACGACTCTTCCTGCTTCAGGCGTTCTTCCTTCTGGTCGAGCCAACTGCTGTAGTTGCCCTTCCACGGAATGCCGTGGCCGCGATCGAGTTCGAGAATCCACTCAGCGGCGTTATCGAGGAAGTAGCGATCGTGGGTGACGGCGACGACCGTGCCCGGGAAGCGTGTGAGGAACTGTTCGAGCCAGTCGACCGATTCCGCGTCCAGGTGGTTGGTCGGTTCGTCGAGCAGCAGCATGTCCGGTTTTTCGAGCAACAGCTTGCACAGCGCGACGCGGCGCTTTTCGCCGCCCGACAGATGCTCGATTTTGGCGTCCCACGCCGGCAGACGCAGCGCGTCGGCGGCGATTTCGATCTGCTGTTCGGCGCTGCCGTCGGTGGTGGCCAGAATCGCTTCGTACTTGGCCTGCTCCGCGGCGAGCGCGTCGAAATCGGCGTCCGGTTCCGCGTAGGCCGCGTAGATTTCGTCGAGCTTCTTTTGCGCGCCGAAGACGTCGCCGAGGCCTTCCTCGACCGCTTCACGCACCGTCTTGTTCGGATCGAGCTGCGGTTCCTGCGGCAGGTAGCCGATGTTCAGGTTCGGCATCGGCGTGGCTTCGCCTTCGATGTCCTTGTCCACACCGGCCATGATGCGGATCAGTGTCGACTTGCCCGAGCCGTTCAGGCCGAGCAGGCCGATCTTCGCGCCGGGGAAAAACGACAGCGAGATGTCTTTCAGGATTTGACGCTTGGGCGGCACGATCTTGCCGACCCGGTTCATGGTGAAGACGTATTGGGCCATTTGCTTGCAATAGACGTTGACGACGCCGGCCGCGTGGGGGCGGGCGGTCGTGGGTGGATGGGTAATCGGTGTGTTGGCCGGGCAGTGCGCCCGGCGCCGGCCGGCGCGGCGTCGAGCTCGGCATCGAACTTCGCGACGCCCCGCGCGCGGGCGGGTTGTGCAGATGGCATTGTACTTCGGGGCGGGGGTGGGGCGGCAGAGGGCGCCCCTCGCGACGTCAGTTCGCGCGCCGTCCACTCGCCGGATCGAAGAAATGCAGATGCTGCGCGGGCAGCGAGACTTGCAGCGCTTCGCCAGCCGGGGGGCGGTGCGTATGCGGCAGCCGTACGGTCACGTCGTGTTTGCCCCAGCGGCCGTGCGCCAGGTTGTCCGCGCCGAGCAGCTCGCAGGAATCGACAGTCAACGTGGCGTGAGATGCGTCCGCTTGCCCCGGCGTCATGTGCTCGGGGCGAATGCCGAGCGTCCACTCGCGGCCCTTGGCAACTTCCCGGCCGATCGACGCCACGCCAGTAAGCGGCAGCTTCGGACCGTTACCCGCCACTTCAAACGTCAAGCCGTCGTCCGACACCCGGCCTTCCAGCAGATTCATCCCCGGCGAGCCGATGAAGCTCGCGACGAACACCGTCGCTGGCCGCTCGTAGACTTCGGTCGGCGCGCCGATCTGCTCCGCGTGACCTTTATTCATCACGATCACGCGTTGCGCGAGCGTCATCGCTTCAATCTGATCGTGGGTGACGTACAGGCTGGTCGTGGCAAGCCGTGCATGCAGGCGCTGGATTTCGAGGCGCATCTGCACGCGCAGGCGTGCATCGAGATTGGACAGCGGCTCATCGAACAGAAACACCGCCGGCTCGCGCACGATCGCGCGGCCCATGGCGACGCGCTGTCGTTGCCCGCCGGACAACTCGCGCGGCTTGCGTGCGAGCAGGGGGCCAAGCTCGAGAATCTGCGCCGCCGCGTCCACGCGCTTCGCAATCTGCGCGCGGTCGACGCCCGCGATCTTCAACGCGTAGCCCATATTGTCGGCGACGCTCATATGCGGATACAGCGCGTAGTTCTGGAACACCATCGCGATGTTGCGATCTTTCGGTTCCAGGCGATTGACCACTTTGCCGGAGATCGAGACGGTGCCGTCGGAGATGCCTTCGAGGCCTGCCACCATCCGCAGCAAGGTCGATTTGCCGCAACCGGACGGACCGACCATCACGACGAACTCTCCGTCCGCGACGTCCACGTCGATGCCGTGCAACACGAACTGTTTGCCGTCGTAGGTCTTTTTAACGCCTTGCAGAGTCAGTGCAGCCATGCTGTTTTAGCCTTATCGTTGCTTGCCGCGCGTGCCACGCTTTGCGCGATGTTCTTTTTTCCACGTCCAACGCCGAAGCTCGCCCACGCTGCGCGAGTTACTTCTCCGAGTCCACCAGTCCGCGCACGAACCAGCGTTGCATCGTCAGCACGACGGCGAGCGGCGGCAGCATCGCAAGCAGCGTCGCGGTCATCACGAGGTGCCATTCAGTTGCGGTGTCGCCCGACGCGATCATGCTTTTGATGCCGACCACGGCGGTGGTCAGCGATTGCTGGCTCGTAATCAGGATCGGCCACAGATACTGATTCCAACCGTAAATGAACGTGATGACAAAGAGCGCCGCCATATTCGTTTTCGACAGCGGCAGCACCACGTCCCAGAAGAAACGCATCGCGCCCGCGCCGTCGATACGCGCTGCTTCCATCAGCTCATCCGGCAGCGTCATGAAGAACTGGCGGAACAGGAACGTGGCGGTGGCCGACGCGATCAGCGGCAAGGTCAAACCGCTGTACGTATTGCTCATATGCAGCGACGACACAACCTGCACGGTCGGAAAGATCCGCACTTCGACCGGCAGCATCAGCGTGATGAAGATCAGCCAGAACGACAGATTGCGAAACGGAAAGCGGAAAAACACGATCGCGTACGCGGAGATCATCGAGATGGCGATCTTGCCGATCGATATCACCAGCGCCATCACGAGGCTGTTGAACAGCATGCGGCCGAACGGCGCCGCCGCATTGCCGCTGCCATGCGACCAGACCGTCGCAATGTTCTCGAACAGATGCGTGCTCGGCACCAGCGACAGCGGCACGCTGAATATCTCATGCTCGCTCATCGTCGCCGCACAAAACGCGACGTACACCGGAAACACCACCAGCACGACGCCGAGAATCAGCACCGCATGGCAGAAGAGGTCGAAACCGCGGCGGTTCTCGATCATGAGTATTGAACCCTGCGTTCGATGAAGCGGAATTGCACGACCGTCAATGCGACGACGATCACCATCAGGATGACGGACTGCGCGCCCGAACTGCCGATGTCCAGCCCCTGGAAGCCTTCGGCGAAAATCTTGTAGATCAGCGTGCGGGTGGACTGCGCCGGACCGCCGCCGGTGGCGGCGTCGATCACCGGGAAGGTGTCGAAGAAGGCGTAGGTGATATTGATCACCAGCAGGAAGAAGCTGGTCGGCGAAAGCAATGGCAGCGCGATGCCGAAGAAGCGCCTGACCGGACCGGCGCCGTCGATGGCCGCCGCTTCGATCAGCGAACGCGGAATTGCCTGCAAGCCGGCGTAGAAGAACAGAAAGTTGTAGCTGACCTGCTTCCACACCGAAGCCAGCACCACCAGAAACATCGCCTGGCCCGCATTCAATGCGTGATTCCACACGATGCCGTACTTGGCGAGCGCATAGGTGACGAGGCCGATGCTCGGATTGAACAGGAACGACCACAACACGGCGGCGATCGCGGGTGCCACAGCGTACGGCCAGATCAGCAGTGTCTGATAAGCCTTGGCGCCGCGTGTCACGCGATCCGCACAGACCGCCAGCAGAAGCGAAATCACCAATCCGAACACGGTGACGAGCGCACAGAAAATCAGCGTCGTATTGAACGACGACAGGTAAAGCGGATCGGCGAACAACTGCTTGAAATTGGCAAGCCCGACAAACTCGCTCGACGTGCCGAACGCGTCCTGACTCTGCGTGGATTGCCACAGCGCTTCGCCTGCCGGCCACAGAAAGAACAGCAGCGTGATCAGGAGTTGCGGCGCGACAAGCAGGTAGGGCAGCACGCTGGTGCCGAAGCTGGAGCGCTTTTCCATTGAGAATTCCCGAGGTTCTTCTACAACGACAGGTTTCGGTGCGAATGCACCGAAACCTTGCCGGCTGGTGCCTGGTTAGTTACCGGCTTTCTCAAAGCGGCGCAGCAACTCGTCGCCACGCGACACCGACGAATCGAGTGCCTGTTGCGGCGTCTTCTTGTCCGCCCAAACCTGTTCGAGTTCCTCGTCGATCACGGTGCGGATCTGCGGCATGTTGCCCAGACGCAAGCCCTTCGTGTACGGCAGGGGCGGTTTATTAAGCATCTGCTTGATCGCGGTATCGCTGCCCGGATTCTTCTCGTAGAAGCCTTGCTGCTGGGTCAACTGATACGCGGCGGTCGTGACCGGCAGGTAGCCGGTGTCCTGATGCCACTTCGCGGCAACCGGCGCCGACGACAGATAAGACATGAACTTCGCCACGCCCTTGTACACCGCCGGATCTTTACCCGACAGCACCCACAGGCTCGCCCCGCCGATGATCGCGTTCTGCGGCGCGCCCTTCACGCTGGCGTCGTACGGCATCATGCCGGTGCCAAAATTAAACTTCGCGTACTTCTTGATCGTGGCAAGCGAGCCCGACGAGTTCGTGATGATCCCGCAGTCACCGCTATAGAACTTCGACACCGGTTCGTCCTTGCGGCCGACGTACGTGAAGGTGCCTTCCTTCTGCATGTTCTGCAGGAACTGGATGTGCGCGACTTGCAGCGGCTTGTTGAATTCCAACTGCGCGTCGGCGCCGTCGAACCCGTTGTTCTTCGACGCGAATGGCGCGCCATGCCAGGCGCTATAGTTTTCGAGCTGAATCCAGCTCTGCCAGCCCGACGAATAACCGCACGCCATGCCCGATGCCTTCAGCTTCTGTGCGTCCACCTGCAATTCGGCCCAGGTCTTCGGCGGCTGATTCGGATCGAGTCCGGCTTTCTTGAACGCGTCCTTGTTGTAGTACAACACCGGCGTCGAGCTGTTGAACGGCATCGAGATCAGTTCGCCGGTCTTGGAGTCGCTGTAATAGCTGGCGATGGTCGGCACGAAGGCCTTTTCGTCGAGCGGTACGCCCGCTTGCTTGAACACTTCCGAGACCGGAATCACGGCTTTCTTCGCCTGCATCATTGTCGCGGTGCCGACTTCGTACACCTGCAGAATGGCCGGCGCGTTGCCGCTGCGATAAGCCGCGATGCCGGCGGCGAGCGTCTGGTCGTAGCTGCCCTTGAACACCGGTACGATCTTGTAGTCGCTTTGCGACGCGTTGAACGCGTTGGCGATGTCGTTCAGACGCTCGCCGAGAGCGGCTTCCATGGCGTGCCAGAACTGGATTTCAGTGGCGGCTTGGGCTGCCTGGCTAATGCCGAAGCTCAATACGGCGGCAACGGAAAGTGAACGGAATAACGGCTTGCAACGCATCGATTTGATCTCCTTTGTCGACCGGAGTTAGCGCTTTAGCGCTTACTCCGGTCCCATGCAATTGATTGCTGACGGAACGGGCGCGGATGGGAATCGCGCGATTCTATTTGTGTTCGATGACAGTCCGGAGTCAGCTGCCAGGCGGAGGCCCGCCTTTGAGAGGCGCCGACTGCCGCAATTTAACATCGGCTGTCACGAAACGGAAACATGCACGGTTGATCAGCGTGCTTATTAATCAGGATTCCAGATGCAGAGTTCAGTACGATTGGCGGTTTTCGGCTCGATGGCGAGTCTCATCCTGCTCGCGGGATGTGCGCTGACGCGCACCACGACGAATGACGGGCCGTCGACGGTGACCTCGTTGCCGAAGGTCATCGCGCATCGCGGCGGCACGGGCGACGCGCCCGAAAACACGCTCGAAGCGATTCGCCTGTCGATCGCCCATCATGCCGACGCAATGTGGCTCACGGTTCAGTTGAGCAAGGACGGCGTGCCGGTGTTGTACCGGCCGGCCGATCTGTCGGCGTTGACCGATACGAAGGGGCCGGTGTCCGCCTTCACGGCGGCAGAACTCGCGCGTGTGAACGCCGGCTGGAGTTTTCGCCGCGGCGCCACATATCCCTATCGCGATCACCCGCTCGGTATTCCGACGCTGCGCGAAGCGTTGCGCACCATCCCGCCGGCCATGCCGATCATCCTGGATATGAAAGCACTGCCGGCTGCACCCCAGGCTCAGGCGGTGGCGCAAGTGCTCACCGAAGAAAGCGCGTGGTCGCGCGTGACGATTTATTCGACCGAGGCGGACTATCAACAGAGCTTTGCGGCCTATTCGCAGGCCAGACTGTTCGAGTCGCGGGACACGACGCGGGCGCGGCTTGTGCGCGTACTGCTCAACCAGGGCTGTGTGGACGCACCGGCTGAACACACCGCCGCAGCATTCGAATTGCACCGGCAGATGACGGTGGTGGAAAAATTCACGCTCGGCGAGGGGCGCTCGGAAGTGCAGGCAAGCTTGTGGACGCCCGCGACGGTCGCGTGTTTCCGGCGGAAGCCCGACGTGCGGATCGTCGCGATCGCGGTGAACGACGCGGACGATTATCGGGCGGCGGCGTGTCTGGGGATCGATGCGGTGCTGGTCGATTCGCCGCTGCAAATGGCGGCGGTCAAGGCAAATATGGCTACGCCGCTGCGGTGTGAGGCGCGGAAGGGCGCGCAGAGCGGGCAATAAAAAAGCCCGCATTTCGCGGGCCTTCTTCTTCCAGTATGGCGGCGCTCAGCCTTTCGCTGATCGCCGTCTGACGCCGAGGCGAAGCCTCAAACGTTGAACAGGAAGTTCATCACGTCGCCGTCGTGGACGACGTATTCCTTGCCTTCCGCGCGCATCTTGCCGGCTTCCTTCGCACCTTGTTCACCCTTGTAGGTGATGTAGTCGTTGAAGGCGATCGTCTGCGCGCGAATGAAGCCGCGCTCGAAGTCGGTGTGGATCGCGCCCGCTGCCTGCGGTGCGGTATCGCCGATATGGATCGTCCACGCGCGCACTTCCTTCACGCCGGCCGTGAAGTAGGTTTGCAGGCCCAGCAACTTGAAAGCCGCACGAATCACGCGGTTCAGGCCCGGCTCGTCCATGCCCATGTCCTGGAGAAACACTTCCATGTCCGCTTCTTCGAGGTCGGCGATCTCCGCTTCGATCGCTGCGCACACGGCGACGACCGGCGCGCCTTCGGCGGCAGCGAACTTCGTGACTGCGTCGAGGTGCGGATTGTTCTCGAAACCGTCGTCCTTCACGTTGGCGACGTACATGGTCGGCTTGGCGGTGATCAGGCAGAACGGCTTGAGCGTGGCCTTTTCTTCATCCGACAGGTCGAGCGCGCGGACCGGCTTGGCCTGATCGAGCTGGGCTCGCACCTTTTCCAGCACCGCGGCGTTCTTGATGGCCTCCTTGTCGTTACCCGACTTGGCCGCCTTCGAATAGCGCGACAGCGCTTTTTCGACGGTCGCGAGGTCGGCCAGCGCCAACTCGGTGTTGATCACTTCGATATCCGACAGCGGATCGACCTTGTTCGCGACGTGAATCACGTTTTCGTCTTCGAAGCAGCGCACCACGTGCGTGATCGCATCGGTTTCGCGAATGTTCGCGAGGAACTGGTTGCCCAGGCCTTCGCCCTTGCTCGCACCGGCCACGAGACCGGCGATGTCAACGAATTCCACCACCGCCGGCAGGATGCGCTCCGGCTTGACGATTTCGGCGAGCGCCTTCAGACGCGCGTCCGGTACTTCGACGATGCCGACGTTCGGCTCGATCGTGCAGAACGGATAGTTTTCGGCGGCAATGCCCGCCTTGGTCAGCGCGTTGAACAGGGTGGACTTGCCGACGTTAGGCAGGCCGACGATGCCGCATTTGAGGCTCATGGAAATCCTTCAGTGAATCAGTAAGTTGCGTGATGCGCTCGACGCTGTGTGCAGGATTCGGAAAGCCTTCGCGTTTGGCGGGGCGAAGCGAGTGCAGCGGAGCGGGACAAGACACCAGATCGGGGCGTTGCCTCGACGATTCTGGGCGAGTTTTGTCACGGAAAGCGCAATTGTAACCCGTTCGGATGGGGTTCTTGATCTGCCAGCGGTAGAGCGGGGCGCTCGATCCGTCCCCCGCAACCCCCGCGGCTATAATGCGCGGATGAACGCACACCACCAGACCTTTGATGCCGCCGTGATCGGCGGCGGGCTCGTCGGCAAGACCGCGGCGCTGGCGCTGACGCAAGGCGGACTGCGCGTGGCGCTGCTCGCGCAACCCTGCGCGGCGCTGGCGGCTGGCTCCACTTTCGACTCGCGGGTCTACGCACTGTCGTCGAGTTCGCAGGCTCTGCTGGAGCGGTTGCGGGTCTGGCAGGCGCTCGATCTGTCCAAGCTCGGGCCCGTCTACGACATGCGCGTCTATGGCGATGCGCACGCCGAACTCCACTTTTCCGCGTTTCAGGCGTCCGTGCCGCAATTGGCGTGGATCGTCGAGTCGTCCGTGATCGAGCGTGCGCTGGATGCCGCGCTGCGTTTCCAGCCGAATCTCACCTGGATCGACACGCGCGCACAGGCGCTGGACTTTACCGCCGACGGCGCAAGCGTCGGTCTTGCCAACGGCAACGTGCTCGAGGCCGATCTGGTGGTCGGCGCGGACGGTGCGCATTCGTGGGTGCGCGCGCAGATCGGCTCGAAAATGGATCGGCGCGACTATAAGCAAACCGGCGTGGTCGCGAATTTCAAGGCCGAAAAGCCGCACAGCGAAACCGCCTATCAATGGTTCAGGGACGGCGAAATCATCGCGCTGCTGCCGATGCCGGACGGCCACGTGTCCCTGGTCTGGTCGGCGCGCACCGAGCACGCCGAGCAACTGCTTGCGCTCGACCCAGCGCAACTCGCCGCCGAAGTGGAACGCGTGACGGGCGAGCAGTTCGGCGCGCTGGAATGCGTGACGCCCGCGCAAGGCTTCCCGCTGGCACTCCAAACCGTCGATAAGCTCGTGGCGCCGCACGTCGCGCTGGTTGGCGACGCCGCGCATCTGATTCACCCGTTGGCGGGCCAGGGCATGAACCTCGGTTTGCGCGATGTCGCGGCGCTTGCCGAAACGGTTGCCGGGAAGGAAGCGTTCCGTGATCTCGGCGACATGGTGCTGCTGCGCCGCTACGAACGCGCCCGCCGCGAGGACATCCGCGCGCTGATGATCGCCACCGACGGCCTGCAAAAACTCTTCTCGGCGCCCGGTCCATTTGCCAAGGTGCTGCGCAATACCGGCATGGCGTTTGTCGGCGCGCAGCCGTTCATCAAGCGCTGGCTGGTATCGGCCGCGCTCGGCTAATGGGGTAATGCGCCCGAGGCGGCATACGCGGCCGGCGAGACGGGTATCATGAACGGATGGACGCCATTCTGGTCAGACCAGAAACGCCCCAAAAAAACGCGCCTCACGCGCGATTGAACTCCAGGAATTCAGCATGAAAAAATCCTTCCGCGTCGCGGCCGCCGTGCTCGCGATCGCTGCCGTCGCAATCGGCTGCTCCGCACAGGCCGACCAGGCCACCGACAAGCTCAAAGCCACCCTGCAAACGCGTCTGACTGACGTGACGATCAAGAGCGTGACGAAGTCGCCGATTGCCGGCATCTATGAAGTGAATCTCGGCACGCAGATCATCTATAGCGATGCGAACGGTGATTACCTCATGCTCGGTGATCTGGTCGACGCGAAGACCCGCAAGAATCTGACGGAAGCGCGTCTGGCTGAGACCAACCGGATCGACTTCGCGAGCCTGCCGTTCGCGAACGCGGTGAAGGTCGTAAAGGGCAACGGCGCGCGCAAGATCGCCGTGTTCTCCGATCCGAACTGCCCGTACTGCAAGCAGCTCGAGACCTCGCTCAAGTCGATCGATAACGTCACGGTCTATACCTTCCTGTACCCGGTGCTGTCGCCGGACTCGACAGCCAAGTCGAAGTCGATCTGGTGCTCGACCGACCGCGCGAAGGCATGGGAATCGTGGATGCAGGATCATCAGGCGCCTACGGCAGCCGGCACCTGCGACACCGCCGCGATCGACAAGAACCTGGCGCTCGGCCGCGCGATGAACGTCGACGGTACGCCGACCGTGTTCCTCGCCGACGGCCGCCGCCTGCCCGGCGCCGTGCCGGCCGACCGGCTGGACAAGGAAATGTCCGCCGTGCACTGAGCACGCGGCATCAGTCGAAGAAAGGAGGCGCGCAGTGCGCCTCCTTTCACATCAAGCCCGAACCTCCCCGCCAGAACACTTCTAGTCGCCGCCGATGAAGCCGATCCGCTACACCATCGTTCCGAAGCAACCCGCCGCCCACCTGTTCGAAGTCACCGTGACCGTCGCCGATCCCGATCCGGCCGGCCAGCGTTTTATGCTGCCGGTGTGGATTCCGGGCAGCTATATGGTGCGCGAGTTCGCGCGCAATATCGTCACGTTGCGGGCCACCAATGAAGCGGGCCGTAAGGTGCGCGTCGAAAAGACCGACAAGCACACGTGGCAGGCCGCGCCGGTCAAAGGCGCGTTGACGCTGCGCTACGAGGTGTATGCATGGGATCTGTCGGTGCGCGCCGCGCATCTGGACGACACGATGGGCTTTTTCAACGGCACCAGCGTATTTCTGTCGCCGCTCGGTCACGAAGACGCACAGTGCCTGGTCGATATCCAGAAGCCGGAAGGCGCGGCGTATCGTGATTGGCGTGTCGCCACTGCTTTGCCGGAGGCACGGGGCACGAAGCGTTATGGCTTCGGCGAATATCGCGCGCATAACTACGATGAGTTGATCGATCATCCGGTGACGTTGGGCGAATTCGCACTTGCGACCTTCAAGGCGCACGGTGTGCCGCACGACATCGTGATCGCGGGTCGCGTGATCGGCCTCGATATGGCTCGTCTGTCCGCCGATCTGAAGCGTATCTGCGAAACGCAGATCGCGCTGTTCGAGCCGAAGTCGAAGAAAGCGCCGATGGATCGCTACGTGTTCATGACGCAGGCCGTCACCGATGGTTATGGCGGACTGGAGCATCGCGCCTCGACGGCGTTGATCTGCAACCGCGGCGATCTGCCGGTGGAAGGGCGCGACGCGCCCAGCGAGGGCTACCGGACCTACCTCGGACTGTGCAGCCACGAATACTTTCACACCTGGAACGTGAAGCGCATCAAGCCGGCTGTGTTCGCGCCGTACGACCTGAGCGTCGAAAACTACACGTCGCTGCTGTGGCTGTTCGAAGGCTTCACCTCTTACTACGACGATCTGATCCTGGTGCGCAGCGGCCTGATTTCGCAAGACGACTATTTCGGCCTGCTCGGCAAAGTTGTTGGTGGCGTGCAGCGCGGCAGCGGCCGTCTTAAGCAGACGGTGGCCGAGAGCTCGTTCGACGCCTGGGTCAAATACTATCGGCAGGACGAAAATGCGCCGAACGCGATCGTCAGCTATTACACCAAGGGCTCGCTCGTCGCGCTTGCATTCGATCTGACGATTCGTGCGCAGACTGACAACCGCAAATCGCTCGACGACGTGATGCGTCTGCTATGGCAGCGCTTTGGGCGCGACTTCTACCGCGGCAAGCCCGTTGGTGTCGAAGAAAGCGAAGTCGAGGCGATTTTTGCTGAAGCGACCGGCGTGCAGCTGGGCGAGTTGTTCGCCGAAGCCGTCCACGGTACACGCGATCTGCCTCTCGACTCGTTGCTGGTACCTTTTGGCGTCACGCTTGCTCCCGAACTCGAGAAGAATGGCAAGCCGTCGCTCGGCGCGCGCGTGCGGGGCGGGGCGGATTGCACGCTGGCGGCCGTTCACGACGGCAGCGCGGCGCAAAAAGCCGGCCTCTCGGCGGGCGATGTGCTGATCGCACTCGACGGTCTGCGCGTCACCGGCTCGAATCTTGATTCGCTGCTGTCGCGCTATCTGCCGGGCGCGAAGGTCGAAGTCCACGCCTTCCGCCGCGACGAGCTGCGCATCGCGCAAGTCAAGCTGGACGGGCCGGACGTGGCGCGCTACAAGCTGACCGTCACCGATAAACGGCCGGTCACGCGCAAGGCGCGGGAGCGTTGGCTGGCAAGCTGATCGTAATCCGGACAGCCCTTAATCGGTGGTTCAGGGCGGGGGATTGTTCTACTGGTGCAACAATCCTTCGCTGCCGGATGGCTTTTTCCCGGGCAGGTAAAAAATCACAATGGCTCCACTCGCGCAAAACTGCGCGCCCCTACTGGAGTCAACCATGACCACGATCCTGCAAATTAACTCGGCAGCCCGCTCGCAAGGCGCGAACTCGACGCTTCTCGTCAACGAGCTGACCGCAAAGCTGCAACAATCGAATTCGGGCGCGCAAGTCGTCGTCCGTAACCTGCAAGCTGAACCGCTGCCGCACCTGGACGACGCCGTCCTCGGCGCGTTCTTCACGCCGGCTGACCAGCGCACGCCGGAACAAGCCGCGATCGCTGCACGCAGCGAAGCGCTGATCGCCGAACTGCAAGCCGCCGACATCATCGTGATCGGCGCACCGATGTACAACTTCGGCATCTCGTCGCAACTGAAGACGTACTTCGACTTCATCGCACGCGCCGGCATCACGTTCCAATATACGGCGAACGGTCCGGAAGGTCTCGTGAAGGGTAAGAAGGTCCACGTGGTTTCGGCACGCGGCGGCAAGTATCTGGGCACGCCGAACGACAGCCAAACGCCGTACCTGAAGAGCTTCCTCGGCTTCCTCGGCATGACCGATGTGAACTTCATCTACGCCGAAGGCCTGAACATGGGCCCGGACGCTGCTACCGCCGCATTGGCTGGCGCGCGTGAAGCGATCGCTGCTGCGTAAGGTTTGAGGTTTGTCCCGCGCGGCGTGATCGCGGCGCGGTGGAATGAAAAACGCCACGGGGTGTGAATGCCGTGGCGTTTTTGTTTTTGCGGTAGTGGTCTTGGGTGGCCGGTGTCGGAGTGCTTCGCGCGACGGGCGTTAGGCCAGCATCTGCGCTTCGTCGGGCAAGCGCCAGTCGATCGGTTCACGGCCGTGCTTCACGAGATAGTCGTTAGCCGACGCAAAGTGTCCGCAGCCGAGAAAGCCGCGATGCGCCGACAGCGGCGAGGGATGCGGCGCTTCCAGCACGTAATGCGACTTGCCGCCGAGCAGCGCGCGTTTGGCTTGCGCATGCGCGCCCCACAGCATGAACACGAGGCCGTCATGGCGCATGGCCAGTTCGTGGATCAGCGTATCGGTACATTTCTCCCAGCCGCGTTTCGCGTGACTAGCGGCCGAATCGCGCTCGACGGTCAGCACCGTGTTCAATAGCAGCACGCCCTGTTTGGCCCATGTATCGAGGCAGCCATGACGCGGCGGCTCGTGGCCGAGGCTCGCGGCGATCTCCTTGAAGATGTTGCGCAGCGACGGCGGCGTGCGTACGTTCGGCGCGACTGAAAACGCCAGTCCGTGTGCTTGCGGCGTGCCGCGGTCTTCACCGTGATACGGATCCTGGCCGAGGATCACGACTTTGACTTCGTCGGGGCTGGTGAGACGCAGAGCGCGGAAGACGTCGGCGGGATAAACGGTTTTGCCGGCCGCGCGCTCACCGTCGACGAAACGGCACAAGGGCGCGTAGGCGTCGCTTTCGATGAACGGTTTGAGGTGTGCGCGCCAGGCCGGGGGCAGGGCGGCAAATTGGGCTTCAAGCGTTGGCGGCAGTTGGTCGACGGCGGGCGGTGTCTTCGGCTGCGCGTTTGCGCCGGCCGGCGTGGCAGAGGCGTCGCCGAACAACGAGGCTTGCGACGAATTGGAGCGGGTGCGGGAAGCTGAGGTCATGGCGGGGAAGTGTCGCAGCAAACGTGCTGTTGCTCAAGATGCCCGCAACTGATACCCGCGTTGTGCCTTGCTAATGTTGTCCGGTGCAAGGCCGGCGACCTGTTTGCCGAGTTCGCTCGCGAGCGTGTTGAGTGCGGCTTCGTCGCCGGACTTCAGTTCGAGTTCGACTTCTGAGATCGGCGCGCGGCGGGTTTCACCGTTCACTTCGGCAAGCACATTGCCTTGGTCGATCGCGGCTTCGACTTTCGAGCCATCCAGTTCGACATTCCACAGCATTCGCGTGAAATTCGTGCGGAACAGTTCGATCAGTTCAGACGCCGCCTGGCGCAAGGCCTCGGCGGCAGCGGGTTCGTCGCATGCGTGCAGCAAGGCGTCGATTTCGAGCTTCTCACCCGCCACCGGCATTTCCCACTCGTGCCGGCTATGCAGTCCATCCTTCGCGTTACCCACGGTCTTGAACGTTTGCAGCCAGCCGTCCGGCGTATGCCGCAGACGCAGCGCGCTTTTCGACGTAGCCAGCGCAAGCCCCGGCGTATCGAAGTAGATATTCGCCAATTCGATTGGGCGACCCTCTTTGCCAGTGCGTGCGACGAACCACTTTGTCGCCGCTTCCACCTGGCTCACCGGCAGCGCCAGCTTGATTTCACGTTCCATGCCCATCGTGTGCTCCGCTGCGTTCGCTGAATGTGAAACTTGCGCTTAGAAAAACATACGCGCAAGTTCCACACCCGGCTCTTCCGCGCGCATGAACGCCTCGCCGACGAGAAACGTATGCACGTCCATCGCCCGCAGACGTTCGACATCCTGACGCGACAGAATGCCCGACTCCGTGACGACGATGCGGTCGTCCGGAATCGATTCGAGCATGCCGATGGTCGTCTCGATCGATGTTTCGAAGGTGCGCAGGTTGCGGTTGTTGATGCCGATCAGCGGCGTCTTCAACGTCAGCGATTCCATCAGCTCATTGTGGTCATGCACTTCGACCAGCACTGCGAGGCCTAACGAATGCGCGAGCGCTTCGAGGTCCTGCATCTGCGAGGTTTCCAGCGCGGCCGCGATCAGCAGGATCGCGTCGGCACCCATCGCACGGGCTTCGACGATCTGGTACGGATCCACGATGAAGTCCTTGCGCAGCACCGGCAGGCTGCAGGCGGCGCGCGCCTCCTCGAGATATGCCACGCTGCCCTGGAAGAACTGGACGTCGGTGAGTACGGACAAGCAGGCCGCACCGTGCTTCTCATACGAACGCGCGATTTCGGCGGGGACGAAGTTTTCGCGCAGCACGCCTTTCGACGGGCTTGCCTTCTTCACTTCGGAGATCACCGCGGCCAGGCCGGCCGCATGTTTCGCGCGCAATGCGCCGACGAAATCGCGGATGTCGCGCGAGGATGCTTCGAGGCGCAGCTCTTCGAGCGGCGCGCTCTGTTCAGCCGCGCGGACTTCTTCGCGTTTGACCGAGATGATGCGGTCGAGGATGTCGCTCATGAGTGTCTCGCTACGTAATTACTGCTTGAATTGCTGGGTGAAGCGGACCAGGTCGTCGACCTTCGCGCGTGCCTTGCCGCTCGCGATCGCTTCGCGGGCCAACTGGATGCCGTCCGCAATCGACGCCGCCACGTTCGCCGAATAGAGCGCCGTGCCCGCGTTCAGCGTGACGATTTCACGCGCAACGCCCGGCTTGTTGTCGAGCGCTTCGAGCAGCATCAGTTTGGACTCGGCGGCGTCGGCTACTTTCAGCGTACGGTTCGACACCATCTGCATGCCGAAGTCTTCCGGGTGAATTTCGTACTCGTGGATCTGGCCGTCGCGCAGCTCGCCGACTTGCGTCGCCGCGCCGAGCGAAACCTCGTCCATGCCGTCCATACCGTACACCACCAGCACGTGCTTCGCGCCGAGACGCTGCATCACGCGCACCTGAATACCGACGAGGTCCCCATGGAACACGCCCATCAGTTGATTCGGCGCGCCGGCCGGATTGGTCAGTGGCCCAAGAATATTGAAGATGGTCCGCACGCCGAGTTCGCGCCGCACCGGCGCGATGTTCTTCATGGCCGGATGATGGTTCGGCGCGAACATGAAACCCATGCCGGTTTCCGCAATCGACGCCGCCACCTGTTCCGGTTGCAGATCGATGTTCACGCCGAGTGCTTCGAGCACGTCCGCGCTGCCTGACTTGCTCGACACGCCGCGGCCGCCGTGCTTCGCGACTTTAGCGCCCGCCGCAGCCGAGACGAACATCGTCGCCGTGGAAATATTGAAGGTGTGCGAGCCGTCGCCGCCGGTGCCGACGATATCGACGAAGTTTGAGTTGTCCTGCACCTCGACGTGCCGGGCAAATTCACGCATCACCGTGGCGGCGGCGGTGATTTCGCCGATGGTCTCTTTTTTGACGCGCAAGCCGGTAATGATCGCCGCCGACATCACGGGCGATAGTTCGCCGCGCATGATGAGCCGCATCAGATGCAGCATTTCGTCGTGGAAAATTTCGCGGTGCTCGATCGTGCGTTGCAGCGCTTCCTGGGGCGTAATCGACATGATTTCGTCTCTCTTTATCAAGCGGTGCGGTGAGCGGTCTTCGACTGCTTCACGAAGTTTTCGAGCAAGGCGTGACCGTGTTCGGACAGGATCGATTCCGGATGGAACTGCACGCCTTCAACGGCCAGTTCCTTGTGACGCACGCCCATGATTTCGCCGTCTTCGGTCCATGCCGACACTTCGAGGCAGTCAGGCAGCGATTCGCGTTCGATCGCGAGCGAGTGATAACGCGTCACGACGAAATGCTTCGGCAGATCAGCGAATACGCCTTTGCAGTCGGTTTCGATCGTGCTGACCTTGCCGTGCATGATGGTTTGCGCGCGCACTACGCGGCCGCCGAATGCTTCGCCGATCGCCTGATGGCCGAGGCATACGCCGAGAATTGGCGTCTTGCCGGCGAATTCGCGCAGCACGTCAAGGGTGATGCCGGCATGTTGCGGGTTGCTCGGGCCGGGCGACAGGCAAATGCGCTCCGGATTGAGCTTCGCAATTTCGTCAAGCGTGATTTCGTCGTTCCGATAGGTGCGCACGTCTTCGCCGAGTTCGCCGAAGTACTGCACCAGGTTGTAGGTGAACGAGTCGTAGTTGTCGATCATAAGCAGCATGGTGTGTCTCCGGTCAGAAGTCGCTATCGAGGCCGTCTTGAACCTGCTCGGCGGCGCGCAGCACGGCGCGCGCCTTGTTCTCGGTCTCTTGCCATTCGGATTCCGGCACCGAATCCGCGACTACACCCGCTGCCGCCTGCACATACAGATTGCCGTTTGCGATCACGCCGGTGCGGATCGTGATCGCAAGATCCATTTCGCCGGTGAACGACAGATAGCCGACGGCGCCGCCGTAGAGGCCGCGTTTCACCGGTTCCAGTTCGTCGATCAATTCCATCGCGCGAACCTTCGGCGCGCCGGACAACGTGCCGGCCGGGAAGGTGGCGCGCAACACGTCGAAGTTGGTGGTGCCGGGCTTCAGCTTCCCTTCGACCGAGCTCACGATGTGCTGCACGTGCGAGTACTTCTCGATCACCATCTGATCGGTGACGACCACCGAACCGATCTGCGAAATACGGCCCACGTCGTTACGCGCGAGGTCGATCAGCATCACGTGTTCGGCGATTTCCTTCGGATCGTTCAGCAGTTCGGTGGCGAGCTCTGCGTCGCGTTCCGGTGTGTTGCCGCGTGGACGGGTGCCGGCGAGCGGCCGGATCGTCACGATGCGATCTTCGCCACGCTTTTCCTGACGCACCAGAATTTCGGGCGATGCGCCGACTACGTGGAAGTCGCCGAAGTTGTAGAAGTACATATAGGGCGACGGATTCAGCGAGCGCAGCGCGCGATACAGCGACAGCGGATTGTCGCGGTATGGCTTGATCAGACGCTGGCCGACCTGCACCTGCATCAACTCGCCGGCGGCGATGTATTCCTTCGCCTGGCGCACGGCGGCGAGGTAATCGTCTTTGGCGAACTCGCGGTAGGTCTCGGTGCGCACGCTGGCCGACGTGACCGGCGGCTGCACGGTCGTGCGCAAACGCTGACGCAATTCACGCAGACGCTGCTTGGCTTTGGTGTACGCCTCAGGCTGCGTCGGATCGGAGTACACCACCAGGTAGAGCTTGCCCGCGAGGTTGTCGATCACCGCGACTTCTTCGGTGAGCAGCAACTGAATGTCCGGCAGATTCAGATCGTCTTTCGGTGCGGTGTGCGCGAGCTTTTTCTCGATGTAGCGCACCGCGTCGTAGCCGAAGTAGCCCGCGAGGCCGCCAGCGAAACGCGGCAAACCGGGGCGCTGCGCCACTTTGAAGCGGCCCTGGAATTGCTGGATGAACTCGAGCGGATCGCCCTCGTGCGTTTCGACGACTTTGCCGTCGCGTACGACTTCCGATACGCCGTTGCGGGTGCGCAGCAGCGTGCGCGCCGGCAATCCGATGAACGAATAGCGGCCAAAACGCTCACCGCCCACCACCGATTCCAGCAGGAACGAGTTAGCGCCGTTGCGTTCACTCTGCGCAAGCTTCAGGTACAGCGAGAGCGGCGTTTCGAGGTCGGCGAGCGCTTCGGCGATCAGCGGAATGCGGTTGAAACCCTCGTTGGCGAGGGACTGGAATTCGAGTTCGGTCATGTTCCGATCCTGTACGTACGTCAGACGGCACTATGCGTCGGACAAAGCGGGGCGCTACGCAGCCGGTCAGGCGTTCGTTCGACGTTTCGACACGATGATACCGACCGGCGCGAGTTTCCCATCGACGCATGCAAGGGATTTCAGCGCACAGATGTACTTTGCGGGTACACGAACGCCAAATCAACCGATGCAGCGAAACAAGGTGATGGAAAAAACGCGTGAGCGCAGCGAAGTAAAAAACGGTTGCCGAAGACGAGCTTCAGCGTACCTCAGGCGAGGTTAGCGCGACCAGCGACGCCAGGGCCAGGCTCCCCGGTCGATGCTAATCAGACTCCGTTTTTTATTCAGAAACATGAGGATGAGGGACTTTTCAGGTCGTGGAATGGTGCGCTGCGATAGCCTTGGCGGCATCGAGCAGCGAGGCAACTATACCATCGGATTTTATTTCTTGTACAGACCGGCCGTGGTTGTAGCCGTACGGCAGCGTCAGCGTCGCCATGCCTGCCGCGCGGCCTGCCAGCGCATCGTTTTCCGAATCGCCGATGGCGACCGTGGTTTCCGGTGTGACACCTAGCTGCGCTGCGGCGGTGATCATCGGCAGCGGATCAGGCTTCTTTTTCGGCAGGCTGTCGCCGCCGAGCACGACGCTGAAATACTGGCTGAGCCCGTATTGCTCCAGCAATTCGACCGCGAACCGGTGCGGCTTGTTGGTGACGCACGCGAGTTTGAGGCCGGCATCGCGCATGGCGCTGAGGCCGGCTTCGACCTCGGGGTACAGCCGCGTGTGCACGCCGTTGATTTTGGCGTACTCCTCCTGATAGATCGCGAGCGCCTCGTCGAAACGGTCCTGTGCGTGGTCCGTTTCGAAGCGCTCGGCCAGCACGCGGCGAATCAGATTCTCCGAGCCCTTGCCGATGTAGCCGACCACTTCCTCGCGCGAGGTTTCCGTCGCGTCGAGTTGCGCAAGCATGCCGTTCAGGCCGGCGGTGAAATCGTCTGCGGTATCGATCATCGTGCCGTCGAGGTCGATGATCGCGGCTTGCAGGCGCGGGCCGGTGAAGGTCGGGACAGGGAACGGAGTCGTCATTTCTCGTGCGGGATATCAGTGCTCGATGTTGGCGAGTGCGGCGCGCATCTTGTCGATCACCGCCTTGTGATCCGGCGCACCGAAGATCGCCGAGCCTGCCACGAACGTGTCCGCGCCAGCCGCGGCGATTTCGGCGATGTTGTCGACCTTCACGCCGCCGTCCACTTCGAGGTGAATCTCGCGGCCGGTCTTTTCCTTGTAGGCATCGATCCGCTTGCGCGCTTCGCGCAGTTTGACGAGCGCCTCAGGAATGAACGATTGACCGCCGAAGCCCGGATTCACCGACATGATCAGCACCAGATCGACCTTGTCCATCACGTAGTCCAGATGGTTCAGCGATGTGGCCGGATTGAACACGAGGCCGGCCTTGCAACCGTGGTCGCGAATCAGCGACAGCGTGCGGTCGATGTGATCCGAGCCTTCCGGGTGAAAGCTGATCAGGTTCGCGCCGGCCTTGGCGAAGTCCGGCACGATGCGGTCGACCGGGCGCACCATCAGGTGCACGTCGATCGGGACGTCCACGTGCGGGCGGATCGCTTCGCAGACGAGCGGGCCGATTGTCAAGTTCGGCACATAATGGTTGTCCATCACGTCGAAGTGAATCCAGTCGGCGCCGGCGGCGACAACGTTGCGGACTTCCTCGCCAAGGCGGGCGAAATCGGCGGACAGAATGCTGGGGGCAATGCGGAATTGCGTCATGGCGGGGGCGGATGCAAGCGGGAAAACACCATTTTACCGGTTTGTACGCTTCCGAACCGGCTTGGGGGCGAGTTGAGGCCGGCACCGACAACGCATGGCGAAAGTGACAAAACGCCTTAGCGGCCCTTGGCCAAAGGGATTTGTCCGGTTGCGGGCATGCCGCGCATCAAGCAGAATGCCAAACCATAGGCGCCGCTTCGCCAATGTGCCCGCAAACCATTGGCGTTCGGGGCTTCCCGCGATTTTTCACACTCCGTTTCACCAGACCGGAATCAGGATGAGCCAGTACGAATTCAGCGTCTCGGCGCAGGTGCAGTTTCTGCCCGAAGAGTCGGACCCGGAGCGCCGCCAGTATGCGTTTGCATACACGCTGACCATCCGTAACAGCGGTCAGGTGCCCGCGCAGTTGATTGCGCGTCACTGGGTGATCACCGACAGCGAAAACAATGTTCAGGAAGTGAAAGGCCTGGGCGTGGTCGGGCATCAGCCGCTGCTCAAACCGGGCGAGCACTTCGAATATACGAGTTGGGCCGTGATCGCCACGCCCGTTGGCACTATGCGTGGCGACTATTTCTGCGTTGCTGAGGACGGCGAGCGCTTCGACGCACCTGTACCAGAGTTCATTCTGCGGATGCCGCGTACTTTGCATTGAACCGAGAGCGCGGCTCGCGGTCTTTAAAAAGCTTTACAGCGCAGCTTTACTGGGATTTTTGCTGCTTTTGCTGTTCATCGGTGGCGGCGCTGGCGGCCTTCTTCTTGCCGGACGACGTCCAGACAACGATAAAGACGAGCAGGAAGAGCGCGAGGAGCGATTCCAGCGCGAAGATGAGCATCGGGTATTCGTCGAACAGATCAGACATGGCGGTTTCCATCAAGAACGAACATTGTATGCGTTTTGTCCGCACGGCCGGAGCATGGCTCGGCGCGCTTTCGGTGGCGGTAATGCTGGCTTCCTGCGGAGGCGGCGGTGCAGTGCGGCCTTCGGTTTCGCCGCCCACGGGTGCCGCGATCATACCCGGGCAGATCGCCGCGACGCGGCTGACAGCCGTGGCCTGGCAGCAGGTGCCAGGGTGGCAGGACGATTCCCTGATCGGCGCGACGGCCGCATTGCGGCAAAACTGCCTGAGGCTTGCGCGTCAACCCAACTGGGCCCGCGCATGCGCGGCGGCTTCGCAGATCGACGATCTGGACGTCACCAGTGCACGGGCATTTTTCGAGGCGTATTTCACGCCTTTCCAGTTAGCCAATAACGACGGCACGCTCGATGGCCTCGTCACCGGCTACTACGAGCCGTTGCTGCGCGGTTCGCGCACGCGGCATGGTGTGTATCAGACGGCGCTGTATCGCTGGCCTTCCGGTTATCGCGCGGGTGCGCCGCTGCCGGCGCGTGCGCAACTCGAGCGTGCGGGCGTGCTCAACGGCAATGAACTCGTGTGGGTCGACGATCCGATCGAAGCGTTCTTCCTGCAGGTGCAAGGCTCCGGGCGCGTCGTGATGGAAGACGGCAGCGTGATGCGGGTCGGATTTGGCGGCACGAACAATCAACCGTACAAGTCGATTGGACGGTGGCTGCTCGATCGCGGTGAACTGACGCCGGCGCAGGCGACCATGCAAGGCATCAAGGCATGGGCGCGCGCGAATCCGGCGCGGGTCGACGCATTGCTCGATACCAATCCGCGCTTCGTGTTCTTCCGCGAGATGCCGTCCGGCGAGAGTGCGCCGAGCGGCGGTGCGGATGGTCCGATCGGTGCATTGGGCGTGCCGTTGACGCCGGAGCGATCGATCGCGGTGGATCCGACTTCGATTCCGCTAGGTACGCCGGTGTTCTTGCAGACCACGCGACCGTTGACGAACTCGCCGATGAACCGCCTCGTCTTTGCGCAGGACACGGGGTCCGCGATCAAAGGCGGCGTGCGCGCGGACTACTTCTGGGGTCTCGGCGACGACGCCGGCGATCTGGCCGGCAAGATGAAGCAGGGCGGCCGGATGTGGTTGTTGTTGCCGAATTCGTGAGGGTTTGGCGGCGGGCGGCGGGGTTTTCCTGATCGCTGGTTTCTGGCTTCTGGTTTGATAACGGCGCTGACACCGGTCAGCCCCGTTATCAAGCATCAACCTTCGGCGCTTCGCTTAAAGCCCCGACTTCCGTTTGTCTACCACACGCCGTGCCTTGCCCACCGAACGCTCGATACCGTTCACACCCAGCACGTTCACGATGGCGCTGACGCCGATCAGTGCCTTGATGTCGTAGGTCAACGCCTGTTTTGCCGTGGTCAACGCGGCAGTATCCGGCGCTGATTCCGGGCAAGGCTCGACGTTCAACGTCAATACATCGAGCGGGCCTTCCTTCGTCAGCACGATTTGATAGTGCGGCGCGAGGGCGTGTTGCTTGAGTAGCAATTCTTCGATCTGCGTCGGGAACACGTTGACGCCGCGCACGATCATCATGTCGTCCGAGCGGCCCGTGATCTTTTCCATGCGGCGCATGGTACGTGCGCTGCCTGGCAGGAGGCGGGTCAGATCGCGCGTTCGGTAACGGATGATTGGCAGCGCTTCCTTGGTCAACGACGTGAATACCAGCTCGCCGAGCTCACCGTCCGGCAGCACTTCGCCAGTCTCGGGATCAATGATCTCGGGGTAGAAATGGTCTTCCCAGATGGTCGGGCCATCTTTGGTCTCGACGCATTCCGAAGCGACACCAGGTCCCATCACTTCAGACAGACCGTAGATATCCACAGCGTCGATGCCCATGCGCTTTTCGATCGCCTGACGCATGTCATTGGTCCATGGTTCCGCACCGAAGATGCCGAGGCGCAGCGAGCAATTCGCCGGATCGATGCCTTGCCGTTCAAGTTCGTCGGCGATCGACAGCATATAGCTCGGCGTCACCATGATGATGTCGGGCCGGAAGTCCTGAATCAGTTGCACCTGCTTTTCAGTCTGACCGCCGCCGAACGGGATCACCGTCAGCCCGGCGCGCTCCGCGCCGTAGTGTGCGCCGAGGCCGCCTGTGAACAAACCGTAGCCGTAACTCACGTGAACTTTGTCGCCGCGCTTCGCCCCCGCGGCACGGATCGAACGTGCGACGAGATTCGCCCACGTATCGATATCGCGCGCCGTGTAGCCAACGACCGTCGGCTTGCCCGTTGTTCCAGACGACGCGTGGATCCGCGAGATCTGTTCCTGCGGCACTGCGAACATGCCGAAAGGGTAGCTGTCGCGCAGATCCTTCTTGGTGGTGAACGGGAAGCGCGCGAGGTCCGCGAGAGTCTTCACTTCGCTCGGGTGAACGCCGGCTTCATCGAATTTTTGCCGATACACCGGCGAATTTTCATAAGCGTGGTTCAGCGACCATTTGAGCCGTTCGAGTTGGAGCGCGGCGAGTTCGTCGCGGCTGGCTGTCTCGATGGGATCGAGCGGAAGGGCGGTGGTCATCGAATGTCTCCTTGCTGCCTCAATGCTTGGGTCTGGGGTGCGGTGCGCTCGCGCGCAAAAACCGGGGACTCGCTGCTATCTACTATCTATATAGGTGCTGGCAATAGGTCGCGAACGTGTCGCGGCTGTGCCGTTCAATCTGCTGTTCAATCGCCGGTAGGAATCAGGTTGCCTTTGATCTGTGCCGATTTGCCGCGAAACATCGCCACGGTCTCCTCTGCGCGATTCGTGACGCGAATATCGTAAATGCCGGTGCGGCCGCTCAAGGTTTGCTCGACCGCTTCGGCAGTCAACACGTCGCCGCCTTTCACCGGCCGCAGGAACTCGATCGAGCAACCCGCTGCGACGGTGTTGATGTTGTACGTGTTGCAAGCGAAAGCGAATGTCGAATCAGCGAGCGTGAAAATCAGGCCGCCGTGGCAAATCTGATGGCCGTTGAGGAAGTCGTCGCGCACGGCCATGCGCAGGCGCGCGTATCCTGGGCGCACTTCTACGATTTCGAGACCGAGCGCACGGCTGCACGCGTCGTTTTCGTACATGGCGGCCGCGGTTGCGCGAGCGAGTTCGTCAGGTGTCATTTGAGCGGGGTGGTTCGGTTGCGCGGACATATCAGCGACCCTCGAAGCGCGGTGCGCGTTTTTCCACGAACGCTTGCACGCCTTCCGCGTAATCGTGCGAAGCACCGAGTTCGCGTTGCAGATCGCGTTCGAGATCGAGTTGCTGATCCAGCGTTTGCGTCGCCCCGGCGCGCATTGCCTGCTTGATCGCAGCGATAGCGCGCGTGGGCTGCTGCGCCAGTTGGGCCGCGAGCTTGCTTGCCGTGGCGGCTAGCTCGGTGTCGTCAACCGCTTGCCAGATCAGCCCCCAGCTTTCGGCTTTCTCCGCGCTCAGTTTGTCGCCGGTGATGGCGAGACCCAAGGCGCGGGCCATACCGACGCGTTGCGGCAGGAACCACGTGCCGCCCGAGTCCGGCACCAGACCGATCTTCACGAAGGCCTGAATGAAGCTGGCCGAACGAGCGGCAAGCACGAGATCGCAAGCCAGTGCGAGATTGGCGCCGGCACCGGCGGCCGTGCCGTTGACCGCGGCAATCACGGGCAACGGCAGTGCCTGCAGGCGGCGAATCAACGGATTGAAATGCGCGTTGATCAGTTCGCCCAGATCGGTCATTGCGCCTGGCGTGAAGTCGAGATCCGCGAGATCCTGTCCTGCGCAGAAGCCGCGGCCCGCGCCGGTCAGCACGAGCGCGCGCGCGCCGGACGCCTCGACCTGGCCGAGTGCGTCGCTCAATTCCTGGTGCATCGCGCGGGTAAAGCTGTTGAGCTTGTCCGGGCGGTTCAGCGTGATGGTCGCCACGCGGCTCGATGTATCGATGTCGAGGCGAATCGCTTCATATGACATTGGGTGTCTCCTCAAAGTCTCTTTGATCGGCGGTGCAATGGGCGGCGGCGTTAGTGTCAGAGCCGCTCGATTACCAATGCAATGCCTTGGCCTACGCCGATACACATCGTGCAAAGCGCAAAGCGGCCGTTGATTCGTTCCAACTGATAAAGCGCGGTAGTGATCAAGCGCGCGCCGGAAGCGCCGAGCGGGTGGCCGAGCGCAATCGCTCCACCGTTCGGATTGACACGCGGATCGTCGTCGCGCAAGCCGAGCGTGCGCAAGACCGCCAGTCCTTGCGACGCGAAGGCTTCGTTCAACTCGATCACGTCGAATTGCTCGAGTGTCATGTTCAGTTGCTTCAACAGCTTTTGCGTGGCCGGCGCCGGGCCGATACCCATAATGCGCGGCTCCACGCCTGCCGTTGCCATGCCCACCACGCGTGCGCGGCGACGCAATCCGTATTGATCGGCAGCTTCCTGATTTGCGAGCAACAGTGCACACGCACCGTCGTTCACACCCGATGCATTGCCGGCGGTTACGCTGCCGTCGGGACGAACCACGCCCTTGAGCTTGCCCAGGCTTTCGAGCGACGTTTCGCGCGGATGCTCGTCGAGCGTCACGCGTACGGGGTCGCCTTTCTTCTGCGCAATTTCAACGCCGACGATTTCCTGAGCGAGCGTGCCGTCGCGCTGTGCGCGAGATGCTTTTTGCTGACTCGCCAGAGCAAAGGCGTCCTGATCGGCGCGGCTTATGCCGAACTCGATGGCCACGTTTTCCGCGGTCTCCGGCATCGAATCGACGCCGTATTGACGCTTCATCAACGGATTGATGAAACGCCAGCCGATGGTCGTGTCGTAAATATCGGCCTGCCGTGAAAATGCACTGGTGGCCTTGCCCATTACGAACGGCGCGCGCGTCATGCTTTCGACGCCGCCTGCAATCATCAGCCGCGCTTCGCCGGCCTTGATGGCGCGCGCTGCGGTACCGACCGCGTCCATACCCGAGCCGCACAGACGGTTGATGGTTGTGCCCGACGCAGCCGTGGGTAAGCCGGCCAACAAAGCCGCCATGCGAGCCACGTTACGGTTGTCGTCACCGGCCTGATTGGCACAGCCATAGATCACGTCGTCGAGTGCCTGCCAGTCGACACCGGCATTGCGCTCGATCAACGCCCTGATCGGTACTGCGCCGAGGTCGTCGGCACGGACATCCTTCAGGGCGCCGCCGTAGCGGCCGATTGGGGTGCGAATCGCGTCGCAAATGAAGGCGTCGTTCATGTGGATTCCTGCTGGGCCGGATTAGCGGGACTTGCCAATCCGATGTCTCATGTTAGTTGGGGTGCACGGCTCGGTCCATTCGGCCAAACGGCATAGGGCGAAAGCCGTGCTTTTGTCTTATGCCATTCAGCCAGCTACCGCCGGCGCCGCTTTCGGTTCAACATGAACGCGACTTTGAACGACGCGGAAGCGGTTTGCGACAAAGGCTGCGTCGGCCAGCGCGGCATTTGCCGCCGGGTTTGCGCCCGTGCCGTGGAAGTCGGAGAAGGCCGCCGATTGATTGACGAATACGCCGCCCGTCAAATTGATTGAGAGTGCTACGCCGCCGCGGATCGATGCTTCATGCGCTTCGTTGAGTACGGCCTCGTCCGTGCTGTAGACCGACAGCGTCAGTGCTCCGTGCTCGGCAGCGATTGCGCCGGCAAGGTCGAGCGACTGCGCGGTCGACTCCGTCGCGATCACGAAGGAGATCGGGCCGAACCATTCTTTGGTGAACTGCGCGTGGTCGGTGGCGGCGTCCAGTTGGAGCACGAGCGGTGTTCGCACACGGGCGCCGGCAAAGGCCCGATGTTCCAGCGATTGGCTTTCTACTAGAACGCGGCCGAGCTTGCAGGCTTCCTCGATGCGCTGGGTGACACCTTCGTTCTGGATCGCGCCAAGCAGTTCAACGGCGCGAGCCGGGTCGGCGACCAGTTTTTGCACGGCGCCGGCGATAGCCTGAGCGACTTCGTCGAAGCCGAGCGTGCCCTCAGCGGTGCGGATGCCGTTGCGCGGCACATAGATGTTTTGCGGCGCGGTGCACATTTGTCCCGAGTACAGCGCCAGCGAGAAGGCGATATTGCGAGCGGCGGCTTTGATGTCGTCGACCGAGTCGATCACGATCTGGTTGACGCCGGCTTTTTCGGTGTAGACCTGAGCCTGGTGTGCATTGCGCTCGAGCCAGGTGCCGTTTTGAGTGCTGCCCGTGAAATCGATCAACTTGATTTCAGGGCGCAGAGCGAGGTCCTGGACCAGCGCGCCATCGTTCGGTTCGGTGGCCAGCAGCGTAACAACGTTCGGATCGAATCCGGCTTCGCGCAGCACATCGCGTGCGATGCGTACAGTCAGCGCGAGGGGCAGAATCGCGCCCGGGTGCGGTTTGACGATGACCGTGTTGCCGGTGGCCAGATCAGCAAAGAGGCCCGGATAGCCGTTCCATGTCGGGAAGGTGCAGCAGCCGAGCACGAGGCCGGTGCCGCGCGGCACGACCGTGTAGCGCTTGTGCATTGCAAGCGGCGGATTTTTGCCTTGCGGCTTTTCCCAGTGAGCGTCGGCGGGAATGCGGCGCAGTTGGTCCCACGCGTACACGACCGCTTCGAGGGCACGGTCTTGCGCATGCGGGCCGCCAGCCTGGAAGGCCATCATGAATGCCTGGCCGGTCGTGTGCATCACGCTGTAGCCGATTTCGAAGCTGGCGCGATTCACTCGCGCGAGGATTTCGAGGCACACACCGATCCACGCCTGCGGGCCGGCCGCGCGCCAATCGCGCTGTGCCACGGCGGCTGCGGCGATCAACGCATCAGGATCGGCCTTCGGATAGCGCACGCCGAGCGGGAAGCCGAACGGCGAGACTTCAGCGCCGACGGTTTCTCCGGTCGATGGCTGGTCCAGTTCGAACGTCTTGTTCAGAAGCGCTTTGAATGCGGCTTCGCCGTCTGCGCTTGCTGTTTCCCCGTACACTTTCGGACTGGGCATCTCGACGAACGGGCTCCAGTAGCCGCGCGTTTCAACCGCGGTGAGTGCCTTTTGCAGCGTGTCTTCGTGCTTGGTGAATAGCGGATGTGTCATGGCAGAGGGGCTTGGCTGTACGTTGGGGAAAGCCTGTCGAATAATTGACCGACCGGTTGGTTGGCTAATGGTAGCATTACTGAGACGGCTGCGCGAAGCGTTTTTTGCGCACCATTAAGCATAAGGAGGCGGCATGGCTTACGAGAACATTCTGGTTGAGACGCGTGGACGGGTGGGTTTGGTCACATTGAATCGCCCGAAGGCGTTGAACGCACTGAACGACGCGTTGATGGACGAATTGGGCGCGGCGCTACGGGAGTTCGATGCCGACGACGCGATTGGTGCGATCGTGGTGACGGGCAGCGAGAAAGCGTTCGCCGCTGGAGCCGACATCGGGATGATGGCGACCTATACCTATATGGACGTCTACAAAGGCGACTACATCACCCGCAACTGGGAAACGGTGCGCTCGATCCGCAAGCCGATTATCGCTGCGGTGGCGGGCTTCGCGCTTGGTGGCGGTTGCGAGCTGGCGATGATGTGCGACATCATTCTCGCCGCCGACACTGCGAAGTTCGGTCAGCCGGAAATCAAGCTGGGCATCATGCCGGGTGCCGGCGGCACACAGCGGCTTCCGCGCGCAGTCTCCAAGGCGAAAGCGATGGATCTCTGCTTGACCGCCCGCTTCATGGACGCTGCCGAGGCCGAGCGTGCCGGATTGGTCTCGCGGGTGATTCCCGCGGCTTCGCTGCTTGACGAGGCGGTGGCTGCGGCCGCGACCATCGCTGAATTCCCGTTGCCGGCGGTGATGATGATCAAGGAATCGGTTAACCGCGCATACGAAACGACGCTCGCAGAGGGCGTGCATTTCGAGCGACGCCTCTTCCATTCGCTCTTCGCTACGGAAGATCAGAAGGAAGGGATGGCCGCGTTCGTTGAGAAGCGCAAACCGGTTTTCAAGCATCGTTAATACGCTTGTCAAAATAACGCTTGCAAGGGGCCGTGCGGCTCGCTAGAATCTCGCTCTTTCGTGCTTCGGACAC
>NZ_JALPRH010000022.1:0-134499 GCF_030464795.1 Paraburkholderia sp. SECH2
AAAGAGAAGTAGGTGCCGCCCCGCACAGGGGCAACGCTAATAGACCACTAACAAAGCAAGGAAAGGCACCAAAGCCAGAACAAGGAAAAGCCAAAGCCCTAAGAACACAGACAATAAGCGCCGCGAAAGCAAAAAAGCTTAGGAGACGAAACGATGAACACCCCAGAAAACACACAAACAAAACCCCACCGCCTGGAAGGCGAATTCGACTACATCATAGTCGGCGCCGGCACAGCAGGTTGCGTCCTCGCCAACCGCCTATCGGAAGATCCAGAGGTGCAGGTCCTCCTGCTAGAAGCCGGCGGCAAAGACGACTACCACTGGATCCACGTGCCGGTAGGCTACCTCTACTGCATTGGCAATCCCCGCACAGATTGGCTCTACAAAACCCAGTCAGAACCCGGCCTGAACGGCCGCTCGCTCTCATACCCGCGGGGCAGAGTACTAGGCGGCAGCTCCTCCATCAACGGCATGATCTACATGCGCGGCCAACGCGAGGACTACGATGAATGGGCTCGCGTCACCAATGACGCCTCCTGGTCCTGGAACTCTGTCCTCCCCATCTTCAAACGCAGCGAAGATCACCACGCCGGCGCGTCCGAATCGCATGGAGCAGGCGGCCCATGGCGCGTCGAAAAACAACGCCTGAAATGGAAGATCCTCGAAGAGTTTTCACAAGCCGCACAACAAACCGGCATACCCGCTACCGATGACTTCAATCGCGGTGACAACACCGGTGTCGGTTACTTCGACGTCAATCAGAAACGCGGCATCCGTTGGAACGCGTCGAAAGCCTTTCTGCGTCCGGCGCTTAGGCGACCCAATCTCACCGTTATCACCGGTGCCCATACACAGCGCGTCGTGTTCGAGGGACGTCGCTGCACAGGCGTCGAATATCGCGGCGACAACACGGACTATCTCGCCAAAGCCCGTTGCGAAGTGATCCTCAGTTCCGGTGCGGTCAACTCGCCGCAATTGCTCGAACTCTCCGGTATCGGTAATGGTGCGCGCCTCCAGAATCTCGGTATCGAGGTTGTGAAGGATCTGTGCGGCGTCGGCGAAAATCTGCAGGACCATCTGCAGTTGCGCATGGCCTATAAAGTCGACGGCGTGCGTACGCTCAATACCGCTTCCGCGCATTGGTGGGGCAAGCTGATGATCGGCATGCAGTACGCGTTCTTTCAAAGCGGCCCCATGTCGATGTCACCATCGCAACTCGGCGCGTTCGCCAAGTCCGATCCGAATGACCGCTCGCTCACGCGTCCCGATCTCGAGTATCACGTGCAGCCGCTCTCACTCGATCGCTTCGGCGAACCGTTGCATCGCTTCAATGCATTTACCGCGTCGGTGTGTCAGTTGCGGCCAACCTCGCGTGGCAGTATTCACATCGGATCATCCGATGCGTCGGCGCCGCCGTTGATCGCGCCCAACTATCTGTCCACCGATTACGACCGGCACGTCGCTGCCAACGCATTGCGTCTGACGCGCCGCATTGCCGCGGCGCCTGCGCTCGCGCCCTATCGGCCGCAAGAGATTCTGCCCGGTATCCAGTATCAGACCGAAGAAGAACTTCAGCAGGCCGCGGGCGCGGTCGGTACCACCATCTTTCATCCGGTCGGCACTTGCCGGATGGGCACCGCCGACGATCCCGCCGCGGTCGTCGACAATCGCCTACGAGTTATCGGGGTTGACGGTTTACGGGTGGTCGACGCATCAATCATGCCGTCCATCACCTCGGGCAACACCAACTCGCCGACACTGATGATCGCCGAGCGCGCCAGCGACATGATCCGCGAAGACCGTCGCGCACGCTCGGGCGGCAATGTCCTGGTTCAGACTAGCGGTGCGCCGTCCATGTCAGCCGTGTGACACTCGGCGTGACTGTGGGAGCCGAAGCCGCGGTGCGTGCCTCGGACTTTGCCTGGCATGCCTCGAGCGTGATGGAAGCAGCGCTCGCGGATCCCCCTGGCGCCTGCCGAGCAAGGTTGACGCATCGTGTGCGCATCCTTCAGGCGCCCCGAGCAAGGGTGGCGTGCCGCTTGAGCACGCCTCGGGCCCGCTTCAAACAGTCGTCATCCACTAAGTGCAAATCCCAATGAATGCGCTGCATCATTGGCGCGACAATGGCAGCCATGCTGCGTGCCGCCCATGGATTACCGTCCGGATTGGTGCAGTACGCCAACGAGCGGCACGGGGTGCCGCCGTCACACATAAAAGTCGCGCAGCCGTTCGCGCGGAAGATCGTAATGCTTCGCCTTACTCCGTATGGAAGGGAACATGATTCTCGGCGATACGATTCTCGAAACGCGCGGCCTCACCCGCGAGTTCAAAGGCTTCATCGCCGTGAACGGGGTGAACCTGCGCGTGCGCCGTGGCTCGATCCATGCGCTGATCGGCCCTAATGGGGCAGGCAAGACCACCTGCTTCAATCTGCTCACCAAATTCCTTGAACCGACCGCGGGCCAGATCGTCTTCAACGGAATCGACATCACCAGTGAACGCCCGGCGCAAATCGCCCGGCGCGGCATCATCCGCTCGTTTCAAATTTCTGCTGTATTTCCGCATCTGACAGCATTGCAGAATGTGCGCATCGGTTTGCAGCGTGTGCTCGGCACGGCATTTCATTTCTGGAAGAGCGAACGCACGCTGCGTCAGCTCGACGATCGGGCCATGGACTTGCTCACCCAGGTCGGATTGACCGATTTCGCCGACGTGCTCACGGTAGAACTGTCCTACGGCCGCAAGCGCGCGCTCGAAATCGCCACCACGCTCGCGATGGAGCCCGAGTTGATGCTGCTCGATGAACCGACGCAAGGCATGGGCCATGAAGACGTCGATCGCGTCACGGCCTTGATCAAGAAAGTATCGAGCGGCCGCACGATCCTGATGGTCGAACACAACATGAACGTGATCGCCGGCATCTCCGACACCATCACCGTGCTGCAACGAGGCGAGGTGCTCGCGGAAGGCAGCTATGCCGAAGTGTCGAAGAATCCGCTCGTGATGCAAGCCTATATGGGCAGCGCCGATGCGGCGCTCGCCGGAGCCCACGCATGAATACGATTGCCGAGCGCGAAAGTCTCGAAGTGAGCGACACGGCTGGCGGTGCCCCCGCGCTGGAGATTACGGGTTTGCAGGCATGGTACGGGGAGTCCCATATCCTGCATGGCGTCGATCTGACGGTGAACCGCGGCGAAGTCGTCACGCTGCTGGGCCGTAACGGCGCGGGGCGCACCACCACACTGCGCGCGATCATGGGGCTGACCGGCCGGCGCACCGGCTCGATCCGCATTAGCGGCCGCGAAACCATCAACCTGCCCACACATCGCATCGCTCACTGCGGCATCGGTTACTGCCCGGAAGAGCGTGGGATTTTTTCGAGCCTCTCGTGTGAGGAAAACCTGCTGTTGCCGCCGCCCGTCGGCGACAAGGCGCACATGATGTCGCTCGAAGAAATCTATTCGATGTTCCCGAATCTGCAGGAACGCCGCATGAGCCAGGGCACGCGGCTCTCGGGTGGCGAGCAGCAGATGCTGGCGGTCGCACGCATTCTGCGCACCGGCGCGAGTTTGCTGCTGCTCGACGAAATCTCGGAGGGCCTGGCGCCAGTCATCGTGCAGGCGCTGGCCCGCATGATCATGACGCTCAAGGCGCGCGGCTACACGGTTGTGATGGTCGAACAGAATTTCCGCTTTGCCGCGCCACTCGCCGATCGCTTCTATGTGATGGAGCATGGTGCGATCGTCGAACACTTCGAGGCCGGCGAGCTTGAAAGCAAGATGCCGGTGCTGCACGACTTACTGGGCGTATAGACAGGAAGTAACGAGAAACGTCCGATTGCCTCTGATAACCACAAGCGAAGAAACCAGGAGACAGGAATGAAAAAGAACCCACTCGCGCGGCTTGCCACACTCTGTTTCGCGGTTGCCGCCGGCGCCGCGTTGACGATGGGCAGCGCGCAGGCCGCTGACGATGCCGTGAAGATCGGCTTCATCACCGACATGTCGGGTCTGTATGCGGATATTGATGGCCAGGGCGGTCTCGAAGCGATCCGTATGGCCGTGGCCGACTTCGGCGGCAAGGTCAATGGCAAGCCGATCGGGGGGGGGGGGGGGGGGGGGGGGGGGGGGGGGGGGGGGGGGGGGGGGGGGGGGGTGGTTCGATCGGGATGGCGTCGATCTGCTGATCGGCGGCACGAATTCGGCAACCGGGCTGTCGATGAACACGGTGGCTGGTGAGAAGCACAAGGTTTATATCAGCATCGGCGCGGGCGCCGACACCCTGACCAACGAGCAGTGCACACCGTACACGATCCACTACGCGTACGACACGACGGCGCTCGCCAAGGGCACGGGCTCGGCGGTGACGAAGCAGGGCGGCAAGACCTGGTACTTCCTGACCGCTGACTATGCGTTCGGCAAGGCGCTCGAAAAGAATACGTCGGACGTGGTGAAGGCCAACGGCGGCCAGGTGCTGGGCGCCGTGCGTCATCCGCTTTCGGCCTCGGATTTCTCGTCGTTCCTGTTGCAGGCGCAAGCGTCGAAGGCGCAGATCCTCGGCCTCGCCAACGCGGGCGGCGACACGATCAACTCGATCAAGGCCGCCAAGGAATTCGGCATCACGAAGACGATGAAGCTGGCCGCACTGCTGATGTTTATCGACGACGTCCACAGTCTGGGTCTGGAAACGACCCAGGGCCTGGTGCTGACGGACAGCTGGTACTGGAACAAGGACGCCACTACGCGCGCGTGGGCGCGGCGCTACTTCGACAAGATGAAGAAGATGCCGTCGAGCCTGCAGGCTGCCGACTACTCCGCGACCATGACCTACCTGAAGGCCGTGCAGACGGTCGGCTCGACCGACTCCGACAAGGTAATGGCGCAACTGAAGAAGGCCAAGATCGACGACTTCTACGCGAAGGGCTACATCCGTCAGGACGGCAGCATGATCCACGATATGTACCTGATGCAGGTGAAGACGCCGGCTGAATCCAAAGAGCCGTGGGACTACTACAAGATCACTGCGACGATTCCCGGCGAACAGGCGTTCACGACCAAGGCTGAAACGCGCTGCGCGATGTGGAAATAAGCGTAGGTTGATAACCAGCTGACCGTCTGTCAGCCTTTTCTGGCGGGAAATACATAGCGCCGTTTTGGTACACAGACTGATGGTCAGCTGCTTCATGTGCCGCGCGCGATCGAGCGGATGGCTCGCCGGCTGCGCGCCGGCGGGATCATACGTAACCGATCTCACCCTGACGTTGGCTTAAGGGATTAAGGCTTCAATGGAAATCTTTGGCGTTCCGCTACCGGCGATGCTGAGCCAGTTGCTGCTGGGGCTCGTGAACGGCTCGTTCTATGCGATTCTCAGCCTGGGTCTGGCGGTGATCTTCGGCTTGCTCAACGTGATCAATTTCGCGCACGGCGCGTTGTTCATGCTCGGCGCGATGCTCGCTTGGATGGGCCTGTCGTATTTCGGCCTGCCGTACTGGGTGATGCTGGTGCTCGCGCCGCTGATCGTCGGCGTGTTCGGCATCGTGATCGAACGCTCGATGCTGCGCTGGCTGTACAAGCTTGATCACCTCTATGGGCTGCTGCTCACTTTCGGACTCACGCTGGTTGTCGAAGGCGTGTTCCGCTCGATCTACGGTTCGTCCGGCCAGCCCTACGACGTGCCGTCGGCGCTCTCCGGTGCGACCGATCTCGGCTTCATGTTCCTGCCGAACTATCGCGCGTGGGTAGTGGTGGCGTCGCTCGCGGTCTGCTTCGCCACGTGGTTCGTGATTGAGAAGACGCGCCTCGGCGCCTATCTGCGCGCGGGCACCGAGAATCCGAAACTGGTCGAGGCGTTCGGTGTCAACGTGCCGTTGATGATCACGCTCACCTATGGCTTCGGCGTCGCGCTGGCCGCGTTCGCCGGCGTGCTGGCCGCGCCGGTGATTCAGGTCTCGCCGTTGATGGGCCAGCCGATGATCATCACCGTGTTCGCGGTGGTCGTGATCGGCGGCATGGGTTCGATCATGGGCTCGATCCTGACCGGCCTGCTGCTTGGCGTGATCGAAGGGCTGACGCGTGTGTTTTACCCGGAAGCGTCGGCGACCGTCGTCTTCGTGATCATGGCGCTCGTGTTGCTGGTGCGCCCGGCGGGTCTCTTCGGCAAGGAAAAATGATGCAGAGAAAAGTGCTCTACGGTCTGCTGTTGATCGCGCTTCTCGCGGTGCCGGTGCTCGGCATCTATCCGCTCTTCGTCATGAAGGTGCTGTGCTTCGCGTTGTTCGCCGCGGCCTTCAATCTGCTGATTGGCTACACGGGGCTGCTCTCGTTCGGTCACGCAATGTTTCTCGCGTCGGCCGGTTACGTCACCGGTTATGCGATGCAGACGCTCGGCTTCTCTCCGGAGCTCGGCGTGGTGGCGGGTACCGCCACGGCAACGTTGCTTGGGCTGGTGGTCGGCCTGTTCGCGATCCGCCGGCAGGGCATCTACTTTGCGATGGTGACGCTGGCGCTCGCGCAGATGGTCTACTTCGTTTTCCTGCAAGCGCCGTTCACGCACGGCGAGGACGGCCTGCAAGGCGTGCCGCGCGGCAAAATGTTCGGCTTGCTGGATCTGTCGTCGGACGTGACGCTGTACTTTGTCGTGCTGGCCGTGATGGTGCTGGCATTCCTGCTGATCGTGCGGATCGTGCACTCGCCGTTCGGGCAGGTGCTGGTGGCGATCAAGGAGAACGAGCCGCGCGCCGTGTCGCTTGGTTACGATACCGATCGCTTCAAACTGCTGGCGTTCATTCTGTCTGCTGGGATCGCCGGTCTGGCGGGCTCGCTCAAGGTACTGGTGCAGGGCTTCGAGACGCTGAGCGACGCATACTGGACGATGTCGGGTCTCGTGATCCTGATGACGCTCGTCGGCGGCATGGGGACGCTGTTCGGGCCGCTGCTTGGCGCGGCGCTGATCGTTGCGCTCGAAGACCGGCTCGGCGATATCGGCACGGCGCTGGCTTCGTCGACAGGCGTCGAATGGTTCCGCTCGCTGGGTGAATCCGTGACCATCGTAACGGGCGTGATTTTCATTGCCTGCGTGCTGGCGTTCCGGCGCGGTATTGTCGGTGAGATCATCGCGAGAGTGCGGCCATTGCGGGCCTGAAGCGGCAATGAGGCGGCAATGAATTCCAAATTGCTTTGGTGTCCGATATAATTCGGCGCTCGTGAAATCGGTCAGGCTGGATCTTGCGTTGCGCGCAGGCCGGCCTCGCGCTAAATCGGAACAAAACGTGCCCCACATTTGTGCCGCAGTGCACCACTAGGGTAATTGCTAGTTGTAAGGGGGAGGGTGCTCGTTTAATCTTCATGCAGTTCTGATGCACCACGAATTTTGCAGGTGGAGAACGAGGAGACAATGAGGCACTCAGTGCCCAGACGAAAGCGCTGTTGGATTGATATCCAACAGCGCTTTTTATTTGTGCTTTTCGTTATTCGCCATTCAATTTCTCCGCTAATTCGGTGACCCTTTTTTATTCACCGAGCCACCCCCAATTTCATCTGCCCTTACCCTGCAAAATGCTTGCAGCGCGGGGCTTTCGTCCGCTAAACTTGCCATTCACCGACCGAGCGGTCGGTGATTCAAATCTGCGGATTTGGATTCAAATGAATAACGGGGTAGACAGAGGAGCGGGATGAAGTCGGCATTGCGTTGGATGAGCGCGGCATTGGTCGCCACCGGAGTATCCGCGGCATGGAGTGGCCAGGCATTCGCGGACGTGAAAATCGGCGTCACGGTGTCGGCAACAGGGCCGGCTGCGTCGCTTGGTATTCCGGAAAAGAACACGATCACGCTGCTGCCTAAAGAAGTGGCAGGGCAGAAGATCGACTACATCGTGCTCGACGACGCCACGGATTCAACCCAGGCCGTCAAGAACGCACGCAAGCTCACCAGCGAAGATCATGTGGATGCGTTGATCGGCTCGACCGTCGTGCCGAACTCGTTGGCCATGATCGACGTCGCTGCTGAAAGCACCACACCGATGATCTCCATGGCCGCCGCGGCGAGCATCGTGGAACCGATGGATGCGAAGCGCGCGTGGGTCTTCAAGACGCCGCAAAACGACATTCTGATGGCCACCGCGATCGCGCAGCATATGTCGAATCACGGTGTGAAGACGGTCGCATTCATCGGCTTTGCAGATGCGTACGGCGAGAGCTGGTTCAAGGAATTCGGCAAGGCCGCCGATCTCGCGAAGATCAAGATCGTCGCGAACGAACGCTTCGCGCGCAACGATGCTTCGGTGACCGGCCAGGTGCTGAAGATCATGTCGCAGAATCCGGATGCGGTGCTGGTCGCCGGCGCGGGCACACCGGCCGCATTGCCGCAGAAAACCCTCAAGGAACGCGGCTACAAGGGCAAGTACTATCAGACGCACGGCGTCGCCAATAACGACTTCCTGCGCGTGTGCGGCAAGGATTGCGAAGGCACCTATCTGCCGGCCGGTCCGTTGCTGGTCGCTGACCAGTTGCCCGATTCGAACCCGGTGAAGAAGTCCGCGCTCGCATACAAGCATGCGTATGAAGCGGCGTACGGCGCCGGTTCGGTCTCGACATTCGGCGGTCACGCTTGGGATGCAGGCTTGCTGTTGCAACGCGCGATCCCGCTTGCGCTGAAGAAAGGTCAGCCGGGCACGCCTGCGTTCCGCGAAGCGCTACGTGCGGCACTCGAAAACACGAAAGACATGCCCGCTTCCCACGGCATCTTCAACATGAGCGCGAACGACCACGCTGGTCTCGACCAGCGGGCGCGTGTGATGGTGGAGATCGCCGGCGGCAAGTGGAAGCTGTCCGGCGACTGAGCGAAGGCGAAGCGATACGGAACCCACTCAAAAAAGACGCGTGCAGTTGCCGCGTCTTTTTTATTGCCCGCATTTGATGATTGGCGGCGCTTGAAGTGCGTTGGACAAGCGAAACATCGGAGATGAAAACGCGGTCAAAAACGCGGTCTAAGCGGCCCGTTTCAGGACAAACCCGCATTCGGGCGACAGTCTATTGACCGTGAATGATGCAGAACGCAATACTACTAACATGTTAGTGTTTCGGGCATTAGAAATCGCAGTAGTGGTTCGCAGCAGGGGAGTTGCACCAGAACGGCGACGGCGTTGATGTTGAGCAGGGAAAACCATGCTTGGCATGCCTGAACCCTATAACTAGATTCAGACACCCGGCCCGTGCGCCGGATTACAGATACGCGCTTCAAAGCGTTTGGAGACTTGCATGAACAAGACAAAGCAATGGGTACGCACCGGTATCGCGATGGCGTTGATGTGCGGCGCGGGCGCTGCCTTCGCGCAGGTGAAAATCGGCGTCACGCTGTCCACCACGGGGCCGGCTGCATCGCTCGGGATTCCTGAAAAGAACACGATCGCGCTGCTGCCGAAAGAGATCGGCGGCAAGACGGTGCAATACATCATCCTCGACGATGGATCGGACACCGGCAAGGCCGTGCAGAACACGCGCAAGCTGATCGACGAAGACCACGTCGACGCCATCGTCGGTTCGACCGTCACGCCGAATTCGCTGGCGATGCTCGACGCTGCGGCTGAAGGCAAGACGCCGATGATCTCGCTGGCGGCATCGGCTGCGATCATTTCGCCGATGGACGCCAAGCGCGCATGGGCCTTCAAACCGCCGCAAAACGATAGCCTGATGGCTGACGCGATCGCCGACTACATGGAGCGTCACGGCGTGAAGACGGTCGGCTTCATTGGCTTCGCGGATGCGTACGGCGACGGCTGGAACAACGTCTTCACCGCGGCCGCCGCCGCGCATCATCTGAAGATCGTCTCCAATGAACGCTTTAACCGCACCGATGCCTCGGTGACCGGCCAGGTGCTGAAGACGATGGGTGCGAACCCGGATGCGGTGTTGATCGCGGGCGCGGGTACGCCGTCGGCGCTGCCGGCCAAGACGCTCAAGGAGCGTGGCTACAAGGGCAAGGTCTACCAGACGCACGGCGTCGCCAACAACGACTTCCTGCGCGTGTGCGGCAAGGATTGCGAAGGCGAACTCCTGCCGGCCGGTCCGATCCTCGTGGCCGATCAGCTGCCGGATTCGAATCCGGTGAAGAAGTCGTCGGAAGCCTACAAGGATGCGTATGAGAAAGCGTATGGCGCGGGCTCGGTGGCGACCTTCGGCGGTCACGCATGGGACGCCGGCCAGATGCTGCAAGCTGCGATTCCGGTCGCGCTGAAGACCGCTCAACCGGGCAGCGAAGCGTTCCGCATGGCACTGCGCAGCGCGCTTGAAAACATCAAGGAACTGCCGGTCTCGCACGGCATCATGAACACCACGACGACCGACCACAACGGCCTCGACAAGCGCGCACGCGTGATCGTGCAGATCGTCGACGGCAAGTGGAAGCTGCTGAACGACTAACAACAAAAACGATACGCGCCTCTCGCGCAGCATGCGGCGCAAGACGCCGCATTGCCATTCTGTTCGATGACAATGGCAACGACCGCTGCGCCGTATTCCGGCGCGGCGGTCGCTTTTTCAGGCATCGCTGGTTAGTGGCCGGCCGCGCGTTCTGCCGCCACGACTGTTCCCGGTTTTGACTTCGACGCTTCAGGACGAGGAAGTATGGATCTATCAATTGCGGCGATCCTCGCACAGGACGGCATCACCACCGGCGCGATCTACGCGCTGCTCGCGCTTGCGCTAGTGCTGGTGTTCTCCGTCACGCGGGTGATCTTCATCCCGCAGGGCGAGTTTGTTTCGTACGGCGCGCTGACGCTCGCCGCACTGCAAACACAAAAATTTCCGGCCACGTGCTGGTTGTTGATGGCGATGGGCGCGGCATGCTTTGTCGTCGAGATAGCGGGGCTGGTGCGGCATCCCGAAAGACGCCGGCATGCGGCGCGCACACTGGTGATGCTGGTCGGCAAATATCTGCTGTTTCCGATTGCGGTGTACGCGCTCACGCAGGGTGTTTTCCTGCATTCGCTGCCGATGATCGCGCAGATCGCGCTGACGCTGCTGATCGTGATTCCGATGGGGCCTTTTGTCTACCGGCTCGCGTACGAACCGATCGCGGAGGCGACCACGCTGCTGCTGTTGATCGTCGCGGTGGCGGTGCACTTTGCGATGGTCGGCCTCGGGCTCGTGATGTTCGGTGCGGAAGGCTCGCGCACCACGGCGTTCTCCGATGCGACCTTCAACCTCGGCACGCTGTCGATTTCCGGGCAAAGCCTGTGGGTGGTCGGCACAGCGGTGGTGCTGATCGGTGGGCTGTACCTGTACTTCGATCGCTCGATCTCCGGCAAGGCTTTGCGCGCAACGTCCGTGAACCGGCTCGGCGCGCGGCTCGTCGGCATCGGCACGACGCAGGCAGGGCGCCTCGCGTTCACGCTCGCGGCGGGCCTCGGTGCGCTGTGCGGCATCCTTGTCGCACCCTTGACCACCATCTACTACGACTCGGGCTTCCTGATCGGTTTGAAGGGCTTTGTGGGAGCGATTATCGGCGGTCTGGTCAGCTATCCGCTGGCAGCCGCGGGTTCGATCCTCGTCGGTCTTCTGGAGTCGTATTCGTCGTTCTGGGCGAGCGCCTATAAGGAAGTGATCGTGTTCACGCTGATCATCCCGGTGCTGTTGTGGCGGAGTCTGGCCAGCCCGCACTCGGAAGAGGAAGAGGAGTGACACGATGAAACGGATCATGCAAAACAAGTTCTTCTGGTTGTTCCTCGTCGTGCTGTTCGCGTTGCCGGTGTTGCCGCATCCGATTCATGTGCCCGAGTATTGGGTGACGTTGCTCAACTACATCGGCCTGTATTCGATCGTCGCGATCGGTCTCGTCCTGCTGACGGGTATCGGCGGGATGACGAGCTTCGGGCAGGCGGCGTTCGTCGGCATCGGCGCGTATGCGACCGCGTATCTGACGACGGCGTACGGTGTGTCGCCGTGGCTCGCGCTGATCGCGGGCGTGGTGGTGACGGCGCTGATCGCGCTGATGCTCGGGCTCGTGACGATGCGGCTATCGGGTCACTTTCTGCCACTCGGCACGATCGCTTGGGGGCTCGCGCTGTTCTATCTGTTCGGCAACCTGGAGATGCTCGGCAAGTACGACGGCATCAATGGGATTCCGGTGCTGAATGTTTTTGGTATCAACCTGGAGTCCGGCCGCCATATCTATTACCTGATCTGGGTGGTGGTGCTCGGCGCGGTGATTTCTGTTCAAAATCTGCTTAATAGCAGGCCAGGACGAGCGATCCGCGCCTTGCGCGGCGGCGGCATGATGGCCGAAGCGATGGGCGTCAATACCGGCTGGATGCGTGTGGTGATCTTTGTCTACGCCGCCGTGTTGGCGTCGATTTCAGGGTTCCTGTACGCGCACCTGCAACGCGCGGTGAATCCGACGCCCTTTGGTTTGAACCACGGCATCGAGTTTCTGTTCATGGCGGTGGTGGGGGGCGTGTCGCATGTCTGGGGCGCTGTGCTCGGTGCGGCGATCCTGACCGTATTGCAGGATTATCTGCAAACGCTGCTGCCGAAGCTGCTCGGCGAGAACGGCAACTTCGAAGTGATCGTGTTCGGCATCTTGATGGTGCTGTTGCTGCAATACGCTCGCCAGGGTGTCTGGCCATTTGTCGCGCGGTTTTTCCCGAAGGGGCCGCGTGCGCATCTGTCGGATCATGCGGAGCCGTTGCCGCAGCGCAGCAAGCCGGCGGCGGGCGAAAGCCTGCTAACGGTGAACAAGGCGCGCAAGCAGTTCGGCGGGCTAGTCGCGGTGAACGACGTCAGCTTCGAGGTGAAAGCAGGGCAGATCATTGGTTTGATCGGGCCGAACGGTGCCGGTAAATCGACCACCTTCAATCTGGTCACGGGCGTGCTGCAAGCGACGAGCGGCGAAATCACGTTTTGCGGCGAGCGTATCGATTCGCTGAGTTCACGTGAAATCGTCAAACGCGGCATTGGCCGAACGTTCCAGCACGTCAAGCTGCTGCCGGGCATGACGGTGTTGGAGAACGTAGCGATCGGCGCGCATCTGCGCGGCCAGGCTGGCGTTTGGCGCAGCGTCGCGCGCCTGAACGGTGCGGAAGAGGCGCGCTTGATGGCTGAAGCGGCTAGCCAGATTCGTCGCGTCGGACTCGAACAGCATATGTACGACGAGGCCGGCAGCTTGGCGCTAGGGCAGCAGCGGATTCTCGAAATTGCTCGCGCGCTGTGCTGTGACCCGACCCTGCTGCTGCTCGACGAGCCTGCTGCCGGTCTGCGGTATCAGGAAAAACTGCAACTGGCGGATTTGCTGCGCCGTCTCAAAGCCGAAGGCATGAGCGTGCTGCTGGTCGAGCACGATATGGATTTCGTGATGAATCTCACGGATCGGCTGGTGGTGATGGAGTTCGGCACGCGTATCGCGGAAGGCTTGCCGCAGGATGTTCAGCAGGACCCGGCTGTGCTCGAAGCGTATCTGGGCGGGGTGGAGTGATGGAGAACACGATGAATGATGCTGCGCCGATTCTCGACGTGAACGGTTTGTCGGTCCGCTATGGCAAGGTCGAAGCGCTGCACGGCGCGGCAATTAAGGTGCGGCCTGGTCAGATCGTCTCGGTGATTGGTCCGAACGGGGCGGGCAAGTCCACGTTGCTGAACGCGATCATGGGCGCATTGCCGACCACGGGTCATGCGAAAGGCGCGGTCCTCTATCAGGGTGAAGACGTCAGCGCGGTGCCGGTTGAAAAGCGGGTCGCGCGCGGCATGTGTCTGGTGCCGGAAAAGCGCGAACTGTTTGCGTCGATGACTGTTGAAGACAATCTGGTTCTCGGCGCGTATCGGCGTAAGCGGGCAGGGGAGCGCAATTTTCTCGATCAGCTCGAGCCGGTCTTTACGCTTTTTCCTCGCTTGAAAGAGCGGCGGAAGCAGGCGGCCGGGACGTTGTCCGGTGGCGAACGCCAGATGCTTGCGGTGGGCCGTGCGTTGATGGGCAAACCCGATCTGTTGATGCTCGATGAGCCGAGCCTCGGCCTCGCGCCGCTGATCGTGAAAGAAATTTTCCACATTATTAGTGCGCTGCGGCAGACCGGCGTGGCGACGCTGCTGATCGAGCAGAATGCACGCGCCGCGCTCCAGATCTCTGACTACGGCTATGTGCTTGAAACGGGTGAACTGGCGCTGGAAGGGCCGGCCGCGGATCTGGCGCAGAATCCGCGCGTGATCGAGACATATCTGGGGCTGGCCAAGAAAGTGGCTTAGTTCTTCATTTTCGGTCGGATCGCTGCGGTTCAAAGCGGTGTGTTTCACGTGAAACACACCGCTTTTTTCTTGCCTGGCCATTCGGACGAAATTCGGGCCTAAACCGAACCCGTTATAATTCGCCCATACATTTTCCTTTGAAAGGCTCACGCGACGATCTGGCGTGAGATCCGCGATGCTTTTTCCCACAGAATTTGACGTAATCGTCGTCGGCGGCGGTCATGCTGGCACTGAGGCCGCCTTGGCCTCAGCACGCATGGGCAATACGACGCTCCTGCTGACGCATAACATCGAAACCCTCGGTCAGATGAGCTGCAATCCGTCCATCGGCGGGATTGGTAAAGGCCATCTGGTGAAGGAAGTCGATGCGCTCGGCGGTGCGATGGCGGCTGCGACGGACGAGGGCGGGATCCAGTTCCGCATCCTCAATTCGTCGAAGGGGCCTGCCGTTCGCGCGACGCGCGCGCAGGCGGACCGTCTGTTGTACAAGCAGGCGATCCGGCATCGGCTGGAGAATCAGCCGAACCTGTGGCTGTTCCAGCAAGCGGTCGACGATCTGATGGTGGAAGGCGACCGGGTGGTCGGCGCGGTGACTCAGGTGGGAATTCGTTTCCGCTCGCGCGCAGTCGTGCTGACGGCCGGGACGTTCCTCGACGGCAAGATTCACGTGGGTTTGAACAACTACACCGGTGGCCGTGCCGGCGATCCGGCAGCGGTGTCGCTGTCCGGCCGACTCAAGGAACTGAAGCTTCCGCAAGGCCGCCTCAAAACCGGGACGCCGCCGCGCATCGACGGTCGGACGATCGACTTTTCGAAGCTCGAAGAGCAACCGGGCGATCTGGATCCGGTGCCGGTTTTCTCGTTTCTGGGGCGCGTCGAGCAGCATCCGCGCCAAGTGCCGTGCTGGGTTACGCATACGAATGAGCGGACGCACGACATCATCCGTGGTGGTCTCGACCGCTCGCCGATGTACACCGGCGTGATCGAAGGGGTGGGGCCGCGGTACTGCCCGTCGATCGAAGACAAGATTCACCGTTTTGCGTCGAAGGAATCGCATCAGATCTTCCTCGAGCCAGAAGGGCTGACGACGAACGAGTTCTATCCCAACGGGATTTCCACCAGCCTGCCGTTCGACGTGCAACTGGAACTCGTGCGTTCGATGCGTGGCCTGGAGCACGCGCATATTCTGCGGCCGGGCTACGCGATCGAATACGATTACTTCGATCCGCGTGGGTTGAAGGCATCGCTGGAAACCAAGGTGATTAGCGGGTTGTTCTTTGCGGGACAGATCAATGGCACGACCGGCTACGAGGAAGCGGCTGCACAAGGCTTGCTGGCGGGGATCAACGCCGGCTTGCACGTACAGGGCAAGGACGCATGGTGTCCGCGCCGCGATCAGGCCTACCTGGGTGTTCTGGTCGACGATCTGGTGACGCAAGGGGTGTCCGAGCCGTATCGCATGTTCACGAGCCGCGCCGAATACCGTCTGAGCCTGCGCGAAGACAACGCCGATATGCGTCTGACGGAGATCGGCCGCGAACTCGGCGTGGTCGATGACGTCCGTTGGGACGCATTCAGCCGCAAGAGGGATGCTGTTTCACGTGAAACAGAGCGTCTTCGCACGACGTGGGTCAACCCCAAGACGCTGCCGGCCGAAGAAGCGACGGCATTGCTCGGCAAGCCGATCGACCACGAATACAGTTTGGCGGATCTGCTGCGCCGTCCGGGTGTGACTTACGACGGTGTCTGCGGTTTGCGCGAGGGTGCATGTGCTGCGCCTGAGACGCTAGCCGAAGACGACGTTCTGCTCGCCCAGATCAAGGAACAGATCGAGATTGGCATCAAGTATCAAGGCTATATCGACCGCCAGGCCGATGAGATCGAGCGGAATGAGTCGCATGAAAGCACGCGTTTGCCGGAGGGGTTGGACTACGCCGAGGTAAGAGGGCTATCGTTTGAAGCGCGTCAGAAGCTGACGCAATTCCGCCCTGAAACTATCGGCCAGGCATCGCGTATCTCCGGCATTACGCCGGCGGCGATCTCCCTGCTGATGGTTCACCTCAAGCGTGGCTTGGGACGCCGTTCGACGAAACCCGCCGAACCCGGCGCGGAGAGCACGCCGGTGGTGCAATGACGGTGAGTCAGAAGGGAAGCGGTAATGAGGCATTGGCGCCGCTGCTAGCGGACGGCGTCCGCGAGCTCGGCCTCGATCTCAGCGACGCGCAACTCGGCAAACTGCTCGACTACGTTGCGCTGCTGTCCAAATGGAATGCCGTCTACAACCTGACGGCGATTCGCGATCCGCGGCAGATGTTGATCCAGCACATCCTGGATTCGCTTTCGATCGTGCCGCATCTCGCTACGCGCGATGCGTCTTCGGTGTTGGACGTGGGCTCCGGTGGCGGCTTGCCTGGCATCGTGCTGGCCATCGTCCTGCCTGAATGGACCGTCACCGTGAACGACATCGTGCACAAGAAGACGGCTTTTCAGGCCCAGGCCAAAGCCGAGCTCGGCCTTGCGAATCTGTCGGTTGTCACGGGCCGGGTCGAGACTTTGCGGTCGGGCGCCGAAGTACCGGCAAAGTTCGACGTAATCGTGTCGCGTGCATTCGCAGAGCTCGCGGATTTCGTTACACTGGCCCGTCATCTCGTTGCGGAGCAGGGCGCGATCTGGGCGATGAAGGGTGTGCGTCCGGATGGTGAGATCGAGCGCCTGCCGGCGGGTGCCCACGTGGAGCAGATCATCCGGCTGAATGTGCCGTCGCTCGACGCTGAGCGGCATCTGATCAAGGTGCGAGTGGACGAGGGCCGCTGAGGGCCGCCACCAGTAGGTGCCAGGCACGCACCGCAAACCACGAGCGCTTTCTACTTTATTCAAGCAGCAAAAGGGACACACCAACGATGGCAAAAATCTTCTGCGTTGCGAACCAGAAGGGCGGCGTCGGCAAGACGACGACGGCAGTCAATCTGGCCGCGAGCCTGGCAGCGCAGGGACAGCGAGTCCTTCTCATCGATCTGGACCCGCAGGGCAACGCCACGATGGGCAGCGGTGTCGACAAGGCGGCGTGTGCGAACACCGTCTACGAAGTGCTTGTGGATGGCGTAGCTGTGGCGGATGCGCGAGTGCGTCCGGAAGCCGTCGGTTATGACGTGCTGCCCGCGAACCGTGAACTGGCGGGTGCCGAAGTCGAACTGGTCAGCGTGCAGCACCGCGAGCGTCAACTGAAAGTCGCGTTGGCGGAGGTCGAGAGCGAATATGAATTCGTCCTGATCGACTGCCCCCCGGCTCTGTCGCTGTTGACACTCAATGGTCTGTGCGCCGCCCATGGCGTAGTGATCCCGATGCAATGCGAGTACTTCGCACTTGAGGGACTGTCCGACCTGGTCAACACGATCAAGCAGGTGCACGCGAACCTGAATCGCGACCTGAAGGTGATCGGCCTGCTGCGCGTGATGTTCGATCCGCGCATCACCTTGCAACAACAAGTTTCGGATCAACTGAAAGAGCACTTTGGCGACAAGGTGTTCGACGTGGTGATCCCACGCAACGTACGCCTTGCCGAGGCGCCTAGCTATGGGTTGCCGGGCGTCGTGTTCGATAAGGCCTCGCGCGGTGCGCAGGCGTATGTGCAGTTCGGTGCAGAGATGATTGAGCGGGTGCGCACATTGAATGACGCGCCCCAGGCGTCCTAAGCGGATCGAGGAAGCACGATGAACGCAGTAGCAAGAAAGAAAGGGTTGGGTCGCGGTTTGGAAGCATTGCTGGGTGGCAGTGCGGATATTACCGAGGCCGTCGTGATCGAGGGTGCACCGAACGTGCTGCCGCTCAGTAAGCTGCAGGCCGGCAAGTACCAGCCGCGTACGCGCATGGACGAGGGCGCGTTGCAGGAATTGGCCGCCAGCATCCGTGCTCAGGGGCTCATGCAGCCGATCCTGGTGCGGCCGGTATCGGCGGATAAGTACGAGATCATCGCCGGCGAGCGGCGCTTCCGTGCGGCACGTATCGCCGGTCTCAATGAGGTGCCGGTGCTGGTGAGGGACGTGCCGGACCAGGCGGCCGCTGCGATGGCGCTGATTGAGAATATTCAGCGCGAAGATCTGAATCCGCTGGAAGAAGCGCAGGGTATTCAGCGCTTGCTCGACGAGTTCAATTTCACGCACGAGCAGGCGGCCGAATCGGTTGGCCGTTCGCGCAGTGCTGTGTCGAACTTGCTGCGTTTGCTGAACCTGGCGTCGCCGGTGCAGACGATGCTGCTGGCCGGCGATCTCGACATGGGGCATGCACGCGCGCTTCTGGCCGTCGACGCCGCGACGCAGATCACGTTGGCCAACCAGGTCGTCAACAAGCGCATGTCGGTACGCGAAACCGAAAAGCTGGTGACGACGACGACTAAAGTTGCGCCTGCGGTCAAGGCGCGAGCGAATCAGGACGGCGGCCGCGATACGCGACGGCTTGAGGAGGAATTGTCGGATCTGCTCGCCGCAACGGTAAAGATCAAGCTCGGCCGACGCGGCCGCGGTCAGGTGTTGGTGGATTTTGGCGATCTGGACGCATTGGAAGGGATTCTTGTCCGGTTGCGCGGTAACGCTACGGCGTGATCGTGGCGGGTTGAATGGGAAGGATGTTGGGCATGTTTGTGGGCTGGCTGGGGCTGGTTTCTGATTCTCAGCTCACGCTCGCAAGCTGTTTGGCGCGCCTGGTGTGCTGTTCGGCGGTAGCGGCGGGGCGCCGGTCGTATCCGCCGCAAGCATGGCTTGTTTGATGGTTCCCCTGCTCAATTGATAACCTATGTGGATATCGGTTGGATACCTAACTATGTGTCGCGTTTAATAATAAGGATTGCGATGTATCAGTTCGAGCGGATATTTCCGTGGTGACGCGGACGTGGCCGGGTTGTGCGGTGAGCTGGATTGGCCGCGGCGCCACCACGGGTTTCGCGTACTCCGTCCTTTCACGTGCTGGGATCTGTCAGCGGGCGCTAGGTGCCAACGCCGGGATTGGCGGGATGCGAGGGCAGGGCGGGACCGGCAGGAAGTGGCAGGCGCCTGGCTACATGTTGCGTCGACCGTCAGGGCAGAGGGCGGGCTCTGGTGATGTTTGTTCGCCATGGGGGGGGCCTGCAATCACCATCGCGCGTCTACCCGGCGCCGTCCTCCATGTCTACCAAACGTGGCAAAAAACATCGTCTGTTGCATTTTTGAGACGTCCGTAACAGCGTCGAAACGATGCATCCGAGCGCTTCAAGCGGCCTGACTCAGCGCGCATGTTTTGCCATCCCCCGGCCGCCTTACATTTGCCGTGTACACACCGCCCGAGTTCGCGTTCCCGCATCGTGGCGGCCGTTTTCACACTGGTTATTGAAAGGCCTAAAGTCTTGAATTGCCTGCAACTATCGCTTACAATCGCCCGGATTTAATTGCACGGCAACCCCGTAAGCGCAGCGTAAGCTCGCGGGCTGGAACAAGACTTTCGGAACACTGCGATGGCGGTTAAAACGTCGAATCAAGCGCCGAAGAATGGGCGTGACGACCACCGCGCTGAACGCACCGTTTCCGTTGCGTCCACCGGTCAGCACGTTACAACTGACGATGCGTGGGATGTCGAGCAACAAGATAACAATATCGTTCCGCTCACGCGGGCTGAGGCTGAAAAGCTGTTTGGTCCGAATGTGAGTCGTCCATCGCGCGTCACGCCTTTCAAGGTCGTGGTGGCGCAAATGGTTTTGTCCCTGGGTGCTACGCTGGTGTGGTGGCTGTTCTACAAGCCGCCGGGCGCTGCTGCGCTGTCCGCGTTCCTGGGGGGAGCGATCTGCTGGGTGCCGGGCGCGTTGTTCGCGGCACGACTTAGAACGCTGAGCGGCGCCGAAACAGTGATGAGCTGGATGATCGGCGAAGCGCTCAAGATGGGGACAACGATCGCGATGTTTGTAGCCATCGCCTTCTGGTATCACGACGTACGCTGGGTGCCGCTGCTCGTGACTTACCTCATCGCGCTCAAGACATACTGGATCGCCCTCGCGTGGCGCTAAGGTAGGAGCAGAGAGTAGCAACACAAAATTCAGGCCGGCGCGCAGCGCTGGCGTAAGGAGTGCGGATATGACACGATCCGCACCCGGCGTGTTCCCGCAATAGAGAATTGCGGCGGGAACGGCCTAAGACGATTTTCGACAATTTGGGTGGCATTAACGATATGGCAGCTAGCGAAGGCACGCGCGCTCTGGATCCGTCCGAGTACATCGCGCACCACTTGCAGAACTTTTCCACCGCGCACCAGACGTCGATTTTCGACATTCACGTGTGGAATCTGGACACCCTTTTCTGGTCGATCGTTTGCGGTCTGGCCACGATCGCCATCCTGCATCTGGCGGCTCGTAAGGCAACGTCCGGTGTGCCGGGTCGTTTCCAGTGCGCGATCGAAATGCTGGTCGAGATGGTCGAAGATCAATCGAAGTCGATGATCCACGGCTCGCGTACCTTCATCGCACCGCTGGCACTGACCGTGTTCGTCTGGGTCGCGCTGATGAACTCGCTCGACTTCATCCCCGTCGACCTGCCGGGCCGCGTAATCGGCTGGCTGGGTTTGTCGGAAGCCATCCCCCACCATCGCATCGTGCCGACGGCCGACCTGAACGGTACGCTCGGTATCGCACTCGGCGTGTTCGCGCTGATGATTTACTACAACTTCAAGATCAAGGGCGCAGGCGGCTTCGTGCATGAACTGCTGTCGGCTCCGTTCGGCGCGCATCCGCTGCTGTGGATCCCGAACCTTGCATTGAACATCATCGAGTTCGTCGCAAAGACGGTTTCGCTCGGCATGCGGCTGTTCGGCAACATGTACGCGGGCGAGCTGTTGTTCCTGCTGATTGCTCTCCTCGGCAGCATGTGGGGTTTCGGCGCGGACGCGTCAGTGCTCGGCTTTATCGGCCACGTCATTGCAGGCACGGTCTGGGCGATCTTCCACATCCTGATCGTTCTGCTGCAAGCGTTCATTTTCATGATGCTGACGCTGGTGTACATCGGACAGGCACACGACAGCCACTAATCACGGCGTGTCGAACGACGAATTGTTTTAGTTTTGTTTTTATTAAATCCCAGTTCCAACCAGTTCTAAAAGACTTTTCACAAAGGAGTGATCATGCAAGCTTTCATCGCCAACATCCAGGGTCTGACCGCCATCGGTATCGGCATCATCATCGGCCTGGGTGCAATCGGCGCCTGTATCGGTATCGGCCTGATGGGTGGCAAGTACATCGAAGCATGTGCTCGTCAACCGGAACTGATGAACCCGCTGCAAACCAAGATGTTCCTGCTGGCTGGTCTGATCGATGCTGCGTTCCTGATTGGCGTTGGTGTGGCAATGCTGTTCGCGTTCGCGAACCCGCTGCTGTCGAAGCTGGCAGGCTGAGGTTCCTCGGAAGTTTGCGCCTGAGCTATAACTGGTAAAGGCGCAGGGCGGAACGGGCACTTGGGCGCTGATCGAATACAGAATCGATGAGCGCCTTGCCGTTTCACTTTCCGAACTAGCAACGTTTAAGGAAACACCGTGAATCTCAACGCAACCCTGTTTGCGCAAATGGTCGTGTTCCTGATCCTCGCGTGGTTCACGATGAAGTTCGTGTGGCCGCCGTTGATCAACGCCCTCGACGAGCGCTCAAAGAAGATTGCTGACGGTTTGTCTGCCGCTGAAAAGGGCAAGGCTGAACTCGAAGCCGCCCACAAGCGCGTCGACCAGGAACTGGCTCAGGCACGCAACGACGGTCAGCAACGTATTGCTGACGCAGAAAAGCGCGCAGTGACAGTCGCCGACGAAATCAAGGCTCAAGCACAAGCTGAAGCCGCTCGCATCATCGCGCAAGCGAAGGCCGACGCGGAACAGCAAGTCGTGAAAGCCCGCGAAACGCTGCGCGGCGAAGTTGCTGCACTGGCAGTGAAGGGCGCTGAACAGATCCTGAAGCGCGAAGTCGACCAGGCAGCTCACGCTGACCTGCTGAATCAACTGAAAGCCGAGCTCTGATCATGGCCGAACTTGCAACCATCGCCCGTCCGTACGCAGAAGCGCTGTTTGGCGTGGCCGAAGCTGGTGACATCGCCGCCTGGTCCACGCTCGTGCAGGAGCTGGCACAGGTTGCGCGTCTGCCCGAAGTGCTGTCGATCGCCTCGAGCCCGAAAGTGAGCCGCGCACAGGTCAGCGATCTGCTGCTGTCCGCGGTCAAGTCGCCGCTCAAGGACAATGCGCAAGCGAAGAATCTGGTGCAAATGCTGGTCGATAACCATCGCCTGCAATTGCTGCCGGAAATCGCCACGCAGTTCGAAGAGTTGAAGAACGCCCGCGAAGGGGCGGCAGATGTGCTGATCGTCAGCGCATTCCCGCTCGAAGGCGCGCAGTTGAACGAACTCGTCGCAGGTCTCGAACGCAAATTCAAGCGCAAGCTGAAGCCGACGGTCGAAGTCGACTCGTCGCTCATCGGCGGCGTGCGCGTGACGGTCGGTGACGAAGTGCTCGATACCTCGGTCCGCGCGCGGCTTGCCAGCATGCAGACGGCTCTGACGGCCTGAAGCGCTTCGTAAGCGCTGAAGCGGCTGGCACGCAACAGAATTGACTATCAGGAGCGAATAATGCAACTCAATCCCTCTGAGATCAGCGAGCTGATCAAGAGCAGGATCCAGGGCCTTGAAGCGAGCGCAGACGTTCGCAACCAGGGCACCGTGATCTCCGTGACCGACGGTATCGTGCGTATCCACGGCCTGTCGGAAGTGATGCAGGGCGAAATGCTCGAATTCCCGGGCAACACCTTCGGTCTCGCACTGAACCTCGAGCGCGACTCGGTCGGCGCCGTGATTCTGGGTGAGTACGAACACATTTCGGAAGGCGACGTCGTCAAGACGACGGGCCGCATTCTCGAAGTGCCGGTGGGTCCGGAGCTGCTCGGCCGCGTGGTCGATGCACTCGGCAACCCGATCGACGGCAAGGGCCCGATCAACGCGAAGAAAACCGACGCAATCGAAAAGATCGCTCCGGGCGTGATCTGGCGTAAGTCGGTTTCGGAACCGGTTCAAACCGGTCTGAAGTCGATCGACGCGATGGTGCCGGTTGGCCGTGGCCAGCGTGAGCTGATCATCGGCGACCGCCAGTGCGGCAAGACCGCAGTCGCAGTCGATGCGATCATCAACCAGAAGGGCAAGAACCTCTTCTGTATCTACGTCGCGATCGGCCAGAAAGCTTCGTCGATCATGAACGTGGTGCGCAAGCTGGAAGAAACCGGCGCGCTGGAATACACGATCGTCGTGGCGGCTTCGGCTTCGGAATCGGCTGCGATGCAGTACCTCGCACCGTACGCCGGCTGCACGATGGGCGAATACTTCCGCGACCGCGGTCAAGACGCCCTGATCGTTTATGACGATTTGACCAAGCAAGCTTGGGCATACCGCCAGATCTCGCTGCTGCTGCGCCGCCCGCCGGGCCGTGAAGCTTACCCGGGTGACGTGTTCTATCTGCACTCGCGTCTGCTGGAGCGTGCTGCTCGCGTCTCGGAAGAGTACGTCGAGAAGTTCACGAACGGCGAAGTGAAGGGCAAGAGTGGTTCGCTGACGGCGCTGCCGGTCATTGAAACGCAAGCAGGCGACGTGACCGCATTCGTTCCGACGAACGTGATCTCGATTACCGACGGCCAGATCTTCCTGGAAACCGACCTCTTCAACGCAGGTATCCGCCCGGCAATTAACGCCGGTGTGTCGGTCTCGCGCGTGGGTGGTGCGGCTCAAACCAAGGTCGTGAAGAAGCTGTCAGGCGGTATCCGTACCGACCTCGCGCAGTACCGTGAACTCGCAGCGTTTGCGCAGTTCGCATCTGACCTCGACGAAGCAACCCGCAAGCAACTGGAGCGCGGCCGCCGCGTGACGGAACTGCTGAAGCAGCCGCAGTATCAGCCGCTGCAAGTGTGGGAACTGGCTGTCGCGCTGTTCGCTGCGAACAACGGTTACCTCGACGATCTGGAAGTCGCGCAAGTGCTGCCGTTCGAAAAGGGCCTGCGCGATTACCTGAAGTCGAAGCACGCTGACCTGATCAAGCGCATCGAAGATACCAAGGAACTCTCGAAGGACGACGAAGCCCTGCTGCATACGGCTCTCAAAGACTTCAAGAAGTCCGGCGCTTATTGATCCGCGAATGATCCGCAAGGCATAAACGGACCTTGAAGCGGCGCGGGCCGCAGGCAACTGAACCCGCGCTGCTTCGATCAAGGAGCAAGCAATGGCTGGAATGAAGGAAATTCGCGGCAAGATCAAGAGCGTGCAAAACACGCGCAAGATCACGAAAGCGATGGAGATGGTGGCCGCATCGAAGATGCGCCGCGCTCAGGAGCGCATGCGCGCTGCTCGCCCGTATGCCGATAAGGTCCGAGATATCGCTGCGCACATGAGCCGTGCGAACCCGGAGTATCGTCACCCGTTCATGGTGTCGAACGAAGGCGCGAAAGCGGCCGGCATCATCCTCGTCACGACCGATAAAGGTCTGTGCGGCGGGATGAACACCAACGTGCTGCGTGCGTCGCTGCAGAAGTTCAAGGAATTGGAAGGCCAGGGCAAGACGATCGAAGCAACTGCGATCGGTACCAAGGGTCTGGGCTTCCTGAATCGTCTGCGCGCCAAGGTGGTGTCGAATGTCGTGCATCTGGGCGACACGCCGCACTTGGAAAAACTGATCGGCGCGGTGAAGGTGCAGCTCGACCTGTACTCGGAAGGCAAGGTTTCGGCGGTGTACCTCGCGTACACGCGCTTCGTCAATACGATGAAGCAGGAGCCGGTGATCGAGCAACTGCTGCCGCTGTCGGCAGACCAGTTCGAGCGCAAGGACGAAGACGGCACGACGCCGAGCACGCAGTGGGACTACATCTACGAGCCGGATGCACAGGCAGTGGTGGACGAACTGCTGGTGCGTTATGTCGAAGCGCTGGTCTATCAGGCCGTCGCGGAAAACATGGCATCGGAGCAGTCGGCACGGATGGTCGCAATGAAGGCCGCTTCGGACAATGCGAAGACGGTCATCAACGAACTGCAGCTCGTGTACAACAAGAGCCGTCAGGCCGCGATCACGAAAGAACTGTCGGAAATCGTCGGTGGCGCGGCGGCAGTCTGACCATAAAGGTCAGGTACGCCGCTTCGTGTGCGCCCTTCGCGGCGCACCCACCGAAACTGCGCCTTTGCGCGAGTGAAGAATTGAGTATCTAAAGGAAAAGCGATGAGTACTACTGCTTTGGTAGAAGGCAAGATCGTACAGTGCATCGGCGCGGTGATCGACGTGGAATTCCCGCGTGACCACATGCCGAAGATTTACGACGCGCTCATTCTCGACGGTTCGGAACTGACCCTCGAAGTCCAGCAACAGCTGGGCGACGGCGTCGTCCGCACCATCTGTCTGGGTGCCTCGGACGGTCTGCGCCGCGGTACGACGGTGAAGAACACCGGTAAGCCGATCAGCGTGCCGGTTGGCAAGCCGACCCTCGGCCGGATCATGGACGTGCTGGGTCGCCCGATCGACGAAGCCGGCCCGATCAACTCGGACGTGGTTCGCGGTATTCACCAGAAGGCTCCGGCGTTCGACGAACTGTCGCCGTCGACGGAACTGCTCGAAACCGGCATCAAGGTTATCGACCTGATCTGCCCGTTTGCCAAGGGCGGTAAGGTTGGCCTGTTCGGTGGCGCCGGTGTGGGCAAGACCGTGAACATGATGGAACTGATCAACAACATCGCTAAGGAACACGGTGGTTACTCCGTGTTCGCTGGTGTTGGTGAGCGTACCCGCGAAGGGAACGACTTCTATCACGAAATGAAGGACTCGAACGTTCTCGACAAGGTCGCGCTGGTGTACGGCCAGATGAACGAGCCGCCGGGCAACCGTCTGCGTGTCGCGCTGACCGGTCTGACGATGGCTGAGCACTTCCGTGACGAAGGCCTCGACGTGCTGTTCTTCGTCGACAACATCTACCGTTTCACGCTGGCGGGCACGGAAGTGTCGGCACTGCTCGGCCGTATGCCGTCGGCAGTGGGCTATCAGCCGACGCTGGCTGAAGAAATGGGTAAGCTGCAAGAGCGTATTACGTCGACCAAGACCGGCTCGATCACGTCGGTTCAGGCCGTGTACGTCCCTGCGGATGACTTGACCGACCCGTCGCCGGCTACGACTTTCGGCCACTTGGACGCAACCGTCGTGTTGTCGCGTGACATCGCTTCGCTGGGTATCTACCCGGCAGTGGACCCGCTCGATTCGACCTCGCGTCAGATCGACCCGAACGTGATCGGCGAAGAGCACTACGCAATCACGCGCGGCGTACAGCAAACGCTGCAGCGCTACAAGGAATTGCGCGACATTATCGCGATTCTGGGTATGGACGAACTGGCGCCGGAAGACAAGCTCGCCGTGGCGCGCGCTCGTAAGATCCAGCGTTTCCTGTCGCAGCCGTTCCACGTCGCTGAAGTGTTCACGGGTTCGCCGGGCAAGTACGTGCCGCTGAAGGAAACCATTCGTGGCTTCAAGATGATCGTTGAAGGCGAGTGCGACCATCTGCCGGAACAAGCGTTCTACATGGTCGGCACGATCGACGAAGCCTTCGAAAAGGCCAAGAAGATCCAGTAAAGGTCGGGTGTAACGAAGCGGGCGCCGCTCGCGCGTAACGATACCCAGCGGTATTGGAACGTAAAACCGGCGCCTCTTACTACACTCAATCCAGCCTTGCATGGGACCCGAGTAAGCGCCAAAGCGCTAATTTGGGTCGCCACAGGAGTCGATATGGCAACCATTAAAGTAGACGTCGTCAGCGCGGAAGAGCAGATCTTCTCGGGCCAGGCGAAGTTCGTCGCGCTGCCGGGCGAAGCAGGTGAGCTCGGCATTCTGCCGGGCCACACGCCGCTCATCACGCGGATTCGTCCGGGTGCAGTGCGCATCGAAGCTGAAAACGGCGAAGAAGAGTTTGTGTTCGTCGCCGGCGGTATCCTCGAAATCCAGCCTGGCGCTGTGACGGTTCTCGCCGACACGGCGATCCGCGGTAAGGATCTCGACGAAGCCAAGGCCGAAGATGCACGCAAGCGCGCAGAAGAAGCGCTGCAGAACACGGGTTCGAACCTCGAATACGCCACCGCGCAAGCGGAACTGGCGTACGCGACGGCTCAGCTCGCTGCGATCCAGCGTCTGCGCAAGCTGCGCGGTCAGAACTAAGCATCACGTATCAGAGAGAAAGCAGCCCTTGCGGCTGCTTTTTTTTGACCTTAACTTGACGTTTACGGAAAGGTAAGAGAAATTCGGGTTTTGTTCGTAACGCTCACGGCCCGCTGTCCGCAACTCGTGGCAGTGGCCGCGCTGCGTAAGCCGACAGGCGACGCGACGTGTGCTATTAGCACAGGCTCCAGCCATGGCAGAAAGTGCGCTGCGGGTAAGACTTGATGCCGTACGGACACGCGCCGGTGGCACAATCGATTTCAATTTCATTTCAATAGACTGGGCGAGCTTCTGCTCACGGAGACAACACCATGGCAACTCACATGTCAGGCGAAGGCGCACTCATCGAACCCAAAGACAATCTGTCGTATGTTCGCGGATCGACCGAGATTCCGTTGAGCGAAGCCCCGGTAGGCCAGTTTCTGCGCGACACTGCGGCGCGTTTCCCTGAGCGCCCAGCCGTGGTGTTTCGTGAGCAGGGAATCAGCTGGACATGGAAGGAGTTCGCCGAGGAAATCGACGTGCTGGCGGCCGGTCTTCTCGCACTCGGCATCGAGAAGGGCGACCGCGTCGGCATCTGGTCGCCGAACCGGGTGGAATGGCTGCTCACCCAGTTCGCGACGGCACGCATCGGCGCCGTGCTCGTCAATATCAACCCGGCTTACCGGCTCGCGGAACTCGAGTACGCCTTGAACAAGGTGGGCTGCAAGGCGATCATCGCCGCAGAGCGTTTCAAGACGTCGATGTACCTCGAGATGCTGCAGGAGCTCGCGCCGGAACTGGCGACCCAGGCGCCGGGCGAACTGCGCGCCGCGCGCTTGCCCGATCTGCGCTACGTGATCCGCATGTGCGACACGGAAACGCCCGGCATGCTGAGCTTCTCGGACGTGATCGAGCAGGGCCGCGCAACACTCGACATCGCCAGGCTCGACGCCATCGGTGCGACACTCTCCTCGCACGACCCGATCAACATTCAGTTCACCAGCGGCACGACAGGCAATCCGAAGGGCGCGACGCTTACCCACAGGAACGTCGTCAACAACGCGCGCTATATCGCGATGGCAATGCGTTTATCGGAGCAGGACGGCCTGTGCATTCCCGTCCCGCTCTATCACTGCTTCGGCATGGTGCTGGCGGTGCTGGCCTGCGTATCGGTCGGCGCGAATATGGTGTTCCCGGGTGAGGGCTTCGATCCAGCCGCCACGCTGGCGGCAGTCGCCGAAGAGCAGTGCACCGCATTGCACGGGGTGCCGACCATGTTCATCGCCGAACTCGATCATCCGAGCTTCGCCACTTATGACTTCTCGCGCCTGCGGACCGGAATCATGGCTGGTTCGCCGTGCCCGATCGAGACGATGAAGAAGGTCGTCTCGAAGATGCATCTGAACGAGATCACGATCGCATACGGCATGACCGAGACCAGCCCTGTGTCCTTCCAGAGTTCGACCACCGATCCGCTCGACAAACGCACCACGACGGTCGGCCGTATCCAGCCGCATCTGGAGGTGAAGATTGTCGACCCGCTCGGCGCGATCGTGCCGGTCGGTGAGACGGGCGAACTGTGCACCAAGGGCTATTCGGTGATGCAGGGTTATTGGGGGGACGAAGCGAAGACGCGGGAAAGCATCGTCGACGGCTGGATGCATACCGGCGACCTGGCGACGATCGATGCCGAAGGCTATTGCAACATCGTCGGCCGCCTGAAGGACATGCTGATTCGCGGCGGTGAAAACATCTACCCGCGCGAGATCGAAGAGTTTTTGTTCCGCCACCCGAAAATCCAGAGCGTGCAGGTCTTCGGCGTGCCGGATGCAAAGTACGGCGAGGAAGTGTGTGCGTGGATCGTATTGCGCTCAGGGGAGCAGGCCACAGCTGAGGAAATCCAGCAGTTCTGCCAGGGCCAGATCGCACACTACAAGGTGCCGAAGTACATCCGCTTCGTCGACGAATTGCCAATGACGGTGACCGGCAAGGTGCAGAAATTCGTCATGCGCGAACGGATGATCAGCGAATTGAAGATTCAGGCAGGCAAGACAGCCTGATGGCGAAGCGGGTTCGGCGCTGCGCGATTTTTCGCGCAGCGCCGGCCGGCATATTGGGGAAAACCGTTTGCCATCGAATGAACCCGTGGGCCGAGAATCGACCCGTCGGGAAGCTCGCAAACGTTTAACCAGACGAAAAAAAAGCGGGCCTGGAGCCCGCTAAAAACCACACGCTACGGGGTTAGCGCGAGGAGACCAAAGATGGAACCAACTGAGACGACGACCCTGCGTCGACTACGGCCCCAGCAGGGATGCCCCTTCACAGGGCTTCGGCAAACGCCGACCGGCAAGTGCATCGTATCCGCTCACACCACGCACCCAGCCACATCCGTGTTGAAACCGTTGAGGGCATTGTGGGCGAATTAACCTACGAGCGCGGTAACAAAGTGTTTCAGGTTGTAACGCCCGCCAGATAAGGCGTTGCGGGACTTATTTCCAATTCGAAACGTTTTAAACGTAATTTTTACCGATGACTGTTACGCAATTTCATACGCTTGATTGATGCTATTCGCGACGCATACTGCGGCGTAATCCGTTCAGTCGATTCCGCATGAAATAGTTGCATGCGCATCTTTTTCTGGACGGATCGGCTGTATTACAGGCGCTTTTCCAGCGTTACGAACTCCCTCGATTCCTGGATGAACACGTGCGCTGCGCTGCAACACCCCGCGCTCGGGTAACCGACATGTAAGCAGCCGGTTCGTTGGACCCTTGTTCAACCGCATTGTTTGAGTTTTGCGTAGTACCTTGGGGTCTGGTTACATGATTGTGCCGGCCATGCGGACCTATTAATCAATCGAACTACTTCGCTTTTCCGATTGAGCGGGACGCAGCCGGCCCGTGCAACTTACTTCAGCCACTTATCCGAGATCGCCTGATATTCGCCGGTCGCTCGCGCAAGGTGCAACCACTGATCCACGTATTGCTGGAACGCCGCATCGCCGCGCGGTAGCAGCCACGCCTTCTCGCCATACTGGAAAGGCTTGTCCGGATGCACCGAGCAAAGGCCCGGATTCAGCTTTTGTTGCAGCAAGGTCTCCGACGCATCGGTCACCATCACGTCGGCCTTGCCGGCGAGGATCTGCTTGAAGATCGTTACGTTGTCCGGATAGACAGTCAGGTTCGCATGCGGGAAATACTGCTTGGCGAAACGCTCGTTGGTGCCGCCCGGATTGACGATCACCCGAGTTGCCGGCTGGTCGATCTGCGCCACCGTTTGATACTTGTTGACGTCGTCACACCGGACGATCGGCGTCTTGCCGTCAATCATGTACGCCTGCGTGAAAAACGCGCGCTTCTGGCGCTCGAGCGTCGGCGAAACGCCGCCCACGCCGACGTCGCATTTCGCCACGAAGTCGTTCATCAGGTTCGACCAGGACGTCTTGACGAATTCTGTCTTCACGCCGAGCGATTTGGCGAGCGACTCGGTCATGTCGATATCGATACCTTCGAACTGGCCGTCTGCCTTGTAGAACGAGTACGGCTTGTAATCGCCGGTCGTACAGGCGCGCAGCGTGCCGCGCGCGAGGATTTCGTCAAGCCGCGAGGGCGCCGCGGCGGTGGCAGCGGTCTGCGCCCGAGCCACGCCTGCGTGCATCAAAACACCGGTCAAAACGCCGAGCAGTGCGAGTGCTGCCTTGTTCATCGAGTCTCCTTGGTTGCGCGTAATTGTTTGGTAAGGCCGTCGGATGATAGCCCGGCAATTCACGCTTGAACATTGGCCGTTCAGCTGAGTCATGGCGCCGCACCGGGCAGCAAAATAGCCGGCCGCAATCAAACTGCGCCACAGTTATTGCCTGCATCAAGCGCGATGCGGGCAGCCGGGTCCGGTAAAATGCTCCTTTGCCTTCAGTCGTACGCAACGTGGCCCATAAACTCCTGAACGACACTTTCCTGCGCGCGCTGCTGCGCCAGCCGACCGACTACACGCCGATCTGGCTGATGCGGCAGGCTGGCCGCTACCTGCCGGAATACAATGCCACGCGGGGTCGCGCAGGCAGTTTCCTCGGTCTGGCGAAGAACCCGGCGTACGCAACGGAAGTCACGCTGCAGCCGCTCGAGCGTTATCCGCTCGACGCCGCGATCCTGTTCTCCGATATCCTCACCGTGCCTGACGCCATGGGTCTGGGTCTCGAGTTCGTCGCCGGCGAGGGCCCGAAATTCGCTCGCCCGGTGCGCACGGAAGACGATGTGGCGCGCCTCGCCGTTCCCGATATCGACGCCACGCTGCGCTACGTGACCGACGCGGTGCGCGAAATCCGCACCGCGCTGACCGACGCGCAAGGCCGTCAGCGCGTGCCGCTGATCGGCTTTTCGGGCAGCCCGTGGACACTGGCGTGCTACATGGTGGAAGGCGGCGGTTCAGCGGACTTCCGCACCGTCAAATCGATGCTGTACGCGCGTCCGGACCTGATGCACCGCATTCTCGATGTCAACGCGAAGTCGGTTGCGGCGTACCTGAATGCGCAGATCGAAGCCGGCGCGCAAGCTGTGATGATCTTCGACACATGGGGCGGGGCGCTCGCTGACGGCATCTACCAACGCTTCTCGTTGCAGTACATCCAGCAGGTCGTGAGCCAACTGAAGCGCGATCACGACGGAGAAAAAGTGCCGGTGATCACCTTCACGAAGGGCGGCGGGTTGTGGCTCGACGAGATCGCCGATATCGGTGTGGATGCGGTGGGTCTCGATTGGACCGTGAACCTGAGCAAGGCGCGCGAGCGCGTAGGTAGCAAGGTGGCGCTGCAAGGCAATATCGATCCTTCGGTGCTGTTTGCGCCGCCGGCCGCAATCCGCATGGAAGCGCGCGCGGTGCTCGACAGCTTCGGTAATCATCCCGGCCACGTTTTCAATCTCGGCCACGGCATTTCGCAGTTCACGCCGCCGGAGAATGTTGCTGAACTCGTGGATGAAGTCCATCGTCATAGCCGGGCGATTCGCAGCGGCGCGCATGCACCAAGCTGACGCCGAAAACGTTGCCATTTTTGTTGCAATGCAGCGAACTGGGCTCTCGCCCTAAGGGAATATTTGTAGTCGGCAGGCCGTCAGATGGCGGTCCTGTGAAAGTCAAGACTTGACTTATGCACATTAATCACGCTGCGGCGCGGTAGAAGCTTTCGTCGTGCCCTAGCCCTTGCACATTGCAGGCGCATTTGATCTAAGCCTTGTCTGGCAAGGGTTTCAAGGGTTCACGGCAAAATGTGCGGAAACCCACAGAAGGCCGCTGCAGCGCGGTTCCCGGCCCATCTGAACGAAGTTCTCAACAAAGTTATCCACAGGCAAGCGGACCGATTGCAATTGTTCAGCCGAATCCAAAACTTAGCGCCGAAATTGAAGTTTTACTTTAACTTCGATGGGTTCGCCGTTTGCTCAATGTGCACCGTGACGCGGCGTCAGGCCGCATCCATTCACCCGATTCACACCGCCGCGTGAGCGAAGTATTCGTCCGCGTCGCGCTGGATCATCCGCTGCCGACTTTGTTCGACTACCGCTGCGACACGCCCGAAAGTGTCGCGCCGGGCATGATGGTGAGCGTGCCGTTCGGCAAGCGTCACGTGGTGGGGCTCGTTTGCGAAGTGACCACTCACAGTGACGTACCCGCCGACCGCCTGAGAGCGGTCACCCATGTCTGTACCGCCTGCCCGCCGGTGTCGACCGAATGGCTGCGGCTCGCAGCCTTCGCCGCCGACTACTATCAGCGCGGCCTCGGGGAAGTGGCCCTGCCCGCTTTGCCGCAAGCCCTGCGCGACGCGTCGCGCTGGTCGCGTCTGTTCGCGCCAGAGGAACGCTACAGCCTGACCGCCGAGGGTCGCGTCGCGTTGCCGGAAACATTGCCGGCGCGTGCAAGCGCATTGCGCAAGCTTGCCCAAGCCCTGGCAGAGGCCGAGTTTCTGAGTGCGGCCGACGCTCGCACGCTGCATCCCAAGGCCATCGCAACTCTGGACGCATGGCAAGCCGAAGGCTGGGTCGCGCTTGAGGTGATCGAAGCCGCCGAGGTGCTCGCCACCCCCGCATCGCTAGATACCCCCGCGCCCATCCTGCCCACGCTCACAGACGAGCAGGCGACTGCGGTCGAAGCGATCCGCGACGCGAACGGCTTCGCGCCCTTCCTGCTGCACGGTGTGACTGGCAGCGGCAAAACCGAGGTGTATCTGCGCGCGCTCGCCGAGATTCTGGCGGCGAAGCCCGACGCGCAGGCCCTCGTCCTTGTCCCTGAAATCAATCTGACGCCACAGTTCGAGTCGGCCTTCCGTGCGCGCTTTGCCGCGCTCGAAGGCACCTCGATCGTCACGTTGCACAGCGGCCTCGCGGAAGGCGAACGCGCTCGCAACTGGTTCGCCGCGCATACCGGGCGCGCTCGCATCGTGCTCGGCACGCGGCTGGCGGTGCTTGCCTCGCTGCCGAAACTCGCGATCATCGTCGTCGACGAGGAACACGATCCGGCCTACAAGCAACAAGAAGGCTTGCGCTATTCGGCACGCGATCTGGCGATCTACCGCGGCAAGCAACTCGGTTTGCCGGTTGTGCTCGGCTCGGCTACGCCGTCGCTGGAAAGCTGGTGGCAGGCGGATCAGGGGCGCTATAAGCGTCTCACGCTGTCGCGCCGTGCAGTTGCCGAGGCCGTCCTGCCGACCGTCAGGTTGATCGATCTCGAAGAAGAGCGGCGGCGCGGGCGGGCCTCGGTGGAGGGTTTGTCCGGGCCGTTGATCGCGGCGTTGAAGGTGCGGCTCGAGCGCGGCGAGCAAAGTCTCGTGTTCCTGAACCGGCGCGGCTACGCACCACAGCTCTCCTGCGACGCTTGCGGCTGGGTGGCCGGTTGTCCGCGTTGCAGCGCCTACGTCGTGTTGCACAAACCCGAGCGCGCGCTGCGTTGCCACCACTGCGGCTGGGAATCACGCATTCCACGCTCGTGCCCGGAGTGCGGCAATGTCGACATCGCGCCGATGGGGCGCGGCACGCAACGCGTCGAAGAAACGCTGGCGAGCGCGGTGCCCGGCGCTCGCGTGCTTCGCATCGACGCCGACAGCACACGCCGCAAAGGTAGCGCACAGGCGCTGTTTTCCGATGTCCACGCCGGCGAGGTCGACATCCTCGTCGGCACGCAGATGATTGCAAAGGGCCACGACTTCCAGCGCGTGTCGTTGGTCGGCGTGCTGAACGCCGACACTGCCTTGTTTTCACACGATTTCCGCGCGAGCGAACGCCTCTTCGCGCAATTGATGCAAGTGAGCGGCCGCGCGGGCCGCGCCGGTTTGCCGGGCGAAGTGCTGGTGCAGACGCGCTATCCGCGCCATGCGCTGTATCACGCGCTGGGGCGGCATGACTACGTCGGCTTTGCCAATTCGACGCTGGCCGAGCGGCGCGACGCTCATCTGCCGCCGTTCGCCTATCAGGCTTTGCTGCGCGCCGAAGGCCGCACGCTCGAAGCCGCGCTCGCTTTCCTGCAACAGGCGGCTGCCGCGCTGACGGAGATCCCGGCCGCCGCGCGCGTGACGGTCTATGACGCCGTGCCGCTCACCATCGTCAAGGTGATGCACGTGCATCGGGCGCAATTGCTGATCGAAAGCGCGTCGCGGGCGGCGTTGCAGGCCACTTTGCGCGCCTGGCAACCGATGCTGCGCGGCCTGAAAGGCGTGCTGCGCTGGAATCTCGAAGTCGATCCCCTCGACATCTGACGCCCGCTGCCGGCCGCTTTGCGACAGCTTCGCGGCATTACTCCTTTAAGTCATATTCATAGAGCGAATGGTCGTTTCGTTTTGCGCCACCGCTCGCCTATATTTCGCCGAATCGGCGCACCTTCAGGCAAAACTCAAAAATCCCGCGCCGACGCACCTCAACTTCCTCGGGGCATTTGCGATGAGCGATACCAACCAGACATTGCCGACTGGCGCCGCGCCCAGCAAACCGCGCAGTGACCATAGCGCACACGGCGGCGGGCTCTTTTCAACTGAAGACTGGTGGGCTGTCTGGATCGGCCTGCTGGTGATCGTCATTGCCTGGGCGCTGTTCGCCTCGGGCAGCAGCATCAAGTGGCTGGCGGTGGCGCCGGCCAAATGGGCGAGCGTGGGACAGGCCGCGCAGGACATCGGCAAGCATCTGCCGAACTATGTCGCGCTGTTCGTCGTATTCGCCGTGCTGTTCGGCGTGAGCCTTGCCGCGTTGAAGCAGCGGGTCGGCATTTTCCTGGGCTCGTTCCTGATCCTGTTCATCGCCTCGGCGCTGATTTTCACGCTGGGCGCGTGGATCAATGCGTCGAAGTACAACCTCGAGCCGCCATTGGTTGCGCTGGCGCTTGGCCTTCTGATTTCCAATGTGTTCACGTTGCCCGAGTGGTTTTCTGCGGGCTTGCGCGTGGAGTTCTATATCAAGGTCGGTATCGTGTTGCTCGGCGCGACGCTGCCGTTCACCTTGCTGGTGTGGGCGGGGCCGGTCGCGGTCGGGCAGGCGACCATCGTCTCGCTCGTGACGTTCTTCGTGATCTTCCTTGTCGCCAAGGCGCTCGGTCTCGACCGGCGCTTTGCGGCCGTGCTGGGCGTGGGCGGCGCGGTGTGCGGCGTGTCGGCGGCGATCGCGATTGCCGGTGCGGTGCGCGCCAAACGCGAACAGGCATCGGTGGCGATTACGCTGGTGGTCTTGTGGGCGATCGTGATGATTTTCGTGCTGCCCTTCGCGTCGCGCTCGCTGGGGCTCTCGACAGCGGTGGCGGGCGCATGGATCGGCACGTCGGAATTCGCCGACGCCGCGGGTATTGCCGCCGCGCAAGCCTACGGCGACTTCGCGAAGCACGCGGGTGGTGCGATTGCGGGCGCTCCCGAGGCATCGCTGCAGGCGTTCACGCTGATGAAGGTGGTCGGGCGCGATATCTGGATCGGTATCTGGGCGTTCGCGCTCGCCATCGTCGCGACGACGCGCTGGGAGTCGCAGGACAGCGGCGTCAAAGCCAAGGCCAACGCCGGTGAAATCTGGGCGCGTTTTCCGAAGTTCGTGATCGGCTTCGTGATCGCGTCGGCGCTGGTGACGTGGATCGCCAGCCACTACTCGCTGGCCGACTACCGCAAGGTCGTCACGCCCGAATTCGTCGCGCCGATCACGGCGCTACGCACATGGGCGTTCACGTTCTGTTTCCTGAGCATCGGCTTGACCACGCGTTTGCGCGCGCTTTCGGCCACCGGCCTGAAGCCGTTTCTGGCCTTCACGGCGGGCGTGGTCGTCAATATCGCCATCGGCTACGCGCTGTCCGCGCACGTGTTCGCACCGTACTGGAATAGCTTGGGGCAGGGCTCGTGATGAGCGAGGCGGTCCGCATCGCCGGCACGGCCCACGCGCGTTTCGATGCGTGCGCGCCGCGCTGTGCAAACTGCCGGTATCGCGCCGAGGATCGGCATTCACTGGAGCAGAGCATTCCGGGCCTCGCCGTGTTCAGTTCCGGGTTTGGCGCGAGCGTGGCGGACAGCCGGCTTTGCCGTCTGCACGACCAGCTCGTTTCACCTGACGACACCTGCGCTCAGTACGACCCCATTCCGCGCCAGTGACGCGCGCGTCGGCACCGCCGCCCGGTGTGAGCCGGGCGGCGCGCGTACTTGGTTTGCGGTGTCAGTCGAGGAACGGCGTCCTGATGTCCATCATTAGCCGCCGGGCTTAGCCCCTCAATCGTTCAAAGCTGCCCGCGCATCGCCAGCCGATGCACGCGATGCCGGACGCGCCTGCCTTCCTTCCGTCTCACGTTTGCCCGGGCCGCGCGTCGCGCCGCGGATGAACAGCACGCCGCACGTCGCGCACATCGCCCAGATGCCCAATATCACTAACCACTTTTCCATTTCGCCAGTCCTCTAAAACCCCGTACCGTTTTTATGCGCGTGCCTTGCGGCCGCGACCATCCATATTCTGTATAACGGCGCGCCGAGCAATCTGATAAGGGTAAAAGCGAAAAGAATCACGCCAGGGAAAGTACTGAGCGCAACCGCCGTTACCACGCGCAGCGCCATCCGGCGCAAACCCCCGCGGTACCGGGATTCCAGAAAGGTGCAACCATGCTCAACGCATGGTTGCACCTTTTTATTTGGAGGCGTACGATTCGCCCAACTTTTAGTCTTTCCCACCGAATTCGTTTGGTATCCGAAGAAGGAAACATGGCTAGCACCACCCTTGGCGTCAAGGTCGACGACCTCCTGCGTTCCCGGCTGAAAGATGCCGCCACCCGCCTCGAACGCACTCCGCACTGGCTGATCAAGCAGGCGATCTTTGCGTACCTCGAAAAGATCGAGCACGGCCAATTGCCGCCGGAATTGTCGGGCCACACGGGCTCGGCCGATCTGGCTGACGGCGCCGCGGTGGAGCACGAGGAAGACGGTGCGTCGCATCCGTTCCTCGAATTCGCGCAGAACGTGCAACCGCAATCGGTTCTGCGCGCGGCGATCACCGCCGCGTATCGCCGTCCCGAACCGGAGTGCGTGCCGTTCCTTCTTGGCCAGGCGCGTCTGCCGGCCAATCTCGCGGGCGACGTGCAGGCGATGGCCGGCAAGCTGGTCGAAACGCTGCGCGGCAAGAGCAAGGGTGGTGGCGTCGAAGGGCTGATCCACGAGTTTTCGCTGTCGAGCCAGGAGGGCGTGGCGCTGATGTGCCTCGCCGAAGCGCTGCTGCGTATCCCGGATCGCGCCACGCGTGACGCGCTGATCCGCGACAAGATCAGCAAGGGCGACTGGAAATCGCACGTCGGCCAGGCGCCGTCGCTGTTCGTCAACGCCGCAACGTGGGGCCTGATGATCACCGGTAAGCTGGTGGGGACCAACAGTGAGGCGAGCCTCTCGTCGGCGCTCACGCGTCTGATCGGGAAGGGCGGCGAGCCGCTGATCCGTAAGGGCGTCGATATGGCGATGCGCCTGATGGGCGAGCAGTTCGTCACCGGCGAGAACATCTCCGAAGCGCTCGCCAACAGCCGCAAGTACGAAGCACGCGGCTTCCGCTACTCGTACGACATGCTCGGCGAAGCGGCCACCACCGAAGCCGACGCACAACGCTATTACGCCTCGTACGAACAGGCGATCCACGCGATTGGCAAGGCAGCCGGCGGCCGCGGTATTTACGAAGGCCCGGGCATCTCGATCAAGCTCTCCGCGCTGCACGCACGCTACTCGCGTTCGCAGCAGGAACGCACGATGAGCGAGTTGCTGCCGCGCGTGCGCTCGCTGGCGATCCTCGCGCGCCGCTATGACATCGGCCTGAACATCGATGCTGAAGAAGCCGACCGCCTCGAAATCTCGCTCGATCTGCTCGAAGCGCTGTGCTTCGATCCGGAACTGGCCGGCTGGAACGGCATCGGTTTCGTGGTGCAGGCGTATCAGAAGCGCTGCCCGTTCGTGATCGAATACCTGATCGATCTGGCGCGCCGCAGCCGTCACCGCATCATGGTCCGCCTCGTGAAGGGCGCGTACTGGGACACCGAAATCAAGCGCGCACAAGTGGACGGTCTCGAGGGCTATCCGGTCTACACGCGCAAGATCTACACGGACGTTTCCTACCTCGCCTGCGCGAAGAAGCTGCTTAGCGCGCCGGACGCGGTCTATCCACAGTTCGCCACGCACAACGCGCACACGCTGTCGGCGATCTATCACCTCGCGGGCAATAACTACTACCCCGGCCAGTACGAGTTCCAATGCCTGCACGGCATGGGTGAACCGCTGTATGAGGAAGTCACCGGCCGCGACAAGCTGAACCGTCCGTGCCGCGTGTATGCGCCGGTCGGCACGCACGAAACGCTGCTCGCATACCTCGTGCGTCGCCTGCTGGAAAACGGCGCGAACACCTCGTTCGTGAACCGCATCGCCGATGAGACCGTCGCGATCAAGGACCTGATCGCCGACCCGGCCGACGAAGCCTCGAAGATCGTCCCGCTCGGCGCGCCGCACACGAAAATTCCGCTGCCGCGTAATCTGTTCGGCGCCGAGCGTCTCAATTCGATGGGGCTCGATCTGTCGAACGAACATCGTCTGGCCTCGTTGTCGTCGGCGTTGCTGGCGAGCGCGCATCATCCGTGGCGCGCGGCGCCTATGCTCGAAGACAACGAAATCGCCGTGGGTGTCGCGCGTGATGTGCGCAACCCGGCCGATCATCGTGACCTCGTCGGCACTGTTGTGGAAGCGACCTCGGAACATGTGAGCGCCGCCATGGCCCACGCAGTCGCCGCCGCACCGATCTGGCAAGCGACGCCGGTCGACGCCCGCGCCGATTGCCTCGCGCGTGCCGCCGACCTGCTCGAAGCGCAGATGCATACGCTGATGGGTCTCGTGGTGCGTGAAGCCGGCAAGTCGCTGGCGAACGCGGTCGCGGAAATCCGCGAAGCGATCGATTTCCTGCGCTATTACTCCACGCAGATCCGCAACGAGTTCTCCAACGACACGCATCGCCCGCTCGGTCCGGTGGTCTGTATCAGCCCGTGGAATTTCCCGCTGGCGATTTTCATGGGGCAGGTGGCTGCAGCTTTGGCGGCGGGTAACACCGTGCTCGCCAAGCCGGCCGAACAAACGCCGCTAATCGCCGCGCAAGCTGTGCGTATCCTGCGCGAAGCCGGCGTGCCGGCGGGCGCGGTGCAACTGCTGCCGGGCAATGGCGAAACGGTCGGCGCAGCGCTGGTGGCCGATCCGCGCACCCGTGCGGTGATGTTCACCGGTTCGACCGAAGTCGCGCGTCTGATCAACAAGACGCTGTCGAATCGCCTCGACCCGGAAGGTAAGCCGATTCCACTGATCGCCGAAACCGGCGGCCAGAACGCGATGATCGTCGATTCCTCGGCGCTTGCTGAGCAGGTGGTCGCGGACGTGCTGCAGTCTTCGTTCGATTCCGCCGGTCAACGGTGTTCCGCGTTGCGCGTTCTTTGTCTACAAGAAGATGTCGCGGACCGCACGCTCGAAATGCTGACGGGCGCGATGCGCGAACTGTCGGTGGGCAATCCGGACCGCCTGTCGATCGACGTCGGCCCGGTCATCGACCTCGACGCAAAGCGCGGTATCGATGCGCACGTCGCGGCGATGCGCGAGAAAGGCCGCAAGGTCGAGCAACTGCCGATGCCGGAAGGTGCGGGACAAGGCACGTTTGTTCCGCCGACGCTGATCGAACTCGACAGCATCGACGAATTGAAGCGTGAAGTGTTCGGCCCGGTGCTGCATGTGGTGCGTTACCGCCGCAGCCAGCTGGACAAGCTGCTCGAACAGATCCGCACAACCGGCTACGGCCTGACGCTTGGCATTCACACGCGGATCGACGAAACGATCGCTCACGTGATCAGCCGCGCGCATGTCGGCAACATCTACGTGAACCGCAATGTGATCGGCGCGGTGGTGGGTGTTCAGCCGTTCGGTGGCGAAGGTTTGTCGGGCACGGGTCCGAAAGCAGGTGGTGCGCTGTATCTGCAGCGTTTGCTGGCGACGCGTCCGGCCGGGTTGCCGAAGTCGCTGGCTGATGCACTGATCGTTGATGTGCCGCAAGGGGGCGCGAACGGGGATAATCCATCCGCGGCCTTGACGGCGCTGCGCGACTGGCTGATCAGCGAACAGCAACCGGTGCTGGCCGCACGCTGCGACGGTTATCTGTCGCATGTGCCGGCGGGCGCAACTGCGGTATTGTCTGGACCCACGGGCGAGCGCAACACCTACACGCTGGGCGCACGCGGTACGGTGCTGTGTATCGCGTCGACGGCAAGCGGTGCGCGCGTGCAGTTTGCCGCAGCACTGGCTACGGGAAATCGCGCCTTGTTCGAAGGTGCGGCTGGTGAACAATTGGTGTCGCAGCTGCCCGCCGCGTTGAAGTCTTACGCAAGCGTGAAGAAGAGCGCAGATACACCGTTCGACGCCGTGCTGTTCGAAGGCGATAGCGATGAACTGCTGGCGCTGGTGAAGGAAGTCGCGAAACGTGCGGGACCGATCGTTTCGGTGCAGGGCGTCGCGGCGGGCGCGCTGGAAAGCGGTGATGAAGACTATGCGCTCGAGCGTCTGTTGACGGAACGCTCGGTCAGCGTGAATACGGCAGCAGCAGGCGGCAATGCAAATTTGATGACGATCGGTTGAGCGAACCTCATCGATTACTTCAAAAAAACGGAAGCGGTACGGCGACCCCGAAAAACCGCTCCATCCACACCTGGTACCAAGGAGAAGCTATGCAACACAAAATGAAACAGCTGGCAGGCGCAGCGCTGGTTGCAGCAATGTCGCTGGCGGGGACGGCCAACGCTCAATCGACCGAAGACGTGAAGATCGGTTTTGCTGGTCCGATGACGGGCGCACAGGCGCACTACGGTAAGGACTTCCAGAACGGCATCACGCTGGCCGTGGAAGACATGAACGCCACCAAGCCGGTGATCGGCGGCAAGCCGGTTCGCTTCGTGCTGGATTCGGCCGACGACCAGGCTGACCCGCGCACCGGCACGACCGTTGCACAAAAGCTGGTGGATGACGGCATCAAGGGCATGCTCGGCCACTTCAACTCGGGCACCACGATTCCGGCTTCGCGCATCTACGCGAACGCGGGCATCCCCGAAATCGCAATGGCGACGGCGCCTGAGTACACGCAACAAGGTTTCAAGACCACGTTCCGCATGATGACGTCCGACACGCAGCAAGGTTCGGTTGCCGGCACGTTCGCGGTGAAGACCCTGGGCGTGAAGAAGATTGCGATCGTCGACGACCGCACGGCTTACGGCCAAGGTCTGGCTGATCAGTTCGAAAAGGCAGCGAAGGCAGCGGGCGGCTCGATCGTCGATCGTGAATACACGAACGACAAGGCTGTCGACTTCAAGTCGATCCTGACCAAGCTGAAGTCGGTCAACCCGGACCTGATCTATTACGGCGGCGCGGATTCGCAAGCGGCACCGATGGTCAAGCAGATGAAGGCGCTGGGCATCAAGGCACCGCTGATGGGCGGCGAAATGGTCCACACGCCGACGTTCATCCAGATCGCGGGTGACGCAGCGAACGGTACGGTGGCATCGCTCGCCGGCCTGCCGCTGGAAGAAATGCCGGGTGGCAAGGACTACGTCGCGAAGTACAAGAAGCGTTTCAACGAAGACGTGCAAACGTACTCGCCGTACGCTTACGACGGCGCAATGGCGATGTTCGACGCGATGAAGAAGGCTAACTCGACCGATCCGGCCAAGTATCTGCCGCTGCTCGCGAAGACCTCGATGCCGGCAGTGACGGCAGCGAACCTCGCGTACGACGGCAAGGGTGACCTGAAGAACGGCGGCATCACGCTGTACAAGGTTGTCGACGGCAAGTGGACGACGCTGCAAAGCGTGGGCGGGAAGTAAGCGGTTTTTCGCTGCTCGCTTTGATGTCAGGAACCCCGCTTCGGCGGGGTTTTTTATGGATCTTCGAGTTTGTGCTGCCTGCGTGAGCTCGATTAGTTAGCCTTCTCCCGAAAAAAAATTCATCGACAATCCTCACGGGTGGCGCGAAATCAGCGAAGCGCTTTTTATACGAGACATATCGTATAATCGGGGGTGCGGTTGTCGATACCAAGCAAGTACAGGCAAGTGAAGCGCGCGGTGATCTCCGCGCTTAGATCCGGGAAGTTCGAGCATGAGGCCCGTTCTGCCATTAACGTGAAAAACCTTCTGTCGACCGGGCAAGTCACCGCTCAGTTCGTTGAGGATCTCATTACGAAGAGCGATGGCACACAATACAGTTCGTCACCTCATCACAACGCGCCGGCAATAGATGTTCATATCATTGAGTCGGGTGGCTGGTACGTGAAGTTCTACTTCGTGGGTAATCCGGAAACCGTGTTTATCAGCGTGCACCAGTGAGCGAAGCCATGAAGATGAAACTCTACGAAGAAGGCGAGAAAAGCAAGGCAATCTGCCATCACTGCAAGCAGCTTGTGAGCACGACCTTTGCGCGGCGTGACGTACCTTTCAGCGACGGCAAAGGTGAGGTGAAGAATATTCTCGCGGCGGTGTGTGACGTCTGTGACCACGTGGTCGCCGTTCCAGCGCAATCCACGCCAGCCGTCCGCGAAGCGCGGCAGAAGGAAGTCAGGCCGATTGAGGCACAACTGCCGGCCATTTATCTCGATGTTCTCGACCTGGCCGCTTATATGGTCGACAGCGCGAGCTCGACCGAATTCCGCAAGGTGCTCATGACGCTCTATCTGCACCGGTTTGCATCCGGTGAATATCCGCGGGCACGGTTGATTAAGGCACATAAGTCGGCGACCGAGCGCTTCAAGGAGCGCCGCGGCGCTGCACGGCGGCGGCTTTCGATGAAGGTGACGCCGCGCATCGCCGAAGATATCAAGACACTCATGCACGAGACGACCATGAGTCAGACAGAAGTCATCAAGTCCGTGATCTATCAAATCCAAACCGACGTGATCGAATCGCACAAGCCCGCGTTGATGAAAGAGCTTGGTGCGTTGTCGGTGATATACGCGTAGTTGTTCGTTTGGCAGGTAATCAGGTTATAGCGTGAAGGTAAAAAAGCCCCGTTTTTCCCGCGGGGCTCTTTTATGCAGCTGCTTGCGTGAGCCAATGGCTTCAGTCGATCTTCTGCCGGATGACAGCGAGCGTCTTGGTGTCGTAGTTCAACTCCATCCTTCTGCCGTCCTGGTTGTAGGCCTCGACCTCATAGCAGTTATCGTCGATCTCGAACTTCGCGATCTTATAGCCTTGCGCTTCGATTTGCGCACGGGCGTCACTCTCCTTCATCCATTCTGCCGTTGGATGAACTGGACAGGACTCGCCCATCGCGAACACCGCGCTCGACAATCCCAGCGCACCTGCAAATACAGCAGCCTTCAGCATACCGACTCCTTGAATCGTTCAGACGAATGGCTACCGTAGCCGATTCGTCAAACGCTGCACAAGGTGATTGCATGGTAAGTCTGCTGTACGTCAAAAATTCGACTTAAGACTCGCCGGTGCCGAGGGATATTGCCCACAAGCCTTTTTTCGCTAAGCCGTCTCTCCGCGCAGCTTCCTCCCCTGCTCGCGAATCTGCTCCAACGTCGCGCCCGGCGTACTCGCCTCCTGCGGCATGCGAATCTCGATCACTGCCGCGCGCTTCGCTTCCAGAGAACGCTGCAACGCCGGCAGAAAATCTTCAGTCCGCTCCACCGTCTCACCATGTGCGCCGAACGACTTTGCGAATGCCGCAAAGTCAGGATTCGTGAGACCGGTGCCGTGCACGCGATTCGGATAGTGCCGTTCCTGATGCATCCGGATCGTGCCGAAGTGACCGTTATTCACGACGATGAAAATCACATGCAGGTCGTACTGCATCGCCGTCGCGAGTTCTTGCGCGGACATCATGAAGCAGCCGTCGCCGGCTAATGCGACCACCGCGCGTTGCGGATACATCGACTTCGCCGCAATCGCCGCGGGTACCCCGTAGCCCATCGCGCCACTGGTCGGCGCGAGTTGCGAGCGGAAATGCCGATACGAGAAATGCCGATGCAACCACGTTGCGTAGTTGCCCGCACCGTTCGTGAGGATCGCGTCTTCCGGTAGATGCGCGCGCAACTGCTGGATGACTTCGCCCATTTGCACGTCGCCAGGAATCGGGCGCGGCTTGCGCCAGTCGAGATACGCGCGATGCGCTTCTTCCGCGGCACCGGTCCATGCGAGCTTGTCGGAAGACGGTCTCAACGCCGCAAGCAATGCTGCAAGTTCTGGCATGCCCGAGACAATCGGCAGATCTGCCGCATACACGCGCCCCAGTTCTTCCGCGCCTTGATGCACGTGCACCAGAGTTTGTTTGGTCTTCGGAATGTCGAGCAGCGTGTAGCCGTTGGTCGTCGCTTCGCCTAGCCGTGGACCGAGCGTGAGCAGCAGGTCCGCATCGCGGATACGTTGAGCCAGCGCCGGATTGATACCGAGCCCGACATCACCCGCGTAATTCGGATGCTCGTTGTCGAGCGTGTCTTGAAAGCGGAACGCGAGGCCGATCGGCAATTGCCAATTCTCGACGAAGCGTTGCAGATCGGCACATGCCGCAGGCGTCCAACCGCTGCCGCCGGCAATGACCATCGGCCGTTGCGCGCCTTCCAGCAATCGACGCAACTCGTCCATCTGCGCCGCAGACGGCGACGCCGCCACACGTTTGTACGCGGGTGCGCCAGCAACAAGATCACACGCTTCGCTCAACACATCTTCCGGCAACGACAACACGACCGGCCCCGGACGCCCCGACGTCGCCGTGTGAAACGCATGACTCAGATACTCGGGAATGCGTTTCGGATCGTCGATTTGCGCGACCCATTTCGCCATCTGACCGAACATGCGCCGGTAGTCGATTTCCTGAAAGGCCTCGCGATCGAGATGCTCACGCGCGCACTGACCGATCAGCAGGATCATCGGCGTCGAGTCCTGAAACGCGGTGTGCACGCCGATCGATGCATGCGTCGCACCGGGGCCGCGCGTGACGATCGCGACACCCGGACGTCCGGTCAATTTACCGACGGCTTCAGCCATGTTCGCGGCCGCCGCTTCGTGCCGGCAGACGATGGTCTGGATGCGATCTGTTTCGTCGTGCAGCGAATCGAGCACCGCGAGAAAGCTCTCGCCGGGTACGCAGAAAACACGTTCGACGCCGTGCGTCAGCAAGGCGTCGACGACGAGACGTGCGCCGGTAGTTTGCGCAGTGGAAGAAGATTCAGAAGCGAGCGGCATTGCGATGAAGCCTCCAGGCGTTGCGATGGGGGTGCGATCGGTCCGGTCGGGTCGTTGTGTTCTCAACACTCCACAATATTCACCGCCAACCCACCGCGGGACGTTTCCTTGTACTTCGTCTTCATATCGGCGCCGGTCTGCATCATCGTCTTGATTACAGAGTCCAGCGACACGTAATGCGTGCCGTCGCCGCGCAGCGCCATTCGCGCGGCATTCACGGCTTTCACCGAGCCCATCGCATTGCGTTCGATACACGGAATCTGCACCATCCCGCCGACCGGATCGCACGTCAGCCCGAGGTTATGTTCCATGCCGATCTCGGCAGCATTCTCGACTTGCTCAGGCGTGCCGCCCATCACCGCGGCGAGCCCACCCGCGGCCATCGAGCAGGCCACGCCCACTTCACCCTGGCATCCCACTTCCGCGCCTGAAATCGACGCATTCAGCTTGTACAGAATGCCGATTGCCGCCGCCGTCATCAGGAAGTCGATCACACCCTGCTCGTTCGAGCCCGGCATGAAGCGCGTGTAGTAATGCAGCACCGCCGGGATGATTCCGGCCGCGCCGTTAGTCGGCGCCGTGACCACGCGGCCGCCCGCAGCGTTTTCTTCATTCACGGCGATGGCGTAGAGATTGATCCAGTCGACCATCGAAAGTGGATCACGCAGCGCCAGCTCAGGATTGCCCGACAACGCGCGATACAACTGCGGCGCGCGGCGCTTCACCTGGAACGGACCGGGCAAGTGGCCGTCGGCATCCGGATTGTTGATACCGCAACCGCGCGATACACACGACTGCATCACATTCCAGATCTTCAGCAAGCCCGCACGCGTCTCTTCTTCGGTATGCCAGACGCGTTCGTTTTCCCACATCAATTGCGCGATGCTCTTGCCGGTGGATTTGCACAGCGCGAGTAATTCGTTGCCGCTGCGGAACGAATGCGGCAATTGTTCGACGGCGCTCAGCACCTTCGTGTTCGGCGCGCCCGCCGTCACCACGAAACCGCCGCCCACCGACAGATAGGTCGACTCGCGCAGCGTCTCGCCTTGTGCATCGAGCGCGCGGAGTTTCAGGCCGTTCGGATGCTCGGCCAGCGCCTGGCGAAGAAACGAAATGTGATCTTTCTGGACGAACGGCACGTCGTGCGTGCCGAGCAAGGCGAGCTTGCGCGACGCCTTTACCGCTTCGAGCCGCTGTGCGATCGTGTCCGGATCGACGGTGTCAGGGGCATCGCCCATCAGGCCGAGCATCACGCCGCGATCGGTGCCGTGACCCTTGCCGGTCGCGCCGAGCGACCCATACAGATCCACTTTCACCGATGCCGTCGCGCCAAGCAGCCCGTCGCGTTCGAGCCCTTGCGCGAACATCAGCGCCGCACGCATCGGCCCGACCGTATGCGAACTGGACGGACCAATGCCGATTTTGAAGAGGTCGAACACGCTGACTGCCATTTACTGCTCCCTGCTGATAAAAGTTAGTTTAGCGCGCCGGCAGCGGTAAGCACACGGCGAGCCATGCGGGCGGCGTCGGTGCGAGCTGCAGCGCGATCGGCGTATAGCGTCCGTCGAGACGCGCCGCCAGGTGAAACAGTTCCGTCGCGTTTTTCGGATCCCATTGACCCGAATATCCGGGCAAACCGGCCTCGCGACGTTTGGCATCGAACGGAACGTTCGAATGCACGAATTCTTCATGCGTTTTGCTGCCATCCGCGTACGGCATGAGCCAGTTCAGCGCGGCTTGCAGCGACGCGCCGTTCGCTCCCTTCTCCGGCAACCAGTTGCGGTTGTGGCGGCGCGCAGCGAGCGCGGCGGTCACGAGCGGCTGCAGGTCATAGGTGACGTAATGCAGCGCGTCACGCTCGCCGAAGTCGAACGTCGAGCCGTCCGGCGCAATGTTGTCGCCGATATGCTCGTCGAACAGGCGCTGCGCCGCGTTGATCATCTTGCGGTTATCCAGCGTGAACGCAGCCATCGAGATCAGCTTGATCCGGTGGCTTTGCCAGTTGTTCTTGAACGTACCCGTGAGCGGTCGCGGCTGCGCGTCGATCTGCTCGATGTAGCCGCTCGCGAGCTTCGTCAGGAACGCCATCGATGCATTGCGCGTTTTCACCGGCAACGCGCTCGCGGTCATGTCGTAGGCGAGAATCAGGCCTTCGAAATGGGTTTCGTCGATCGGATTGAAACTGGGTTGATAAGTCGTGACCCATGCATACAGCAAGCGGTCGACCAGTTTCAGATAACGGTCGTCACTGGTCGCGCGCCAGGCGAGCGCGGCGTCGCGCAGCAGATCCAGATCCTTCTCCGCCTCGACGCTTTGATCGTAGATGCCCTCGTGCGGAAGCGTGCCTTCCGTATGCAGTTTCGCCAGCGCATGCGGCGGGTCGTTCAGATGTGCCAGTACATTGCTCACCAGCGCCTTGACGCCTGGATCGGCATTCGTGCGCTCGCTGGTTTGCAGCGCGGGAGCCGCGCAAAAATTCATTGCGGCTTGCGCCTGCCGTAGCGGCAGCAGCACCGCTGCGCCAGCCAGCAATAGCGTGCAAGCCTGCTGCCATGTTTGGGTTCGCCTGATTTCGGTCCGGCTTTGCATCAATCGCACCTTTCGCGCCATGCGAAACTCCTCGTTAGGCTGATTCGGTGTGTGATGTTAGCCGTTTGCGGACACAAGCGACAGAACCGCGCAACGCCTGCTTACAACCTTCGAGGCGCTGCGCGGTTTGCGGGCCGGCTTACTCGTAGTCGGCGATCGGCACGCAGGAGCAGAACAGATTGCGGTCGCCATACACGTTGTCCGCGCGGCCGACCGGCGGCCAGTACTTCTTGGCGATCAGCGTGGGCAGCGGATACGCGGCGGTTTCGCGCGCATATGCATGCTTCCAGTCGTTGGCGATGACCACCGCCGCCGTGTGCGGCGCATGCTTGAGCGGATTGTCTTCGCGGTCCGAGCGGCCGTCTTCCACAGCGCGGATTTCCTCGCGGATCGCGATCATCGCTTCGACGAAGCGGTCGAGTTCTTCCTTCGATTCCGATTCGGTCGGCTCGACCATCAGCGTGCCCGGTACCGGGAAGCTCATGGTCGGTGCGTGGAAGCCGTAGTCGGCGAGGCGCTTGGCGACGTCGTCAACGGAGATGCCGCTGGTTTCCTTGATGGGACGCAGATCCAGAATGCATTCGTGCGCGACCAGTCCGCCCGGGCCCGAGTACAGCACGGGGTAATGCGGCGCGAGTTTGTTCGCGACGTAGTTCGCGTTGAGGATCGCGGTTTCGGTGGCGGCCGTGAGGTTCTTCGCGCCCATCATCGCGATGTACATCCACGAAATCGGCAGGATCGAAGCGGACCCATACGGCGCGCCCGACACAGCGCCGATGCCGTTCTGCGCACGCTCGTAGCCCGACGAAATCTGATTCGGCAGGAATTGCGCGAGATGCGCGCCGACCGCGACCGGACCGACGCCCGGTCCGCCGCCGCCGTGCGGAATGCAGAAAGTCTTGTGCAGGTTCAGGTGCGAGACGTCGCCGCCGAACTGACCCGGTGCGCAGAGGCCGACCATGGCGTTCATGTTCGCGCCGTCCACATAGACCTGGCCGCCGTGCGCATGCACGATCTCGCAGATTTCGCGGACGTTCGCTTCGAACACGCCGTGCGTGGACGGATACGTGATCATGATCGCAGCAAGCTTGTCAGCGTGCTGTTCGGCTTTCTTTTTCAGGTCTTCGATATCGACGTTGCCCTGCGCGTCGCAAGCAACCACGACCACTTGCATGCCGGCCATCTGCGCCGATGCCGGGTTCGTGCCGTGCGCCGACGCGGGAATCAGGCAGACGTTGCGGTGGCCTTCGCCGCGCGATGCGTGATACGCGTGAATGATCAACAGACCCGCGTACTCGCCTTGCGAGCCGGCGTTCGGCTGCAGCGACACCGCTGCGTAGCCGGTGGCAGCGACCAGCATCTGTTCGAGCTGATCGATCATTTCGCGGTAGCCGACCGTTTGCTCAGCCGGTGCGAACGGGTGAATCTGACCGAATTCGGGCCACGTGACCGGCAGCATTTCCGAGGTCGCGTTCAGCTTCATCGTGCAGGAGCCGAGCGGGATCATGGAGCGGTCGAGCGCGAGGTCCTTGTCTGACAGGCTGCGCAGGTAGCGCAGCATTTCCGTTTCAGAATGATGACGGTTGAACACGTGGTGCGTGAGGTACGCGCTGGTGCGTTCGAGCGCGGCGGGCACCGTGTTCTCTGCGGGGAGTTCCGCGTCGAGGATGTCGATTTGCGGGACTTCGTCGACAAATGCCGCTTGCGCGAACGCTGCGAGCAGATCGGCCAGATCGCTGCGCGTGGTGGTTTCGTCGATCGAGATGCCGACGCGCGAGTCGCTCACACGACGCAGATTGATGCGCCGCGCAGTCGCCGCGTCATGCAGCGCCTGGGTGCGTGCGCCGGTTTCGAACGTGAGCGTGTCGAAGAATGTGTCGTTGACGAGCGTGTAACCGAGCTTCTTCGCGCCGGCTGCCAGCAACGCAGCAATGCGGTTCACGCGCAGCGCGATCGTCTTCAGACCGTGCGGGCCATGATAGACAGCGTACATGCTGGCCATGATCGCGAGCAGCGCTTGCGCGGTACACACGTTCGAGGTCGCCTTCTCGCGGCGGATATGTTGTTCGCGCGTTTGCAGCGCGAGACGCAGTGCCGGATTGCCTTGCGCATCGACGGTCACGCCGACCAGACGGCCCGGCATCTGGCGCTTGAATTCATCGCGCACGGCAAGGTAAGCCGCGTGCGGGCCGCCGAAACCAACCGGCACGCCAAAACGCTGCGTGTTGCCGACGGCTACGTCCGCGCCCCATTCGCCCGGCGGCGTCAAAACGGTCAGCGCGAGCAGATCGGCAGCGACCACCACGTGGCCGCCTGCTGCATGGATGGCTTCAGCGAGTGCGCGGTAGTCGCGCACGTCGCCGTTCACGCCCGGGTATTGCAGCAGCACGCCGAACGCATTCGCGTTCGCTGCGTCCGCTGCCGGGCCGACTTTCACTTCGATGCCGACCGGCGTGGCGCGCGTCTTCACCACTTCGATGGTTTGCGGCAGCACGTCGTCGGCGACGTAAAACACGTTCGACTTCGGCTTGCCGACGCGTTGCAGCAGCGTCATCGCTTCGGCGGCCGCGGTGGCTTCGTCGAGCAGCGATGCGTTCGAGATCGCCAGACCGGTCAGGTCGACGATCATTTGCTGGAAGTTCAGTAGCGCTTCCAGACGGCCCTGCGAGATTTCCGGCTGATACGGCGTGTACGCGGTGTACCACGCCGGATTTTCCAGCACGTTACGCAGGATCACCGTCGGCGTGTGTGCGTTGTAATAGCCCTGCCCGATATACGAGCGGAACACCTGGTTCTTGTCCGCCAGCTCACGCAGCGCGGCGAGCGCTTCGGCTTCGCTCTTCGGCTGGGCGAAGGGGCCGAGCGGCAGCGTTTCGGTGCGGCGGATCGTCTTCGGAATGACCGCGTCGATCAGCGCGGCGCGCGATGCGAAGCCGAGGGCTTCGAGCATCGCTTGCTGGTCGGCCGAATCCGGGCCGATGTGCCGTTCAGCGAAGGCGTCATGCACTTCGAGCGCGGCGAGCGAGAGAGGAGTGCGGTTCATCAGACGATCCGGGTGTTCGAGCTTCATGAGGTGTTCCTGGCGGTGCGGGCGTCCGTTCGACTGTCGAATCGGACGCGCCGCGCCTGTCGGGTTTAAACGTAATGGTGCAACTTGCGGTGAATCAGGCGCCGACGGACTTTGCGTACGCGTCTGCGTCGATCAGGCGATCCTGCGATGCGTCCGCAGCCGGCTTGATCTTGAAGAGCCAGTTCTCGTACGGCGCGCTGTTGACGCCATCCGGCGTGTCGGCGACGGCCGGGTTCGCTTCGATGATTTCGCCCGAGACCGGCGCGTAGATATCGGAAGCGGCTTTCACCGACTCGATCACGGCGACGGTGTCGCCGGCGTTGACGGTCTTGCCCAGTTCCTGGACTTCGAAGAAGACGATGTCGCCGAGCGCTTCCTGCGCGTGGTCGGTGATGCCGACCGTCAGCGTGCCGTCTGCTTCGGTGCGGACCCACTCGTGCGATTCGGTGTATTTCAGATCGGCCGGGATGCTCATCGGATGCTCCTATGCGGTGTTATTCGGTATGAACTTAAAAAGATTGACGCACGCGCCGGCTGCTTAAACTGCGAGCACTTTGCCGTTGCGTACGAACGGCAGTTTTACCACGCTTGCGGGTACGTTTTTGTCACGAATCTGAACGTGAACGGTGTCGCCCGGCTGCACGCCTTTCGGCACGCGCGCGAAGGCGATCGATTCCTGCATCGTGGGTGAAAAAGTGCCGCTGGTGATTTCGCCTTCGCCTTCCGGCGTGACGACTTTCTGGTGAGCACGCAGCACGCCTGCCGCCTTGCCGTTTTCCTTCAGCAGGATCAGGCCGACGAACGAGGCCTGCGAGCCGTCGGCCTCAAGTTTGGCCTTGCCGACGAAGTCGCGCGGCGAGGTCAGGTCGACGGTCCAGGCGAGGCCGGCATCCAGCGGCGAGACGTTGTCGTCCATATCCTGGCCGTACAGGTTCATGCCGGCTTCGAGACGCAGCGTGTCGCGCGCGCCGAGACCCGCGGGGCGCACGCCTTGACGCACCAATGCGTCCCAGAACTCGCAAACGGACGTTGCGGGCAGGACGATTTCGAAGCCGTCTTCGCCGGTGTAGCCGGTGCGGGCAATCATCAGTTCGCCAAACGGCGTGTTGTCGACGATGGCGGCGTTAAACGGCTTAAGGAGTTCGGTGGAGGTGCGGCTGGACGGCGCGACTTGCCAGACCTTATCGCGGGCGTTCGGGCCTTGCACGGCGACGATCGCCAGATCGCGGCGCGGCGTGATGGTCAGGCCGTAGCTGCCTTCGGCGTTGAGCTTGGTGAACCAGGCGACGTCTTTCTCTGCGGTGCCGGCGTTGACGACCAGGCGGAAGTGCGTCTCGCTGAAGTAATAGACGATCAGATCGTCGATCACACCGCCATTCGGGTTCAGCAGACAGGAGTAGAGCGCGCGGCCCGGCGTTTGCAGCTTGGCGACGTTATTGGCCAGCGCGTGTTCGAAGAAGGCGCGCACGCGCTCGCCGGTGAAATCGACGACGCACATATGCGAGACGTCGAACATGCCGGCGTCGGTGCGCACGGCGCGGTGTTCGTCGATCTGCGAGCCGTAGTTGACGGGCATGTCCCAGCCGCCGAAATCGACCATGCGAGCGTTGAGCGCACGATGGGTGGCGTTGAGCGGGGTGTGTTTGAGTTCGGTCATGGGGCCTCAGGCGTCTCGCGAAACAAAAAAGGCCATGCGGCGCTACGCCTCGCGGCTGATGCCTGCGAGCGATTGCGTTGCATGACCCCTCTGTCCTCGATACCTGAGAGATTGCGCTGCCGTGCGATGGTGAAGCCCTGATCGCTACGGTGAAACGCGCGCCCCTTCGGTGGGCAGCTTGCCAGAATCTGCTCGATTAAACGATGCAGATGGCTACTGCCGCTCTCCAGAGTGCGAAAAACCGGTGCCTTGATGTTGCCTGGGCGCGGGTTCTTCGACGCAGTCGGTCCTTTTGCCTGAGAGTTTGCGGGTGTGCCCCTTCGGCGGTGCGGCCTGCGATTTTCTGCGGCCAGCACGCTCTCCCGACGCGTGCGGCGAATGTACGCGAGGGCCGGGGGCTTGTCAAATAAAGGCCCGCAAGGGGCATGGGGGTTGGCGCTGCGGGTTCGCGAAAGTCAAAAAAAGCGCGGGACGTGATGCCCGCGCTTCTTTGCTTCGGTGCCTGAACCGGCACGATTATTCGCCGATGGCGTGTGCCGCGTTGTCCAGTTCCTGGTTCAGCACGCGCTGTTCGTCGCCGGACAGGCCGCCGCCGTGTTGCGCCGCCATGTCGTGAGCTTCCTGACGGATCACGTCGAGACGATGGTGCAACGCGCCGCCTTGCGGGGGCGGGTAGTAGCCTTGGTTGACGCGAGCGTCGATGCGGCGGCTCAGGTTGTCGATCCGGCCGTTGACCTGGTTGAAGCGCTGATCCGCAATTTGTTGCGGGTTAGGACGCGGCGCCGGCGCAGGTTGCTGAGGGGCCACCACGCAGGCGGCGAGGGAGCTGAGCAATGCGCATGCTGCTAGTGCGCGGACGATACGGGGCATGGACACTCCGGGAAGTCGTTGTCGTTTTGTGGTGCTACTGGGGTAGCAACGGATTGCCGGGGATTCACGCTGACCGCGGAGACGGGGTTATTTGTAACGTTATGTTCCTTTCGGGCTTGTCAGGCTTTTTGCCATTGGCGGCGGCATGGTTCGCGTGTTGCCGCCAATGGCGCAGAAAGCGGCCCGTAGCGCAGGAAAACGTCAGCGAATGCGTTCAAATGGCAATCGGACGCCTTCTTCTGAACTCCGGGCTGCAAGCTCGATGATTGTCATGACGTCGACTGCGTCCTGAGCGCTGACGGGAAATTTCGCGCCGTTCTGAATGGCATCCGCCAAGGCAATATAAAAGCCGACGTAGTCGCCGTTGCGCGTGGGCACCTCCCGCTCGACTTCCTGACCCTCTTCAAGCACACGCAACACACCGGGCGCATTGCCGGCGCCGAACCCGTCATCGCCCGGCCGCAAGCCGGCTTTCAACTGATCTTCCTGCGTATCGAGCCCGTATTTGACGTAGCTCCCTTGCGTGCCGTGAATCGTAAACCTCGGTGCGACGTACGCAGTCAACGCGCTGGCATGCAACACCACCTCGAATTCACCGTAGCCCAGCTGAATATGGACGTAGTCCGGTGCACTGGCTTGATCGCGATGCGTCCGAACCGTCGCGGACACGGTCTGCGGTGCGCCGAACAACGCCAGCGCCTGGTCGATCAGGTGCGGTCCAAGATCGAATAGCAGGCCGCCGCCGCGCGAAGCTTCCTCGCGCCAACGCTGCCGAACTTCCGGCCGGAAACGGTCGAAATGCGATTCGTATTGCGTGATGCGTCCCAATTCTCTGCTGGCAAGCAGATCCCGCACGGTCAGAAAATCACCGTCCCAGCGGCGGTTATGAAAGGGGACGAACCGCTTGCTGCGAGCCAGTGCAATGTTGGCGAGCGTGTGGGCGTCGGCGGCGGTGAGCGTGACCGGCTTGTCGACCACCACGTGCTTGCCTGCTTCCAGCGTGCGGCGCGCCAGGTCGAAGTGCGTGTCGTTGGGCGTCGCGATGACGACGCAATCGATTTCTTCGAGCTCCAGCAGGGCGTCGAGATCGGCCACCACCTTTGCGTGCGGGTAATCGGCCAGCGCGTGCTCGGGCTGGCTCGTCGCGATGGCTGCGATGCTGGCCCGCCCGCAGTGCTCGATCACCGGCGCATGAAAGGTCGCGCCAGCAAAACCGTAACCCATCAATCCAATCTTCAGCGATGCGGACATGCGTGTCTTCCTGCAAAAACGGCGCGCCGCTTTGCCACCGCGGCGGCGGCGCGCAACAGCGTAATTGTGGCATGTCCCGAAGGCGGGCTGTCAGCATCGTCGCAGGCGTTTGTCGGCGGCGTCCGGATGGCAGCTGTGGCCGTGTTCCGGGCAGCCCGGTTGAGCCTCCGTTTTTGTCGTCGGGCGAGCTGCCATTGCGGCCCCCTTTCCTTGCCGTCCGACAGCGCATCTGTCACGGCATCGGCTTCGGGCATCCGTGTTAACATCGCTCCTCTCGCGCGGAGCGCAGCGAGCCGGAATGCCCCTCACACCGAGTCGAGCGTCCCAGCCGCCAGCCCCGCGCAGCATGCCCCCGGGCCTTCGGTCTCGCGATTCCGCACCCAAGCGCCCTCAACCGCATTACCCATCCACTGACGATGTCCGCAGGCCTGAACCCCGCTCAAAATGAAGCGGTCCGTTATCTTGACGGTCCGTGTCTCGTGCTCGCCGGCGCAGGCAGTGGCAAGACGCGCGTGATCACGCAGAAAATCGCCCACCTGATCGAGGCCAAAGGCTTCGAGCCGCGCCACATCGCCGCCGTCACGTTCACGAACAAGGCCGCGTTGGAAATGCGCGAGCGCGTGGGCAAGCTGCTCGAAGGCAAGACGCTCACCACGCCCGGCAAGGAAGGCCGCAAAGTGCCCGTCAATCAGTTGACGGTCTGCACCTTCCACTCGCTCGGCGTGCAGATTCTGCGGCAGGAAGCGGAACACGTCGGCCTGAAGCCGCAGTTCTCGATCATGGATTCGGACGACTGCTTCGGCATGATCCAGGAGCAGGTCGGCTCGACGGACAAGGGCTTTATCCGCAAGATCCAGTCGATCATCTCGCTGTGGAAGAACGGCATGATCATGCCCGAGCAGGCGATCGCGATCGCCGCGAACGAGGACGAACACCAGGCCGCGATCGTCTACCGCAATTACGTGGCTACGCTGCATGCGTATCAGGCGGTCGATTTCGACGACCTGATCCGTCTGCCCGCCGAGCTCTTCGAGAAGAACGAGCAGGTGCGCGACCGCTGGCAGAACAAGCTGCGCTATCTGCTGATCGACGAGTATCAGGACACCAACGCGTGCCAGTACGAACTGGTGAAACTGCTGGCCGGCAAGCGCGCGGCGTTCACTGCGGTCGGCGACGACGATCAGGCGATTTACGGCTGGCGCGGCGCGACGCTCGAAAATCTCGGGCAGCTCAGCAAGGATTTTCCGAAGCTGCATCTGATCAAGCTCGAGCAGAACTACCGCTCGACGGTGCGCATTCTGACCGCCGCGAACAACGTGATCTCGAACAATCCGAAGCTGTTCGAAAAGAAGCTTTGGTCCGAACACGGCATGGGCGACACGATCACCGTCACGCCTTGCAACGATGAAGAGCACGAGGCCGAATCCGTGGTGTTCCGCCTGTCCGCCCACAAGTTCGAGCGGCGAGCCAATTTCCGCGACTACGCGATCCTGTACCGCGGCAACTTCCAGGCGCGCATCTTCGAACAGGTGCTGCGTCGTGAGCGGATTCCGTATGTGCTGTCGGGCGGGCAGTCGTTCTTCGACAAAGCCGAGATCAAGGATATCTGCGCGTATCTGCGCCTGATCGCCAACGCCAACGACGATCCGGCGTTCATCCGCGCGATCACCACACCGCGCCGCGGCGTCGGCAATACGACGCTCGAAGCGCTCGGCTCGTTCGCGGGCCAAGCGAAAGTGTCGCTATTCGAAGCGGTCTACATGGGCGGCATCGAGGCGCGCCTGTCGCCGCGTCAGATCGAACCGATGCGCGTGTTCTGCGACTTCATGCAGCGTCTCACCGATCGCGCCGAGAAGGATGCCGCGGGCACGCTGCTCGACGAACTGATGGACGCGATTCACTACGAAGCCTACCTGTACGATGCGTTCGACGAACGTCAGGCGCAGTCCAAGTGGCAGAACGTGCTTGAGTTCATGGAATGGTTGAAGCGCAAGGGCACCAAGGCTGAGCCGGAAGGTTCGGAGAAGAGCGAGGCAACCGGCTACGACACCGCCGACGGTTTCGGTGACACCGGTAAGAGTCTGCTCGGCCTGATCCAGACCGTCGCGCTGATGTCGATGCTCGAGGGCCGAGAAGAAGATCCGGACGCCGTGCGGCTTTCAACGGTGCATGCGTCGAAGGGGCTGGAGTATCCGCACGTGTTTCTGGTGGGCGTCGAAGAAGGCATCATGCCGCACCGTGGCGGTCCGGACGACGAGCCGATCGACGACGCGCGCATCGAGGAAGAGCGTCGTCTGATGTACGTCGCAATCACGCGGGCGCAGCGCAGCCTGCATCTGAACTGGTGCAAGAAGCGCAAGCGCGCGCGCGAAACCGTGGTGTGCGAGCCGTCGCGCTTCATCCCCGAAATGCTGCTCGACGACGCCCCGCCGCCGACACCCGAAGAAGCGCCGATGTCGCCGAAAGACCGGCTTGCGAGTTTGAAGGCGCTGTTGCAGAAGCCCTGAACGTGGGCGTGGATGCAAGACCCCGGGCGCGGCAGGTGCATCGGCGGTTTTGCGACGTACGCGCGCTACAGTGGCACGGCCCATCAATCGGAGACCGCTCGCATGCCCCCGCCACCGCTCGCGCACTATCGTCGCGCGCTCGAAACCTACATCGACGCGAAAGACAACACGCGTGCTAATCGCATTGCCGAGGCTTTTGCACCGGATGCAGTCCTCACCATTTCGCTCGCTACGTCGAATATCGCGTTTCCGGCGCGCACAGTCGGTACGGATGCGATTGCTAAAACGCTCGTCACCGATTTCGGCGCGCAGTACGCGCAGTGCCGCACCTATTACGTGTGCAATTCGCTTGCGGTAGAGAACGGCACGATCGACGCCTTGCCCTGGCTGGTTGTGATGCGTGAACGAGCAACCGGCGCATTGCGCGTCGGCCACGGGGTATATCGGTGGACTTTCGATGCGACGTCGGCCGTCACGGGGTTTCATATCCACATCGCACGCATGGACGTTGTGGCGGACGTGGACGGCAAATTGCTCGAAGCGTTGCAAGATGGACTGAGCTATCCGTGGCTTGTCCCCGCTGACCTGCACATGCATTTGGCGTCGCTGGCGCGTAGCACGCCGGCGTTGGCATTTGTCGAGGCGTTCAGCCGTCCCGCAGTTGCATCGGCAGGCGGCTGACCCGACGGCGCGTAAACGCATTTCGCATAAAAAATCCCCGCCCGTGTCGCCACGGTGCAGGGACTTTTTGTTTTGCGACAGGGGCCGGAAGCGCCTTACTTCGCCGCGCTGACCATGTAGTCGACGGCGGCTTTCACGTCCGCGTCGGACGCAGTCGAGCCACCCTTGGGCGGCATCGCACCCTTGCCGTGCAGTGCGTAGTTGTAGACCGTGTCCATCGGTTCTTTCAGGCGCGGCGCCCATGCATCCTTGTCGCCGAACTTCGGTGCGTTCAGCACGCCGGCCGCGTGACACGCCTGACAAACCTGCTGGTACAGCGCCTTGCCGGCTTGCGAGGCGTCCGCGCTTTGTGCTCCGCCTGCTGCTGGCGCAGCCGCCTGCGGCACGCTTGCCATGGCCGCCATTGCTGCAGCGGCTTGTGCGGCGCCAGCATCCGAAGCACCCGCCGGCGCCGCGGCGGCAGCGCCGGACGCGGCGGCTGCCGCACCCGCTGCCGGCTGTGCCGGTTCAGGGAAGCTCGCGCCGGAATTGTTCGCCATGTAAGCCACCGCGCGGGCGATTTCAAAGTCGCTGTAGTCGTCCGGGCTGGTGCCGCCACGCGCGGGCATCGCGCCCTTGCCGGTCAGCGCCGTGTGCAACAACGCGTCGAAACCCTGCGCGATGCGCGGCGCCCAGTCGGCGGTATTGGTGAATTTCGGCGCGCCTGCCGCACCCGACGCGTGACAGGCGGAGCAAACGGCCTTATAGACCTCTTCGCCGGTCTTGTAGACGCGTGGCGCGTTGGCATCGCGAATGTCGACTTGCGCGAACGGCTTGATCCGCGCGCTGACCTCGGCGTCGGAAAGACTGTCTGTGCCGGCGCCCGTGCGCGTCGAATTATCGACGTAGATCACTAGCAGAACGATGATGACGATCGGTACCGCAAAGCTGGCAATGATCGCGGCGATGAGCTGCCCGGGGGTTTTGATTGGGGCTCCGTGTGGTGCTTCGCTCATGCTTGTCTCGTCTCCGTGGGTATGTGAGCGGTACAGCGTGACGGCAACTTCTTGTTCTTTAATCAGGCACGGACGATTATAGACGCAACATTTCGGCGGCGGCGAGGGGCGCGGCGAGGTGTTCAGCAGGCGTTTACCCGCATCGCGGGGTGCGGCCGGCGCCGCCGGGATGGCGGGCAGGAGACGCGCAATCCCGCCATCTAGGCCGTCCGGTGGACGGTTTGGCTGAAACCGGGTATCCTTTCGGTCTCGCTTTGGCGTCGCTCCTGTTCAGGTTGCCGCGCTTTCGTGTTGAAGCGCCCGTAGCTCAATGGATAGAGTACTGCCCTCCGAAGGCAGGGGTTGCTGGTTCGATCCCAGCCGGGCGCACCAATCCTGACAAGGGTTCCCGCGAATTCACCTGTTCCCGTGTCCCCTCGAATTGCAACTAACTGCGGTTTCGCTGGCATCGCCGTCATCGGCTGCACCCACTGCGCCAGGTGATCGGCCAACAGGTACGCGTACCCCTGCACCATTTCCATCGTTTCCCACCCTCCCAGTTCCTTTAGCACATGGATGGGCGTTCCGCGTTGCTGCAAAGACGCAGCAAACGGAAATAAACAATCCACAAACGACAACCCCGGCCAGTGTCGGGGTTGTCGTTCAGAAACTCACGCCTTCACACCCTGACCAGCAGCTTCCCGAGGTTCTTCCCTTCGAACAGGCTATTGAGAGCGTTCGGCAACGCGTCAAAACCGTCGACGTATGTCTCCTGGTAAACGATTTCACCGTTCTTCACCCACGGCGCGACGGTCTGTAACATCTCGTCCATCCGGTGCGTGAAGTCGCGGGCGAGAATCCCCTGAATCGTCGCGCGCTGAAACAGCATGTGCTGCAGGAAGCGCGGCGCGAGGTCCGGCGTGTCGAGGCCGCCGTCGTACTGAGCGATCGCGCCGCAGATCACGATTCGCGCGCGGCGCTTGATGAGCGGGATTACCGCATCGGTAACCATGCCTCCCACGTTGTCGAAATAGACATCGACGCCGCCGGTGGCTGCCTGCAGAGCCGACTGCAAGCCTTCAAGTGTGGGATGCGCGCGGTAGTCGACCGCACCGTCGAGCTTCAACGTGTCCGTCAGAAACGCGCACTTGTCCGGGCCGCCGGCGATCCCGATGACGCGGCAGCCGGCACGCTTGCCGAACTGCGCGACCAGCGAGCCGACCGCGCCCGCCGCACCGGACACGACCAGCGTGTCGCCAGGACGCGGCTTGCCCGCTTCCATCAAGCCGAACCACGCGGTGCGTCCCGGCATGCCGAGCACACCGAGCGCAGTCGAAACCGGCGCCGCGTCGGGGTTCAGTTTGGTCAGCTCGCTGTGATGGCATTTGGCGTAGAGCTGCCAGCCGCTATAGGCCGACACCCAGTCGCCCTGCTTGAAAAGCGGGCTCGCCGACGCCACCACTTCACCCACCACGCCCGCCCGCTGGACGATCCCGAGCGGATGCGGCACGTCGTAAGTATTGCGTTCATGCTGCTGGATTCGAATGTACGGATCGACGCTGACGATACGCGCCCGGATCAACACTTCATTCGATGACAAATTGTCGTCGAGCTCGCTTTCGCGCAACTCGTAATGCTCGTCGCCAACGCGTCCTTCCGGGCGCTTGACGTAAAACCACTGGCGATTCTGGTAGTTCATGTGAGGACTCACTGCTGTCGTAGACGGTGAGTGATCTTACCAGCGGGGCGATCACGCACTTGGCCGCCTGACGTCGCAGCGCTGGACGTGCGCGGTGAAACCGGGAGCGGCGCAGGCGCCGGATCCCAAGCTTGTTGAAAGCCGCCCGTCCCGTTAGAATCCTCCGGTCATTGGGGAGTAGCCTTCCTTCATCCATTGAAGGAGAGCGCGTCAACATACTTGGCCTACGGGTCATGGCGCGTTCGACCGGGTCGGTTTGGCGAGACCATTGGCGCACTGCTTCGTTCTGGTCGGACGGGTCGCGGTGCGTCATTGGTTCGTTACTTGCGTCCGACCGCGGAGTTGCCCTGTGAAACATCGTTGTGCCCTGCCAGTCTCCCCACTTGCCCGTCCGCTGTGCCGCTTTCCCTTTGCATTTGCAGGGAGCCACGCATGACCGGTCTCCTGTTCGAACTCGCCATCATGCTGGTCGTCATTCTGGTGGCGGCCGAGCTCTTCACCAACGCACTCGAACATCTCGGCGAGCGTCTCAAAATCTCCGAGGGCGTGACGGGTTCGCTGTTCGCAGCGGTCGGCACCGCCTTGCCCGAAACGCTTGTCCCGCTGCTTGCGATTGCGGGCGGCACGACCGATAGCGCGGTCAATCAGGAAATCGGCGTCGGCGCGATTCTTGGCGCGCCGCTCATGCTTTCCACCCTCTCCACCTTCCTGATGACGCTGGCGATTCTCGGTACGCGCGGCGCCGGCGGCTGGGTCACGCCCGAACGCACGGGTTTCACACGGGATCTGAACTACTTCCTGTGCGCCTTTGTGTTGGCGGCCGCGGCGATGTACGTGCCGCACGAACAGATGATCGTGCGGGGGCTGTTCAGCGCGGCGCTGGTCGGTGTGTACATCACCTATGTGGTGATGACGTTCCGTGCGTCGAACAAACTGGTCGACGCCGGTCACGGCACCGAAGCACCGGGCAAGATGCTGCTGTCGCGTCTTGGTTTGCCCACCAATCTCGTGACCATCGCGGTGCAACTGGTGCTCGCAGTTGCGTTGCTGGTGTGGGGCGCAGAAGGCTTCATCCACGGCGTGCGGGGCGTGTCGCAGGTGCTCGGCGTCTCGCCGTTGCTGCTGTCGCTGCTGATCATTCCGATCGCCACCGAGTTGCCGGAGAAGGTCAACAGCATCCTGTGGATTCGCCGCGGCAAGGACACACTGGCGTTCGGCAACATCACCGGCGCGATGGTGTTTCAGGGCACGCTGCTGCCCGCGATCGGAATTCTGCTGACGCCGTGGGCGCCGCGTATCGAAGTGGTGACCGGCATCGTGATCACGCTCGCCGCCGCCGCGTGGCTGCGGATCAACGTGCGCGAGCGAGGCGTGCCGGTGTGGGCGCTGTTGGTGTGCGGCGTGTTGTACGCCAGCTATCTGGTCATCACGCTAACCCGCTAAGCGAGTGATGAAAGGCCGGGAAGGCCGCTGCCAGGCGCGGCCTTCCCAACAAGCCGCCCTTAGTTGGACGGTGCCGCAGCCGTTGCCGCGCTATCCGGCTTGAACACCGTTGTCCAGTCATCCTTCATATCGACGACGAGCCAGCCTTTCGTGCCGGCTTCGTCCAGCCCCTTGTCGAGCTTGCCGCTTTTCGCAGCGCGGTCGTACGCATACTCCCGTTCACCGTCGGTGTGATGCAGCAGCGCCGCGAGGCGCGGACCGTCGCCGGCCGAAGTCCATTCGAGCATCGGCACATCGCCGTCCGCGTTGCCGAACGCGATCACAGGACGCCGGCCGATCGCACGGTCGATGGCGAGCGGTTTGGCCGCGCCGTCGACGAGCGTGTCGACCTGCGCAAGCCAGGTCAATGCGACGGCGCTGTTCGTCTGGCTGTACTTGTATTTGACGGTGCTGCCGATCACCTGCTCGGGCGGAATGCCGTACACGCGCTGCGCGATGTCACGGACGAACTCGACATCGCTGCCCGTCACCAGATAGGTCCTGAAGCCGTTGGCGCGCAGGTAGGCGAGCAACTCGAGCATCGGCTGATAGGCGAGGTCGGCGTACGGACGATTGAAGCGCGGGTCGCTCGCGGAGTCGAACCATTCGTGCACGAGCGCGGCGAATTGATCGCTGGTCATGCCTGCATGTGCCGCCGCCAGCACCTTCATCGAGCCGGCGTCGCCGCTCGCCGCGACACTCTTCAAATTGCCTTTCAGAATCGAGCGGAACGGTTCCTGCCGTTTCCATTCTGGATGCCGCCCGGCCACTGTCTTCACGCGTTGCAGCGCGAACACCAGTTGGACCGAGGCGGGTTGCTCCGGCCACAACGTGCCGTCGTTGTCGAACACGGCGATCCGGTCCGCACGCGGGATGAAGTCTTTCGACTCCGGCGTGGTGACCAGCGTGACGAAATCGACAATCGAGCGTTTGGTCGCGGAGTCGTTCCACGACGCAAGGCTTGCGGCGGTCGATGCGCTGGCTGGCGACTCGCTCGCGTCATGGTGCGGTGTAACGGTGCAAGCGGAAAGAACCACAACGGTCAAAGCAATGCAGTACCGGTGCATCGTGCGAATCATGAAAGCCTCATTAAAAGCGGTGGATCGAACTTTGAGCGAGCGCAAGTCTAATGGGACACGGCGATTGTTGCAGCCCATTTTGTTGCTTTTTTGAGCGGGGACGTCAATGCCGGTAATTGCAAATGGTGTATGCCGCTATGCGGCTTTTATGCAGTAAGCAAACAAATGCTCAAAACTATGGCAATTGTGTGGAATAAGAATGGCGGCCAAAATCTAACTCCGTCCGAAATTGCGTAGCTTTCTATCGTGTTACAAATTTATCTCTGTAATCTCGTGAAACGTTTGCTACCATTCCGCCACAACACTCCCAGATTGTGAATTTCTTACCTCCGCATGCGTCGTTTGGTGCGGCGTCTCTTGAGTCTGAAAGGAGCGTCCATGCAAGCCCTGTATCCGGCCGTACTGTCTTTCCAGCTTGCTCGAGAGACTTAGCGCGAATTAATCGCGTATCTCATTCGCTTTGCATATTTCCCCGTTGCGCGTAGCCGCCGGGGCGGGCGAACTTACACCCGCGATTAGCTCGAATTAGTTCGCGCTAGTTCGACACAATTCGAAAATACGAATGCCATTGCTTTTGCTTTATATGCATTGGGCAAAAGAATGCGTTCGCCTATAAGAAATGCCCATAGACGAGATGCGGGAATGGGTTGTAAAGGCGTGGTTAGTTCGGCTGCGTTATACGCTGCCTCGGCGATGTTGTCGCCGGCGTTCGCTCAGGCCTCGGCCGACGAGGCCAATAAAAGTAATAACCCGCTTAATCTGGCAGCCTCATTCAACATCCAGAATTACTACACGCCGAGCGTGTTCGGCGCCAGTGCGCATACCAACGATCTGCTCTTGCGCCCCACCGTGCCGATCGGCCCGAACAGCCTGATTGGCGTGCCGGAAATCTTCCGCGCCACAGTGCCGGTCAGTACGCGGCCCGATCCGAGCGGCGGCTACAACACCGGTCTCGGCGACCTGAATCTATTCGACATCTTCCTGCTCTCGCAAGGCGATGTGCAGGTCGGCGTCGGCCCGCTCGTGACGATGCCGACTGCCACGGACCCTAGCCTCGGCACCGGCAAGTGGCAGGCCGGTCTTGCCGCTGTCGCCGTCAGCGCGACGAAGGCGCGGCTCCTCGGCGCACTGGTGCAGTGGCAACACTCGTTCGCCGGGCAAAGCAGCCGGCCCACCACGCAATCGCTCACCGCGCAGCCGTTCGGCATCTTCAACCTGCCGGGTGGTTGGTACATCCGCTCGACCGGCACCTGGACCTTCGATCTGCAGCATGGCAGCTATTACATCCCGGTCGGGCTCGGCGCCGGCAAGGCGTGGAAAGGCGGCTCGACCATCTACAACGCGTTTATCGAGCCGCAATACTCGGTAGCGCATTCCGGCGCCGGCGTGCCGAAGTTCACCATCTTCGCCGGGCTGAACATGACGTTCGGCAAGTAAGCACAAAAAACCAAGCATAGAAACAGAGGGCTTAACCATGACCTTGTTCAACCGCCTGCGTATTTGCGCAGTCATCGCGGCCGTGTCACTGACCACATTGCCGCATACGCAAGCCGTCGCTCAAGCGAGCGCCCCCACTGCGGCGACAGCGGCTGTCACCGCCTCGCCTGAAGAAGCACGAGCGATCGCCAAAGACGCGTTCCTCTACGCGTATCCGATGTTGTTCAACTACAAGACGCTTTACGAGCAGGCGATCGATTCCGGCTCGAAGTCTTATGTGGGCGGCTTCGGCAAGTTCCGCAACTACTCGCATCCGTACGGTCCTGAGAACAAGGACATCGTCACGCCGAACAACGACACGCCGTACTCGTGGGCGTGGCTCGATCTGCGTCGCGAGCCGTGGGTGCTGACGGTGCCTGCGGTGCCGAAAGAGCGCTACTACGTCTTCCAGTGGATCGACCTGTATACCTACAACTTCGCGTACGTCGGTTCGCGCGCCACGGGCAACGGCGCGGGTCACTATCTCTTCGCCGGCCCGAACTGGCACGGCGATACGCCCAAGGGCATCGACAAGGTGTTCCGCTCCGAGACGGACCTGATCCTGACGCTCGGCCGCACGGCGCTCAATGGTGCGAGCGACGTCAAGAACGTCGAGGCGATCCAGAAACAATACAAGCTCACGCCGCTGTCGGCCTTCGAACACACGGCTGCACCGCCGCCCGTCGCGAAGCTTGATTTTCCGAAGTGGGATGAAGCGAAGGCGACTTCGGTCGACTTCATCGCGTATCTGAACTTCATGCTGCAGTTCACGCAGCCGCCGGCGCCGTCCGAGCAGGAATTGATGGCGCGTTTCGCGAAGATCGGCATTGCGCCAGGCGCGCCGTTTGATCAGGCTGCCTTGCCGCCGGAAACGCGCGCCGCGCTTGAAGCAGGTGTCGCGGACGGGAAAGCCGCATTGGCAGACGCTGAAAAACACACCACCGGTTCGTTCAGCCTGTTCGGCAGCCGTGCGGATCTGAAAGACGACTACACCACCCGCGCCGTCGCGGCGGCGATGGGGATTTACGGCAACACGAAGGAAGAAGCGGTGTACGTCGGCACGCGCGTGAACAGCGAACACGCTCAACTGCTCGGCTCGCAGCCGTACGTGTTGCACTTCGACAAGAAGGACCTGCCGCCCGCGAAATTTTTCTGGTCGATGACGCTGTACGACCTGCCTGCGCGCCATCTGGTCGCGAATCCGATCAACCGTTACTCGATCGGCGATCGCACCAAGGGGCTGAAGTACGGCGCTGACGGCTCGCTGGATATCTACGTGCAGAACACGTCGCCGGGTGCGGACAAGACGTCGAACTGGCTGCCGGCGCCCACCGGTGCGTACACGCTCGTCATGCGCATCTACGGCCCGGACGAGAAGGTGCTCAACGGCGACTGGAAATTCCCCGAGCCCCAAAAGCGCTAAGCCGCGCATGGACGAACCTGAGGACAATATGAATAAGAAAACCGCGACATGGGTCACGGCCGCCGTACTGGCGTCGGTCGCCGCGCCCATTCTGGCGAAGACCCAGCAAGACCAATCGGTCCATGCAACGGCCACCGCGGCGTCCGTACCGGGCCCAGTGGCCGGCTACGCGATCTCTGAAGAATACGCACGGCTGGTAGCGCGCCAGACCTACTTCTGGGCGTGGCCGATGGTTAACGTCTACGGCCGCCTGCTGGCGATGAAGCAGGTGCCGCAGCCGGGCCTGAACGGCGGCATTGTGCCGGTCGCACCACCGAATCATCTGTCGATGCTGCGCGACTACATTCAGCCGCAGGAGCGATTTGTCGCGTGTCCGAACCAGGACGTGGTCTATGGCTCGTCGATTCTCGATCTGAATAAGACCCCGGTGGTCGTGCAGGTGCCCGATTTCGGCAAACGCTTCTGGGTCTATCAGGCTGTCGATCTGCGTACCGACGGTTTCGCGAGTCTCGGCAAGATGTACGGCACACGTCCGGGCTTCTATCTCCTGACAGGTCCTGACTGGCACGGCCCGGTGCCGAAGGGCATCCGCCAGGTGTTCCGCTCGTCGACTGGGGTCGGCAGTTTCATTCCGCGCGTTTTCATGGACGACACGCCTGAAGATCGCGTGGCCGTGCAGCCGGTGCTCGCGAAGATTGGCCTGTATCCGCTCGCCGAATACGACGGCAAGGTCAAGGAGACCGACTGGTCGAAGTTGCCGAGCTTCGGTGAGGCCGGTGGTGCTGCGGGCGGCAACGCCGAAGAGATCAAGTGGGTCGATCCAAACCGCTTCTGGGACATGCTGCCCACCGTGCTCGACGAGACGCCGCCGCAACGCGGCGAAGAGGCGATCTACGCGCAGGCGCGCGGGTTGATCGCGGCAGCGCAGAAAGATCCGGCGATCAAGGCCGCGATTGTCGACGAGGGGACCAAGGCCGAAGCGGATCTGGTCACGCCGTTGTTCAACTTCAACACCTTTGGCAAGCGGCTGCCTGCGAACTGGAACACCGTTAGCAACGGCGCCGCCTTCGGCACGGACTACTTCACGCGCACGGCGGTGGCGAAGTCGAACATCTTCGTCAACAAGCCTAACGAGACCAAGTATTTCTACGGCGATGCCGACGCTTCAGGTCAGCGTCTCGATGGCAACGCACGCTACACGGTGACGTTTGCCAAGGATCAGTTGCCGCCGGTCAAGGGCTTCTGGTCGCTGACGCTGTACAACTCGCATCACTTCTTCTCGCCGAATGCGCAGAACCGCTACTCGCTCGGCACCAAGAACAAGGACCTGAAGTTCAATGCAGACGGCTCGTTGACGCTCTACGTGCAGAACACGAGTCCAGGTGACGACAAGGTCTCCAATTGGCTGCCGGCGCCAGCCAATGAAGCGTTCTCGTTGTACGTACGTGCCTATTGGCCGCAGCAGCCGGCGCTCGACGGCAGCTGGACGCCGCCGCCGGTTAAGCGTGAACCGTAAGAAAACACGTCGATGCGCACGCGTGCGGCTTGCCGCCGCGGTTTGTCAAAACCTTGTTCCGCAAGGTGGAAGTGCGGAAAGTTAATTTCGTGAGGATGACTATGAGTCGCACAAACCGTTTGTCCGCAAGCCGGTCACTCGCCAGGTTGTGCACGGGTGCGCTTCTCACCACTGCCGGCGTGGGTCTTTCGCAGCAAGCGTGGGCGACTGAAGGTGGCATCGGCAGACCGATAACCGGCATGCAGGTTACGCCGTACGCAGGCGTCGTACCGCCCACGGACGACTGGATCGTGTCGGCCACCACGATCTATTACGAAGGCTCGCTCGGCGCGAGCAAGACGATTCCGATCGCCGGTCAGATCACGGCGGGCGTCGACGTCACGGCGGTGTACACCATTCTCAACGCGGTCAAGACGTGGGGCATTACGCTGGGCGGCTGGAACTTCGCATCCTCGTTCGGGGTGCCAATCCAGTACACCAACATCTCGTCGTTTCACGGCCGTTTGCCGAATGATCACGGCACGCAGTTCGCCGATCTCTTCTTCACGCCGGTGGTGGCGGGCTATCACCTGACCAAGACCGATCACATCGCGTTCAGCGTGCAGATTTACGCGCCGACCGGCGCTTACAGCACGAGCCGGCTCGCCAATGCCGGACAGAACACATGGACCTTTACGCCGACGGTCTCCTACACGAAGCTGTTCCCGAAAGAAGAGATCGAGCTGTCGTTGAACTACGGTGTTGGCTTCTACACGCCGAACAGCGACACGCACTATCACAACGCACCGGTTAGCGTGCTCGACCTGCTCGCGCTCAAGCGCTTCGGCAGCGGCTGGGGTGTGGGTGTCGTGGGCGGCTATATCCAGCAGCTCGGTCATGACAGCGGCGGAGTAGCCGATGTCATCGGCGGAAGTCAAGGGCACTCGGTGGGTATCGGGCCGACGGTCACGTGGTCGGGCAAAGTCCAGAAAACGCCGGTGTCGGCGTCGCTGCGTTGGGTCAATGAATTCAACGTCAGCAACCGGCCCAAGGGGAATGCGGTCGAACTGTCGATCAGCGCGACCTTCCAGTAACGGGGCATGCATCTGGTGATCCGCCGCTCCTCGTGTGTGCCGCTTCCCGTCGACGTCGCGCACGGGCCGGGGCAGAACGCGTTTTATGTGCAAGTGGGCAGCGCATGGCGCTGATCCGCGCAATGTGGTTACGCACCGAACTGGTCGTGAAATGCGGTCCTAATCGGCAAAGTGCATTTCTGTGCTCGCCGATATGCTGTTCATGACCATCGTCGGCTTTTGCGACCTCAATGTTGAGGCGTGGCTGGCGACGCGATGCGAACCACCTTTTGCGGACCATCATGAACGTAACCACATCAGACGACTTTATTGGCGTTCAAGCTCAACACCCTTTTTCGAAGGCTTTTATCGTGCTCGGGTATCGGGATGGATCGATCTCGACGATCCCGAACAACTTCTTTCGCGACTGGCTGGATGAAGAAGCGAAGGTTGGGACTTTCTCGATTGGCAAGTGTTCGGGAATCGGTGTCGGCTCAATCGCCAAATATGACGCAGGGTTGCAGAAGCTTGTAGTCGGAAAATTCGTCGCAGGTGGCTTGAGACTGAAGTTCCTGCTGAATGGGCAGCACGACATGCGGACGATTTCAACGTCGATGCTGAGCGCCTTCGGCAGTGGGCTAAACAACGTCCCACCGCCTCAATACGGCGACACAGTAATCCGTAACGATGTATGGATCGGCGACGAAGCGATGTTTCTTGGCGGTTCCACGATTGAAAATGGCTGCGTTATCGGTGCAAGAACCGTGGTGCCGCCCAATTTCAAAAGCGAACCCTATGGCATCTATGTGGGCAGCCCCGCACGCCTTGTTCGGTTCCGTTTCTCCGAGCGTATCCGCGAGAAGCTTCTTGAACTTGAATGGTGGGACATGTCGATGCCTTGGCTGCAAAAAAATAATGACCGTTTTCTCGTTGACTTAACGGTAGACGAGGGGCGGTCGATGGAAATCCTGACCGAGTTGCTGCGCGCAAAAAGCCAGTCCACTGAGGCGATGGCCGCGACGAAAACTTGATGCGTCTGCACCGAGCAGGATGGCATTGCTTGATTGGAGGTCATGCGGACGGCGAGCAGGAGCGAATTCGCATCCTTGCCGATCAGCGGGGCCCAGTTGATTTGCCGACTGGGTCCGCCGCGTCTGATGACCGGTCTATCCCGCCGTCAATGCTCATGGAGCGATGCACAATGAAAACTACGATGAAGCGGTCTTTGCAGTTGCTCGCGGGTGTCTGCACGTCGCTTGCGGTGACACTCGCCACACCCGGGCAGGCGCTCGCCGCCGCCGCGGTGCAGCCGCTGCCGACCGTCTGGCCGCGCGACTTCGATAGCGCACAGCAGCGCATCGAGTTGTATCAACCGCAGGTGGAAGTGTGGCAGGGCAACCGGATCGAAGGCCGCGCCGCTTTCGCGGTCGGCGCGAAGAGCGCCACGCCGAACTACGGCGTCGCGCATTTCACCGCGCGGGCTGAAGTCGACAAGACGAGTTCGACAGTGCAACTGCTCGATATCGTCTTCGACCAGGTCGACATGCCGGCTACGCCCTCCGCCGCCGCTGGGGTGAAAACTGCCTTGCAGGCCCGCATACCCAAAGACGGTCTCATCACCTCACTTGAACAACTGCAGGCCAGTTACGCCAGCACCCACGAAGGCAGCGAACCGGGCCTCGCGGTGCAGAACAACGTACCGAACATCATCTTTGCCGAACGTCCCACGCTGCTCGTGCTGGTCGATGGCGACGCGAACTGGCGTGCGCTCGGCGACACGCACTATCAACGCCTGATCAACACCCGAGCGATGCTGCTCAAGGACGCGAGCGGCGCGTTGCATCTGAATGCCACGGGCTATTGGTACGAGGCGAATTCGCTCGGCGGTCCGTGGCATCTGAACGCGACACCGTCAAATGAGCTTGTCGCCGCGGCGAAAAGCGCGCAGACCAATCTGAAGTCCGATCCGATGCTTCCCGCCGATGGCAAAAAGCCAGCGCAGGCGCCGGACGTGGTGGTCGCCGCGCAGCCGGCCGAACTGGTGGTGACGAACGGCAAGCCGGCGCTGCAACCGGTGAAGGGCGTGAATCTGCTCTCCGTCACTAACGCCGACCACGCGCTCTTCGTCGAGCCACGCGACAATCACTACTACCTGCTGCTGTCGGGCCGCTGGTTCACCGCAGTGGGCCTCTCCGGCCCTTGGACTTTCGTCGACGGCAAGAGCCTCCCCGCCGATTTCGCAAAGATCGCTGCCGACGACCCGCACGCGAATGCGCTCGTCTCCGTGCCCGGCACACCGCAGGCCAAAGAAGCGGCGATTGCAGCGACCATCCCGCAGACAGCAACCGTATCGCGCAAGACCACCACGTTGAAGGTGGTCTATGACGGCGCGCCGAAGTTTGTCGGGATCGCGGGTACGTCTTTGTCGTATGCAGTGAACACGGCGACGCCGGTGATCCAGACGGCGCCGTCGCAATTCTTCGCGGTCGCCAACGGGATCTGGTTCACCGCGAGCGCGGCGAGTGGCCCGTGGCATGTTGCCGATACCGTACCGGCCGCGATCTATACGATTCCGGCGGCTTCGCCCGTGCATTACGTGACGTACGTTCGCGTTTATTCGGCGACGCCGGATACCGTGGTGGTTGGCTATACGCCGGGCTACATGGGCGTGGTCGTCAATGCGGACGGCACTGTTGTGTACGGCACGGGCTATGTGTACGCGCCGTATGTCGGCGACGTCTACTACGGCTACCCGGCCACCTATGGCTACGGCGCCGGCTTCGCGCTCGGCACGACAGTGGGCTTCGCCTTCGGCTTTGCGATCGGCGCCACGTGGGGCGCGCCGTCGCCGTACTGGGGGCCGTATTGGGGCGGCGGCCCATGGAGCTGGCAATACGCGAACGTCAACCAGGCCAATATCTACGGCCGCTGGGGGCAGGGCACCGTGACGCACGCGAGCGGCTGGAACGGTTGGACTGGCAATAGCTGGGCCGGAACGGCAGCATCCGGATTCAATCCTTATACCGGTGGTCACTTCCAGGCGAGCCGCGGCGCTGTCGAGAATGCATACAACGGCAATTTCGCAGCCGGCCGGCAAGGCTCGTTCAGCAATCCGTCGACGGGACGCAGCGGGGCGGCGCGCGGTGGCGTGGTCGGCAATGAAGGCACCGGCGACTATGCGGCGGGCAGGCAGCGCGCCGGCTATAACGCGCAGACCGGGCGTTATGGCGCAGCAGAAGCGGGCGTGACCGGCAACGCGTATTCAGGCGACCACCAGGCGGGCACGAAAGGCATCGTGGGCAACAAGGACACGGGCAAGGCGGTCGCGTGGAATAACGGCAATGTGTATGCGGGCAGCGACGGCAACGTCTACCGGCATGATCAGGGCGGTGGCTGGGAGCAGCACAGCGCGGATGGCTGGCAGCCGGTTCAGCCGAACGCCAGCCAGACGCAGCGGCTCGACTCGCTTAAGCAGGGGCACGATCTTGGGAATGCGCGAGCGAGTGGGCAGTTTCAGCCGCAGCGGCATTTTGGCGGCGGAGGCGGGCGGTTCAGGCGGTGAAGCGGGGGCGGCAGATTCCGACTAAAGATATTTGTCGCCCTGCTGGCGATCCCGGATTTTCTTCGCGGGGTTTCCGTACATCACTGAAAAAGCGTCGACTGCCTTCAGAACGATTGATCCGGCGCCCACCACGCTGTGCTCGCCAATCGTGATTCCATGGCGCAACACCGCGCCGATGCTTACGGCGGCGTGGCTACCGATGCGGCAATTGCCGCCGGTGGTCACGCCAGGCGCGAGGCTCGAAAAATCCTCCATCACGCAATCGTGGTCGAGCGATGCCTTCGTGTTCACAATGCAGAACCGACCCACGCGGCAGTCGGCATTGATAACAGCGCCCGCCATGACAACCGTGCCGGCGCCGATGCTTGTCCCTTTGCCGACGCTCGCTGCAGGGTGCACAGCACTCACGAAGGGTAATTGCGGGCAGACGTCGGCCACTTTGGCGACCACTTTGGCGCGAACGCTGTTATCGCCGATCGCTACGATGACGCCCTGCAGATCGTGTTCGGTGGTCAATCTCGCCAGATCGGACTCGCCGCCAAGGACCGGATAGCCGAGGGTCTCTTCGCCAGTCACCCGAAAAGCGTCGATGAGCCCGGCGATCCGGTAGCGCCCCTGCTTTTCAACGATGTCGATAACGACCTTGGCGTGGCCGGAAGACCCGACAAGCACGATGTTTTGCATTGCCCATATTCCGCTTTAAGACCGGCTCAACTCATTGAATGCCGGCGATGATGCTGACAATGCGTTCAACCTGTGCCGGATTCAGATCGGGATAGATCGGCAGGCACAAGATCCGTTTCGATGCCGCGCTGGCGGCACTCAGATTGTCCTTATGCGACGACGGCAGGCCTCGATACATCGGGAATTCGGAAATCAGCGGGTAGAAGTAGCGGCGCGCATAGATATCGTGTTGCTTAAAGTGGTCATACAGTGCATCGCGGCTGATTGGAAAATCGTCTTCGACCTGAACGGGAAAGTACGCGTAGTTCGCGACTTTTTCGCCCGCGTCCGACAGGCAGCGAATGCCGGGCACGTCAGCCAGCAACTCGCGATACTGCGCGTCGATCGCCTTGCGTTTTGCCAATGCGTTGTCGACGTGTTGCAGTTGCAGCAGTCCGAAGGCTGCATTGATTTCGCTCATCTTGCCGTTGATGCCGGCGGCCACAACGGTCACCTCATCCACGAAGCCGAAGTTCTTCAGATGGTCGATACGCTGCTTCGTCTTCGCATCCGGGCAGATGATCGCGCCGCCTTCGAATGTGTTGAAGACCTTGGTGGCGTGGAAACTGACGATCGACAGATCGCCGTGCTTGAGCACGCTGCCATCTTCGGTTTGCACACCGAACGCGTGCGCGGCGTCGTAGATGACCTTGAGGTTGTAGTTGTCGGCGATCTTCTGGATGGCCTTCACATCACACGGATGGCCGTAGCAGTGCACCGGCATGATGGCCGTGGTTTGCGGTGTGATCGCCGCTTCGATCTTCTCCGGGTCCAGATTGAGCGTGTCCGGATGGACGTCCACGAAAACCGGCTTGATGCCGTTCCACAGGAGCGAATGCGCGGTCGCTGCGAAAGAATAGGGCGTCGTAATGACTTCGCCATTGATGCGCAGCGCCTGCAGCGCCGTCACGAGCGCCAATGTGCCGTTTGCGAACAACGCGAGATGCTCGACACCCAGATACTCGCAGAGCGCCTTTTCGAGTTGCTGATGGAACGGTCCTCCATTGGTGAGGATCTTGCTGTTCCAGATCTTTTCGAGGTACGGCATGAACTCGGCCAGCGGCGGCAGATGCGGCTGGGTCACATAGATGCGTTCGTCGTCCAGCGACGCGATCGCACGAAGAGGAGCGCTTGAGCCCATGGTTTCCTCGCTACTGTTTTTTGGTCCGGATCACGTTTGACGGACGTTATGCGGTATGAACCGGATCGCCGCTTGCTGCTCGCGGGTCGTGTGCGCTGAAGGCCGCCGGCGCCAGGTCGGCGCACCAGCGCTGCCACATCGTGCGAAATGCGCGTGAAAGGCTTTCTGCGACAACTTCCGGCTGGAACGGCGGCGACTGCATGCAACGCTCGCGCAACGCCGTGCGAATGCTGGCGAGCGCGGGAATGTCGGAAGCAAGCTTGACGCCCTTCGCCACGAAATCATCCGCATCTTCGGCCGCAAACGCGTCGAGACCCGCATGGGCGAGCCATGCCGTCGCTGCCCGGCTTGCCATTGTCCTGCCGGCTATCGTCAGCGTGGGCGTGCCCATCCACAACGAGTTCAGAACGGTCGTCGAACCGGTATAGGGGAAGGTGTCGAGGCAGATGTCCACCTGAAAGTGTTGTTGCAGGTAGACCTCTACGCGGGAACGCGGACGGAAAGTCAGGCGGTTTCGTGAAATGCCTTCGTTGACGAACCAGTTGATGAGGTTTTCGTCGCCTTCGTCGCCGTTCATCGAACCGAGCACCATCCGGGCAGTGGGCAGCTCGCGAAGCAATCTCGCCCACACAGCGATCACGTCGGGGCGCAACTTGTTCAACCGGTTGAAACTGCCGAACGTGACATAGCCGTTATGCATGGCCGGCAGGATGTTGACCGGCGGGGCATTCCGGTCCGGCTGGAACGGTCCGATGGCTGCCAGATGCGCGAGTTTCTCGGAGAACTGCTGCTCCATGTCGCCGAACGGCGTAAAGAAGCGGTCGCTGAGGTAGTAGTCCATCGCGTCGAGACCGGTCGTCGCCGGGTAACCGATCCAGCTGACCTGAATCGGCGCGGGCTTGCGCGCGAACGCCTGCAGTCGGTTACGGCCGGTATGTCCGCTCAGGTCGATCAGGATATCGATTTTGTCGGCGCGAACCTTGGCGATGAATTGCTCGTCCGACATGCCAGTAACCATGTTCCATTGGTCAGCCTGGGTGCGTAACCACTGCGTATAGTCATCCTCTTGCACATGGTTGTAGTAGACATGGAGCTGCAGGCTCTCGTCTTTTGCGAGCGGCTCCATGATCGGCATCAGGTAGGAGGCGACTGCGTGCCGGAACAAGTCGCCGGAAACGATGCCGATTTTCAACTGGCGATCGGGCGCGCGGCTATTCGTGTGACGCGGCTTCGGCAAGCGTAGCGATGCTTCGTGAATCCGGGCAAATTCGCGATGTTCGGCGTAGATTTGCTCAGGGGCGATGTGAGGGTTGTGCGCGATGGTAAAGAGCAGATTGCTGCGCGTCGGTGCATTTTTGGGATCGAGTTCGAGCGCGCGGCGAAAGCATAGCTCGGCCTCGTCTGTGGCGCCGGCGTTAAGCAGCACGACGCCCAGCGTGCTATGTGACTCCGAGTAGTCGGGCGTGAGTTCGGTTGCACGACGGCACTCGGCGATCCCTTCACGGGTGCGGCCGAGGCCGGCGAGCACCATGCCGAGGATACGATGACCTTCTGAATGGTCCGGATGCAATTCGAGCAATTTTCTGCACTCGGCTTCTGCCTCGGCGTAGTGACCGAGCAAGCGCAGCAAGTCGGCCAGCGCCTTCCGAACATCGGAATCGTCGCTACCAAACTTTATGGCGTTTCTCAGGGGCTCGGCGGAATCGCTGTATTGGCCAGCCTTATGCAGAGCGATACCGAGGCAACGCCATGCGAGGCCGCTCGACGGAAATCGTTCAGTCAGGCTTTGTGCAAGCTTGATGGCATCCGGAACGTGGCCCCTGGCGTAGAGGGTGTTGAAGCGGCTTATTTCTTGTGGAGAGGGGCGGCGCGTATCGAGTGCTGCCGTTGGGGGCTCCGAGGCGTCCCGGTTTGTCGAAATGGCCACCGTCACAGTGGGTTCCGGCGATGCAACGACAGGTACGACGGCGGCGGTCGCTAAGCCGGTACCGCCGCGCGCCATCCGCGTAATCAGCCCGTCGACTGCCGGCCCCTTCAATCCCCTTTGCTGCCCCATCTCCAGCGCCAGCCAGGCCGCCTGGGTCTGGTCTGCGTCGATCAATGCGTTGATGTAGGCAACCCAGAATTGGCCGTTGTCCGGCGCGCCGCCGAGCGCGGCTTCCAGGTGTGGCAGTGCCTCGACAGGACGACTGAGCTGCACGTACAGCACGCCGAGGTTGTACTGCACGTCGGTGTTGCTGGGCATTGCTTCGAGGATCGCCTTATACAGCGCCTCGGCGTCGTCGAACTCCCCCTTGTGGTGATGCGCCAGCGCTGTCTGCAAAACGAGAGCGATGTCATGCTCGAACTGCTGTTCGGGCGTCAAGGGTTCAGCGGTCGGCTGCTCGTACAGGAGAGTCATGGTGTCAGCGCAGAATGGTCTATGACGGAAATTGTGCGACCGGGAGGGTGTTTCCGATGCGCGGAGATGACGGTAAAAAAGCCGCCTGTTTAGCGCATGGGCCGCGGCGGCGGAAGGCCGGACGCCAAGAAAAAAGCCCGCACGAGGCGGGCTGAGGGAACGAGCGCGCCCTTGCTTCAGCGCGTAGTTCTTATTGTCTGGTACTGCAGTTCAATGCTGCGGAGCCTTTTCAGCGGGTCGATCCCGCGGTTCGGCCGGTTCGGTTCGGGCGAGGAGCGGCCGCTGAACCTTTAGCCCGCTTACAGGCGAGCCATCCGCTGATATTCGCCTGCGGCCTTGGTGCGCCCGATCGCGGCTTCGAACTCGGTGTGCAGTTCGTTCTGGGTGGTTTCCGCATCGGCGAGCAACGCTGCGTCGATGTCCTGAATCCGGCGGATCATTTCCAACGCGGCCGGTTCCTGATTGGCCGACAGCGACATCAGCAGCGGCGAACGCAGTTCGGTCAGGCGGGCCGCTTCCGGCCAATCGGCCAGCGAGGCCGCCTGTTCGATTTCCCGTGTGATCGACAGCAGGCGTTCGACCAACTCCGTCTGATTCATTTCGATCGGGGCCATGGCTTAGCTCTTGTTGGTCGCCAGCGCGCCGGCGCTGTTGGTGCCGCCGAACAGGGCGGTCAGGTACTGCGAGTTGTTGTTCATTGTCGCCATCAGCGTGTTCAGCGCGGTGAACTGGGCCTGATACTGGCTCGTCAGCTGCGCCGTGTAGTCGGCGAGCGCCGTTTGCTGTGTGGTGATGCTCTTCAGGTCGGCGTTCAGCGCGCTGTTGCGCGTATCGATGATGCCGCCGGTCTGCGTGAAGGTGGTAATGCTGCTGTTCAGCTGCTCGGCGATGCCGTTGGTCGAGTTGAAGAGCGAGGCGACTGTTGCCGGGTTGGCCGTCAGGGCGGTGCTGAGCGCGGTGTTGTCGACCACCATCGTGCCGTCTGCCGGGTCGTCCTTCAACGTGATGCCGATCGACGCCAGCGTGGTGCCGGTGCTGCCCGAGCCAACCGAGCCGCCCACGATCGAAGCCAGCGCGTTCTTGATCGTCTGCAGCGTCGAGTCGCCCAGCAGCGGGCCTTGCGACGAGGACGACGAGTTGAACGACGTGAGCGTCGACATCGTCGTGACGACGGTGTTGTAGAGGCTGACGAAGTTGTTAATCGCGGTGCTCTGCGACGTGGTATCCGTCGCAATGGTCAGCGTCTGCGTGGTGCCCGCGGATGCCGCTGTCAGGTTCATCGTGACGCCGGAAATGGCGCTCGTCACGGAGTTCGTTGAGCTGCTGGCCGCGATTCCGCCGACGGAGAATTCCGCGTCCTGGGCAAACCCGCTTTGCGTCCAGGCACTGCTCGAATTCGCCGACGTGATCGACGATTGGCCGCCCGTGGTGCTGGCAGTCGAGGTCACGCCGAGGCTCGACAGGCCGGTGTCGGACGTGACATTGCTGGTCGAGACGTTGATGACGTTGGCGGCACCCGTGTTCGCCGCGCGCAGCACGAGGTGGGCGCCGTCCGTACCGGTCACGATGGTCGCTGTGACGCCAGGGTTGCTGCTGCTGGAGTTGATTGCGGACGCGATGCCGGAGAGCGTGTTGTTGGTGCTGTCGACGTTGATGTCCATCGACTTGCCGCCGAGCGAAACCGTCAACGTGCCGGCGCCCAGTTGTGTCGTGGCGCCGAAGGCTGCCGAGGACAATGCCTGCGAGCTGGCGATCTGCGTTACCGCGACCGAGTAGCTGCCGGCCACGGCGCCCGCACCGGCTGTCGCCGTCAGACCGGTGCCGCTGGCGGTTGCCGAGAAAGTCGACAGCGTGGTGCCGTTGGCGAGGTTCGTGATACCCGACTGCAACGCGCTCAGCGCGGAGCTCAGGGCACCGTATGCGGACAACGTGGTGCTATCCGTGGTTTGTTGCGCCGCCAGAGCCGCCGTTTGTCCGGCAGTCTTCGCGTTCACGAGTGCCGTAACGAGCGTCGACACGTCCATCGACGAGTTGCCGGTCGAGCCACTGATGATCGATTGAGCGGCCGACTGCAGCGCTGAGTTGGCGGCGGCGGTCGACGCAGCAGTAGACGTGGTTGAGATCGAGGACATGCAGAGGCTCCGGGCGTCTGGAAATCTGTATTGGGTGGTGCGCGATGCTACATCACTTCTCAAGCGGAATGCACAGCGGGAGGCATGCCTCCCGTTGCTTGAAACCCGGTGATGCGCCGCACTTGCGGGCGGCGCATCACCTTACTGCGTCAGCTCTTACTGCAGGAGCTTCAGGACTTGCTGCGGGTTCGAGTTAGCTTGCGCCAACACCGAGATACCAGCTTGTTGCAGCACTTGCGCCTTGCTCAGGTTCGCCGTTTCTTGTGCGAAGTTGGCGTCCGTGATTTGCGATTGTGCCGACGACAGGTCGGTCGACTCAGCTTGCTGCGACGTCGAGATTGCCGTGAAGCGGTTTTGTGCGGCACCCAGCGAAGCTTGCAGGTTGTTGACGGTCTGCAGTGCGTTGTCGATGGAGACCATCGCTTCGTTCGCGCCGGTGACCGTGCTGATGTCGAGGTTCGAAACCGTCGGCGGGCTGTTGATCGCGTTGATCTGTGCGACTGCCGATGCCTGAGCAGCGGAACCCGCACCTGCCGTCGTCGTTGCAGCGGCCTGGAGTGCCAGAGCCGTACCTTGCGTGCCCGTACCTGCCGTTGCGCCTGCGCCGAAAACTGCTTGTGCGACGGTCGCGGCAATCGCCTGGTTATTCTGGTCGGTGAAGGTGTAGCCGCCCTGGCCGTCCGACAGCACGTTGATTGCCGTGATTGCCGGGCTGGCAGCCGTCGTGTAAGCACCCGCCGAGTCCACGCTGAGCGAGACCGTGCCGACCGTTTGACCCGTTTGCACCAGGCCGCCACCGATCTTCGCTGCCGACATCGATTGGCTCAGGTTCAGGCTGATGGTCTGGCCAACGTTCGCGCCGACCTGGAACGTCAGGCTGCCTGCCGAGCCGTCCAGAATGTTCGTGCCGTTGTACGTCGTTTGCGACGCGATACGGTTCACTTCAGAGATCTGTGCTGCCACTTCCTTCTGCAGAGCTGCCTGGTCGCTCGACGACAGCGAACCGGTCGATGCTTGCACGGCCAGTTGGCGGATACGTTGCAGGCTCGACGTCAGCGAGGACAGTGCGCTCGATGCGGTTTGAACCATCGACACGCCGTCATTCGCATTCGACACGCCCTGGTTCAGGCCGTTGATCTGCGTTTGCATACGCGTCGAGATCGCCAGACCTGCTGCGTCGTCAGCCGCGCTGTTGATGCGCTTGCCCGACGACAGACGGGTGATGGCTTGCGAAAGGGCGCTTTGCGAGCCATTAAGGTTTTGCTGTGCAACCAGCGAGTTGATGTTGCTATTGATTCCGAGCATGAAAATCTCCTAAATAAGCCTTGAGCCCAATACGCCACGTTGGCATCGGCGGAAGCACTCGTTCATTGCTGGCCGCCTCAGTGAAGGTTGACGGCGCGTCTAAAAAAAACTTGAGGAACTTTGTGCAATAGCGACCCAATTGTTTTTCGAGCCGGTTGGGCCGCTACCCGTCTGCAAGCCGCTTGCAGCCTTGTTCGGGAGATCCACTGCAGGTATTGAAAAGACGGCGTATTCTCCTTTCCTCTTGTGACAAACCCTGGAAAAATCATGCAAAAACGCCGGATTGGACGTTCCGAATTAGAGGTCGCGCCGCTTATGTTCGGTGGCAATGTATTTGGCTGGACAGCCGATGAATCGACCTCCTTTTCGATCCTGGATGCATTTGTCGATGCGGGGCTCAACTTTATCGATACCGCCGATGTCTATTCCGCGTGGGCGCCGGGAAACCAGGGTGGCGAATCGGAAACCATCATCGGCAAGTGGTTCAGGCGGAGCGGCAAGCGCGACAGGATCGTGCTCGCCACCAAGGTTTCGAAGCACCCGCAGCGCAAGGGTTTGTCGGCGGCGAACATTCAGGCGGCAGTCGAGGATTCGCTGCGCCGTTTGCAGACGGATTACATCGATGTCTATTTTTCTCACGACGACGACACCGAAACGCCTTTGGCCGAAACCCTCGGCGCGTATCAGAAGCTGATCGAGGCGGGCAAGGTGCGGGTGATCGGCGCGTCGAACTACAGCGGCGCGCGCGTCGAGGAAGCACTCGCCGTGTCCCGCCAACATGGGCTGCCCGAGTACCAGTTGCTGCAGCCGGAGTACAACCTGTACGACCGCGCGGAGTATGAGCGCGACATCGAGCCGGTGGCGCTCGCCAATCAGCTCAGCGTGGTGGTGTACTGGAGCCTTGCAAGCGGCTTTCTGTCCGGCAAGTACCGTTCGCAGGCCGATCTGGCCAACAAGGCGCGCGGCAGCCGGGTCGAGAAGTATCTGAACGAGCGTGGTTTGCGGATTCTGGACGCGCTCGACCGGGTCGCCGGGCGGCACGGCAGCACGCCGGCCACGGTCGCGCTGGCATGGCTGATCGCCCGCCCGAGTGTAACGGCCCCAATTGCCAGCGCGACCTCGGTTGACCAGCTCAAAAGTCTGGCCGCCGCCGTCCATCTGATGCTGACCGGCACCGATATCCGCGAGCTGGACGAGGCAAGCGCCTGACCCGCGCAGAGACCTGGCGCGATCGCTAAACCCCTGGTAGGATGGAGAGTTTCCTGATATCATCGGGAGTGAATTGAGATCTTTGCCTGTTTCGTCAATGCTTTTCATTGATGAAAGGTTGGCGAAACGGCAGCAGACGCGGCATATGCGTTACGTCTGTCCGCGTTCCGCGGTGAACTCCCCACCTCTCTTTTCCGGCCTCCGTGGCCGTTATGCCTCTCGTTTCATTCGTGGTTTGGCCGGGATTTATCCCGCGTTTGCCTGTTACTGGCCATGAATCGGAACGACCGGAGGGCCGGCGCGTGAGCGGTATCCGCCACGCAATTTACCCCTATCAAGTGATTGAGTTAGGAATTACATGACGACGATTCTTCTGAAAGAAAACGAGCCGTTCGAAGTGGCGATTCGCCGCTTTCGTCGCGCAATCGAAAAGAATGGCCTGATCGCTGAACTGCGTGAGCGTCAATCGTACGAAAAGCCGACTACGGCACGTAAGCGCAAGAAGGCTGCTGCTGTGAAGCGCCTGCACAAGCGCCTGCGCAGCCAGATGCTGCCGAAAAAGCTGCACTAAGCACGCTTTTTCGCGCTGCATTTCGCGCACTGTACGCCGAACGGCGGTGTGAGCTTCGAAAGAAGCCACATCGCCGTTTTGCTTTTGGGGAGTCGATTTACGTTGGGCTTTTGCCGCCGTATCGAGGCTCGTTACGCGGCGCTCTTCAGGCGTTCGGCGGACAGGCCGAATTGCCGGGCAATCGAGCTCAGACGCTCATGCCATTCCCACGTGCCGAACACGTCGTGCACGTTCTGCAGGCAACTCAGCAGAGCGATTGTGGCCGGGTCGTAGACATTGAGGCGGGCGCGCAGGAGCGCCTTTTTGAGCGCAGAGATGCCGGCATCCATATACGCAGGCACCTCGGTGGCCGCGCGGCCGATGTAGCGCACTGGAACGCCCTCCATCGCAGTCATGTAGTCGCGCGGCTTGATGAAGCTGCCGATCGGGCAACCGCCGCAGTAGCCGCGGTATGCGCCGCCGCCACGCGGTAGCAAGGCGGCGCGTTTCTGGCCGAGTAGATGGTCCACGGCCTGGTCGAAAATCTCCTGATGGGTCAGGAAATTAAGGGTTTTCATGGTTGGTCTCCCATGCGTTACGCAGCGGTTATTCGTTGTTCGAGCGCATGAACGGCAGTATCGGATACGCGTCAATTAATGACGCCCGGACTAGCAATGCGAAAAGCCTTCAATTCCCGGGTTTGGCTCGTTTGCCCTTTCTGCCGCTTATGCCGGTCTGGCGACACCGTCCGCCACCGTGGCGGCCAGCGCTCACCATCTCTATAACGACTGCCCGCGTGAAAAGCGTAGACAGGGCTTTACCGGATGGCCGGCGTTCGCCTGGAACGTGAGCGGCGCCTCAGACGCTTTACGCCAGGCGCTACCAACCGCTGCCGCTGCGCTGCTTCAGCCGGCCTTGCGATTGCGTCCCTTCTTGCCAAGCGCCGCGCATCGCGCGCGGCACATGCAGCTCGCCTCGTGGTCATTCACCATGCCGACCGCCTGCATGAACGCATAGCAGATCGTCGAGCCGACGAACTTGCAGCCATAGCGCTTCAGCCCCTTGCTGAGCGCGTCCGAAATTTCGGTCGATGCGGGCGCCTGTTTATACGATGCCCAATCGTTCTGGATCGGCGTCTGATCGACGAACGACCATACGAAGTTGGCGAGCGAGCCGTGCTCGGCCTGAATCTGCTGCACTGCGCGCGCGTTGGTAATGGCCGATTCGATCTTGCCGCGATGGCGTACGATACTTTCGTCCAGCACCAGCGCGTCCACATGTTTGGGCGTAAAGCGCGCGACCTTATCAATGTCGAAGTCGGCGAAGGCGCGGCGATAGCCGGTTCGCTTATTGAGAATCGTCGACCATGACAAGCCTGCCTGGGCGCCTTCCAGTACAAGTAGTTCGAACAAATGCTGATCGTCGCGCGAGGGCACGCCCCACTCGGTGTCGTGGTAGTGTGCGAGCGCTTCGCTCGATACCCAGTTGCATCGCTGTGTCACTTTTGCGCTCCCGCGTTGTCATGTCGTCCGTCAGCATAGCGGAAGTCGTGCGCGTCGCAAGCTGGCCATTCGGCCGATTGCGGGATTGAAACTGACCTGCCACGCTATGCGTTATTCACCACCTGAACTCACTCGATTCGATGAATAAAGACCTCTTTCTGATCGGCATTGACGGCGGCGGCACGGGTACGCGAGTCGTACTCGGCGATGCGCAGGGCCGCGAACTGGCGCAGGCGGCGAGCGGCCCCTCGGGGCTGGGTCTCGGCGTGGAACGCGCGTGGCAGGCCATTGAGGCCGGCTGCGCCGCCGCATTCGCACGGGCCGACATGTCATTGGACTGGGCGCGCTGCGTACTCGGTTGCGGGTTGGCAGGGGTCAATAATCGCGACTGGCTGGCTGCGTTTCGCGCGCAGGCGCCGACGGTAGCCGGGCTTGCGGTGGAAAGCGATGTGTACACCACCTTGCTTGGTGCGCACGGCGGCGCGCAGGGCGTGGTCGTCGCGCTTGGCACCGGCAGTCAGGCGGCTGTGCTTGACGGCAACGGCGAGTGCCGAACTGCCGGCGGCTTCGGTTACCCGTCGGGTGACGAGGCGAGCGGCGCGTGGCTTGGGCTGCGAGCCATCGTGTACGCCCAGCAGGCGGTCGACGGCCGTGTACCCAACGACGATCTGGCGCAGGCGCTGCTCGCCCACACCGGCGCACATGACAGCGACAGCCTCGTGGTCTGGCTGTGCGAAGCCAATCAAACCGCTTACGCAAGGCTCGCGCCGATCGTCTTTGCACATCGCACGCATCCGTTTGCCGCGCGTTTGCTCGGCGAAGCCGGCCTGGAAGTGGGCAAGATGATTGCCGCGCTCGACCCTTCGGAGACCCTGCCGGTCGCGCTGTGCGGCGGTCTCGGCGCACCCTTGCGCGAGTACGTGCCGCAGAGCTATCAAGCCCGTTTGCGCGAGCCGTTGGCGGACTCGGCACACGGCGGTTTGCAGTTGGCGCGGCGCGAAGCGGCTCGCATCGGCGGTTGAGAATCGTCGGGCGCGCCGGGTGCGATCTCTCGGATGCGGCGCACAACGGTAAAATGCGATCTTTGACGCTGCCCGGCTGCCCACACTATGTACAAAGTCATTGCCACGGATCTCGACGGTACGCTGCTCAACGCCGATCACCAGGTGGACCCGTTCACGATCGCCACCGTGCGTAAGCTGGAAAGCGACGGGCTGCATTTCGTGATCGCCACGGGGCGCCACTATAGCGACGTTGCGGGCATTCGCGACCTGCTGGGCATCGAGCCGTACCTGATCACGTCGAACGGTGCGCGCATTCACGCGCCGGACAACGCCGTGATCCACGCCGACGACCTGCCGCCGGCCATCGTGCAGCGGCTGGTGCTGCCGGAAATCGTCGGCGAGCACGGACGTGTGATCGTCAACCTGTTCGCCGACCAGGCGTGGTTGATCGACCGCGATGCGCCGGACCTGCTGAAATTCCATCAGGATTCCGGCTTCACCTACGAGGTCACCGACCTGCTGAAACACGACGGCGTCGACATTGCCAAGGTCCTCTACATCGGTGACCCTGCTGACCTCGCGCAAATCTCGGCCAACCTGGCGCGCGAATTTGGCGACGCGCTGTACGTTACCTATTCGCTGCCGGATTGCCTTGAGGTGATGACGTCGAACGTATCGAAGGGCCGTGCTTTGCAGATCGTGCTCGAGCGCCTCGGCGTCGATGCCTCGCACTGCGTGGCGTTCGGCGACAACATGAACGATATCGACCTGCTGGAGACAGCCGGCCATCCGTTCATGATGAACAACGCCAATCCCGATCTCATCACGCGTCTGCCAAACGTGCCGCGCATCGGCAACAACTTCGAAGCGGGCGTGGCGCACCATCTGCGCAAACTGTTCTCGCTCGACGACGAACTGATGTCCTGAAAACGGACCGGCCCGCATCCTCTTTCGTGGATGCGGGCCGGTTGTTCGCCTCCCCAGGCGAAGGCCTTACGAGCCAGCGCTACGATTAGCCGTGCCATCCGCCACGGCGATCGCCGTGGTCATCGTGACCCCAGTGGCGGTCGTTGTGATTCCAGCCGCGGTTATCCCGGTGGTCGTCGCGATAGTAGCCGCCGCGGTCGTAGCGGTGGTCCCAGCCGCCGTTGCCGTAGTACACCGGCTGCGGCGCTGCGTAGACGGGTGCAGGCTCGGCATAAACCGGTGCGCCGAGCGACAGGCCGATATTCAGATCCGTATGGGCTTGCGCGACACCGCATGCGCCCGCCGCGAGTCCAGCAGCAACCAGCAAGTGAGTGACGATGCGTTTCATGTTGTTCTCCTGTGAGGCGACGTATGTTTGTCGCACAGGACCAATCTACGCATTCCGGTCGCTGATTAGTGAGACGAGATGTTACGGACTGCAAGCATCGTCGCAGGGTTTGAAAGGCAATAGAAGGAACATTCGAACGCAACACGCGGTATGCGTTTTCCGGCCGAAGCCCCGTCAAATAAGGCCCCCCGGCTTCCTGGGACGAGCCGGCATCCAGTTCCCATAGTCTATTGCAGCATTCGGACGGCTGCGCCCGTAATCGCGGCTTACATCTGTATTACCCAATTAATCAGCCGAGCCAGAGGAAGCACCCGCCGCAGCCGCGGAAGGCGCTCCCGGCAGCGCCGCGCATGGGCAATCCGCAGCGCGGCCGTTCAACCCCTGGCGGTCAAGCTTGAACGTGGCGTGGGCCGTGCCGTTTTGCCAGTTGAGGCGAACGATATAAATACTGTCGAAGTCGTCGCTTTGCCAGTTGGGGACATCGGCGGCATTGCCGCCATGCGTGCTCATCATCTGGCGCAGCAACTTCACGATCAACTTGTGCTCCCATGCAACGACAATCAGCTTGTTGCGATTGGCCGGATTGACGAGCGCTGTGCCGAGTTGATCGATCTGGGCGAAACCGTATGGCGTTTGCACCGGCATCTGGAACTGGATGGCGGTCGGCTCGATGGTCGCAAGCGGCCGGACATAGTAATAGGGATGACCGCTGTCGTCCTTTTGCTGGCCGGGATCGGGTGCGTAGATCGCATCCGGTTTGCCGAACTTGGCGGCGATCACCGCCGGCAGGGCCAGCGCGCGGTTGAGCCCCTGGCAATTGAGCTGGCCGTAACCCTTGGCGGGTTTCTCACCGTGGCGCACGAATACGAGCGTTTCGGTATTGCTGTCCGCCGCATGGGCCGCGGGTAACGCCAGCACGCCTGCACACAAACCGCCGATGGAGAGTGCGACGCCATGCAGGAATCCGCGGAAACGGGTCATCAGTAGCACCTGTGCGAGCTTGGGAAGTCGCACGATTCTAGCAGCGGGTTATCGGCAGGCCATGGGCTGCCCGCATTGTGCGCAAAAACGAAACGGGCGCCGTAGCGCCCGCTTTGATTGCGCAGGGTATGCACACCCTAGCACACCCAGCGCACTCGCCGATCAGTCGAGCGCCAGTTCCTGCGAATTGCCGCGGCGGCTTTCGGCGACGAGCGGGTACAGCACACCTGCGATCACCGCGCCGATAATCGGTGCGACCCAGAACATCCACAGCTGATCCACCGCTGCGCCGCCGACGAACAGCGCCGGACCGGTGGAGCGCGCCGGGTTGACCGACGTGTTGGTAACCGGAATAGAGATCAGGTGAATCAACGTCAGGCACAGGCCGATGGCGATCGGCGCGAAACCGGCCGACGCGCGTTTGTCGGTCGCGCCGAGGATGACGAACAGGAAGAAGCCGGTCATCACCACTTCGCAAATGAATGCCGCTACGAGCGAGTAATGGCCCGGCGAGCGCTCACCGTAGCCGTTGCTGGCGAACCCGCTGGCAACGAGGTCGAAGCCCGGCTTGCCCGAGGCGATCAACGACAGCACCAGCGCACCCAGCACCGCGCCGATCACTTGCGCGGCGATGTACGGCACCAGGTCGCGGGCCGGGAAGCGGCCGGCGACGGTCAGGCCGACGCTCACCGCCGGATTCAGGTGGCAGCCGGAGATGTGGCCGATCGCATACGCCATTGTCAGGACAGTGAGGCCGAAGGCGAGCGAGACGCCCACGAAACCGATGCCCAGGCCGTGGACCGGGCCGGCGAAGTTAGCGGCGAGGACGGCGCTGCCGCAGCCCCCGAGCACGAGCCAGAAGGTGCCGAACAGCTCGGCAGCAAGGCGCTTTGACAACTGCATGATTGGTAATCCTAAAATGTTTGACGCTTGGAGTGGCATGAACGCTAAGCGCTAGTGCATGCCATTGAGCGCGCAATTCTAGGGAAAGACAGCCGGATTAGGTGTCAAGAATTGTCAAAGTGGAGTCGCCTTTACCTATTATTACCCGATAAAGATCTCGTTTTACAATTCATCGACGCTTAATAATTATCAGATGATTTCTTCCTAAATCGGTATTATTGTCCATTGCGAATTTTTATAATTGCAGCTAGTCTGCGAGCGAATGAGTTCTAAAAAGGGGAGAACCGATATGTCTCAATATGCAGACCTCAAGGCGCAGATTGCCAAATTGCAGGCACAGGCAGACGAAGCCCGTCGTACTGAAGTCGACAATGTTGTCGCCGACATCCGCCAAAAGATCGCTGAATACGGTCTGACCGCGCAAGACCTCGGCTTTGCGGTGGCCGCCAAGCGTGGACGCCCGCCGAAGAAGGCGCCGCTGCCGGCCAAGTACCAGGATCCGAAATCGGGCAATACCTGGAGCGGACGCGGCAAACCGCCAAAGTGGATTGTCGGCAAGAATCGCGAACGCTTTCTGATTGGCGCGGCCTGAATGCCCTGTAGTCCGGGCGAAAGCCAACTGAAGGTTGAACGGCGCCGGGTTGTTTATTCGCGTCGCGCTAATCCGGGATGGAAGCGCATCCATGGCTGAATTAAAAAAGCCGCCCTTGAGAGGCGGCTTTTCCGTAGTAGAAGCGGGTTAACTCTAGCTAAGCGCTCGCGCAAACGATTCACCAGGCAAATTTACTCATGATTGGCGTGCGAATCGGAAAACAGCGAGAAAACGGCGTAAGCGGCAGAAGTACGACTTAAGCGGCTGAGCGGATAAAAACCTCAGCCACTTAAGCCCATCGCTCAACCCACCGCAACCCGGCGCAACATTGGGCGGCGCGTCGCTTCGATCAGTGCCGAATAGCCGTCAACGTAATTCTGGGCCATTGTTTTCGAACTGAAGCGGCGCTCGAACTGCGCGCGAATCTCGGTGCGCGACAGTTCGTCCAGACGCTGCAGCGCGGCTACCGCGCCTTGAACGTCCTCGACAATGTAGCCGGTCACGCCGTGGTCGATCACTTCCGGCACCGAACCGCGGTTGAAGGCGATCACCGGCGTGCCGCACGCCATCGATTCGATCATCACGAGACCGAACGGCTCCGACCAGTCGATCGGGAACAGCAGCGCCTTGGCGCCCGACAGGAACTCGGGCTTTTGCGCCTCGTTGATCTCTCCGACGAACTCCACGTGCGCCATGGAGAGCAGCGGTTCGATTTCCTTCTTGAAGTATTCCTGGTCGACCTTGTCCACCTTGGCGGCGATCTTCAGCGGCAAACCGCTTTGTGCAGCGATCTTGATAGCTGTATCGACGCGCTTCTCCGGACAGATTCGGCCGAGGAACGCCAGGTATTCCGGCTTCTTGTGCGCCTGCGGAGTGAGCAGTTGCTCCGGCAGACCGTGATAAATCGTATTCAGCCAGTTGGCCTGGGGCAGCGGCACGCGCTGCGAATCCGAGATCGACACCACCGGCACGTTCGAGAACGCGTCGAACACCGGTTGCAGCTCCGGCAAGTCCAGACGGCCGTGAAGCGTCGTCACGAACGGCGTGTCCATGGTCGTGAAGAGCGGGAACGGCATGTAGTCGAGGTGAAAGTGCAGCACGTCGAACTCATGCGCGACCTTGCGCACCTTTTCCATCATCAGGACGTGCGGAGCCAGCGCATCGCGAATCGTCGGGTCGAGGCGCAGCGCCCGCGGCCAGCACGCATCGAGGTTCGCCGAGGTGACCGAGTCGCCGCTTGCAAACAGCGTGACGTCGTGGCCGAGATCGACCAGCGCTTCGGTCAGGTACGAGACGACACGTTCGGTGCCGCCGTAGAGTTTCGGCGGGACAGCTTCATACAGCGGCGCAATTTGTGCGATTCGCATGCGTTTCTCCTGTTCAAAACGGCTTCGCACAACGGCGCTCGGGTCGAGCGAGGAGCGAATGCCTGACGGACGGTTGGGCGCGGTAAGCCGCCGCCCGGGGGTGTTCCGAACCTGCATCGGGTAATCCCTTAGCTTCATTATCGGGATCGGCCGCGCTAATTCGAGTTATTTTTCAAACGCTTAATGTTGTTACAGCGCGAAACATGATGCGTTACAGGTCGGCAGGAGGGTGTCCCGATAGTCGGCAAGCACGACAGGATGGGCATCCGAACGCTAAAGGAACACCAGCAAGGGGCGGTCCCGGGGGGCTGAAACGCGCCCTAAACCACGCGCGTTGCACAGAAGTGAAAACGTCTTATAATTCTTCCTCACCACTACAAGGTGCGGATTGTGAGTCACTCAAGACTCACCGTTTGGTTCACATTTCTGCTGAAGAAATAGCCAAAACGCATCGCTGGCCTCAAGCTGAGCGCCACTTCGGCTGCTTCAGCCTGCTTTTCGACCCCCTCCGTGTAGGAATAATTCCTACACGAATGACGGATTAATCCGTCAAACAGGCAGGGTGTCTGTCCGATTTTCGTCCGCTCCCCCTTTCGACACAATGCTCCCAAGACCAGAAACGAGCCGATTCGTGCGGTTTAAGTGCGCGCGTTCGAGCAAACGTTTCCGTAACGGCCTGACCAGCCAGATACACCCGGGGGAATCATGAGCGCGACAAGCGAAATGCTCAATGAGATCAGAGAAGTCAATCTTTCTTATCTCCTGCTCGCCCAGCGTCTGCTGCGCGAAGACAAGCCTATGGGCATGTTTCGCATGGGGATTTCGGACCAGCTGGCCGACGTCCTCGCCAACCTGTCTTTGGCGCAGACCGTGAAGCTGGCGGCGTCCAATCAGGTGTTGTGCCGTTTCCGTTTCGATGACCATGCCGTACTGTCCGCCCTTGCGGACAAAGGCAAATCGAGCGCCGTGGCCCAGGCGCATTCCGCGATCCTGATGGCAAGCCAGCCAGTCGAGCAACTCAGCTGATGGCAGCTTTTGGTTCAAGTAAAGCGATCAGGATTGGGGAATTGCAAGCGGATGGCCTATAAGAGCGTTGTGCAGGAAGTCAGGGAAATTACCCTCGCCATCGAGCTGATCGAGCTCGGTGCGCGTCTGCAATTGCTGGAAGCGGAAACCAGCCTGTCGCGCGACCGGCTGATCAAGCTGTACAAGGAGCTGAAAGGGGTGTCGCCGCCCAAGGGCATGTTGCCGTTTTCGACCGACTGGTTCATGACCTGGCAGCCGAACTTTCACTCATCGCTTTTCTACAACATCTACTGTTTCATGGCCGGCCACGGCGGCTGTCCGACGATCCAGTCGATTGTGAAGAGCTACCGGCTCTATCTGGAACACGTCCAGCTGCACGACGACGAGCCCGTGCTCAGTCTCACGCGCGCCTGGACGCTGGTGCGCTTCTTCGACTCCGGAATGCTGCAAATGACCGCCTGCTGCCGGTGCGGCGGACATTTTGTCGCGCATGCCCACGATCCGCAGCACGCCTTTGTTTGCGGGTTGTGTCAGCCGCCGTCGCGCGCGGGTAAGACAAAGAAATTTGCCGACGCCCGGGCCCGCGAAAGCCTCGCCGCGCTCGAAGTTTGAGCCGTAGGGCGGTGCCGGCCTTTAGCCCGCAATCCGGCGCACAGGTCGTTTCACACGCCCACATCCCCATTCGGCGGGCTTTCCAGCCCGATCGGTCAACACGGGACCCGGCCGGGCCGGTTTAACCCGCCTCTGGTTTACACCGGAGCGACGAGCCGCTTTTCCGCCAAAGTTTTCTGCTCCGTTGCCGTAAACCAGATTAACGACGGTCACCGTCGCTTCTTTGTGAGGGCTCGGCAGTGCTGATTTTCGTGGGAACACTCGTGACGCTATTGTCCGTTTTCGGCGGTTACGCGCTGGAAGGCGGCCATCTCGGCGCGCTGTTGCAGCCTGTCGAAGTGCTGATGATCGTCGGCGCCGGCGTCGGCGCATTCATTCTCGGCAACGGGATGAAGACGATCAAGGCGACACTGCGCGTCATTCCAACCCTGTTCAAGGGCGCGAAGTACAACAAGGACGTCTACATGGAGCTGATGGCGCTCCTCTACGTCCTGCTGGCCAAGGCGCGCAAGGAAGGCACGCTGACGCTGGAAGCCGATATCGACGATCCGTCGAAGAGCCCGATCTTCACCCAGTACCCGAAGATTCTCGCCGACCATCACATCATCGAATTCCTGACCGACTACCTGCGTCTGATGGTCGGCGGCAACATGAACGCGTTCGAGATCGAAAGCCTGATGGACGAGGAGATCGAGACGCATCACCAGGAAGGCGAGGCGCCCGCGCACGCCCTGAACAAGGTCGGCGACGCGATGCCGGCGTTCGGGATCGTGGCCGCGGTGATGGGCGTGGTGCACACCATGGCTTCCGCCGACAAGCCGCCCGCAGTGCTCGGCGAGATGATCGCCCAGGCGCTGGTCGGCACCTTCCTCGGGATTCTGCTTTCGTACGGGCTGATCGGACCGCTCGCGAGCGTCGCCGAACAGCGCGTGACCGAGTCAACCAAGATGTTCCAGTGCATCAAGGTGACGATCCTCGCCAGTTTGAATGGTTATGCGCCGGCGATTGCCGTCGAATTCGGCCGCAAGGTGCTCTTCTCGACTGAACGCCCGTCGTTCGCCGAGCTGGAAGAGCACGTGCGCCGCGTCAAAGCCAAGTAATGGGCGCCGGGAACTGATTCGATGAGCAAGGATAAAGACCGCGCCATTGTCGTCAAGCGCTCCGCGCCGGCCAAGAAAGGCCACCACGGCGGCGCATGGAAGCTCGCGTATGCGGACTTCATGACCGCGATGATGGCGTTCTTCCTGCTGATGTGGCTGCTGAGTTCGGCTTCCACCGTGCAGTTGAAGGGCATCGCCGATTACTTCAACCAGCCGTTGAAGATCACGCTGTGGGGCGGCGATCGCAGCGCAGAGGACTCGAGCATTCTGAAGGGCGGCGGCCGCGACATTTCGACCGACGCGCAGGGCGTGACGCGCTCGACTGACGGCACGAACAATCGCGCCGAGCGCACGGTCTCGCATAGCAACGACGACTCGATCAAGCAGTCGCAGGGCGAGCTGGAGCGCCGCGAACAGGTCCGTCTGCACGATCTGCAGGTCAAGCTGATGGCCGCGATCGAAGCGAACCCGGTGCTGCGCCAGTTCAAGCAGCAGATCCGCATCGACTCGACGCTGACCGGCCTGCGCATCGAAATCGTCGACTCGCAGAAGCGGCCGATGTTCGCGACCGCGAAAGACGTGGTTGAGCCGTACATGCGCGACATCCTGCGCGAAATCGGCCACACGCTGAACGACGTGCCGAACCGGATCATCGTGCAAGGACACACCGACGCCGCGCAATACGCGGGTGGCGAGAAGGGCTACAGCAACTGGGAACTGTCCGCGGACCGCGCCAATGCGTCGCGCCGCGAGCTGATCGCCGGGGGCATGGACGAAGCGAAGGTGATGCGCGTACTCGGCCTCGCGTCGACGCAGAACCTGAACAAGGCGGACCCGATGGACCCGGAAAACCGCCGCATCAGCATCATCGTGCTGAACAAGAAGTCGGAGGAGGCGCTTGACCATGACGACTCCACCACGACCACCTTGTCGGACGACGCGGCCGGCTCCAAGCCGCTGCTGCAAAGACTTGCGCAACCGGTGACGGTTGCACCGAAGGTGCCGGCGGCAGCGCCGGCAGCCCAGTAACAGACAGCGACCGGCGGGCCGGTCCATGCGCCCAGGTGGCGCGGACGGCCAGCCGGTCCATAGCGTAAGTGCAGCGAGGTTTTCATGATCAGGCACATCCTGGCAATCGACGATTCGGCATCGATGCGGCAAATCCTCGCCGCAACGCTGACGACGGCAGGCTATGAAGTGACGCTCGCGGCGGACGGCATTGAAGGGCTCGAAAACGCGCTCGCCATGTCGTTCGACCTCGTGCTGACCGACCAGCACATGCCGGGCAAAACCGGCCTCGATCTGATCACGGAACTGCGCGGCAATCCGGCTTACCAGGCGACGCCCATCCTCGTCCTTACGACGGAATCGGGCGAGCCGTTCAAGGAGGCGGCGCGGGCCGCGGGGGCGACCGGCTGGATTGAAAAGCCGCTCGACCCCGACATGTTGACCGAACTGGTCGCGGCACTAGCCGAATCGGACAACGCATGAGCGCCCTATAAGCGCCACCTTTACACAAGTTACAGAAGCTCTCGACGCGGCGGCACGACAGCCCATGCGTAGACAGGAACTCTCGCGGTGACCCAGGCATGACACTCGACATCACTCAGTTCTATCAGACCTTCTTCGACGAAGCGGACGAACTGCTCGCGCAGATGGAGCAGTTGCTGCTCAATCTGGACATCGCCCATCCGGACCCCGAAGACCTCGCGGCAATTTTCCGCGCGGCGCATTCGATCAAGGGCGGTGCGGCGACGTTCGGCTTTACCGCGCTGACGGAAACGACTCACATTCTCGAATCGCTGCTCGACCGCGCGCGCAATAACGAACTCGTGCTGCGCAAGGACATGATCGATACGTTCCTCGAAACAAAGGACGTGTTGTCGGGTCAGCTCGCCGACTACCGTGCGAGCGCCGAGCCGGATACGGCTGTTGCCAAGGCGATCTGCGCGAAGCTCGAACAGTTGCACGCCGAAAGCCGCCTGGGCGCCGAAGCGGCCGCGGCGCCGGCAGCCGCCGCACCGGTGGCAGCCACAGCACCAGTAGAAGCATCAACAGCAGGAACAGCAGAAACAGCAGGACAAGGCGGTACCCCGCCCGAGCACGTCGTCGAACAGGCGGTGCAGGCGGCGGGTGAATGGACTGACGGCGAACCGGCACAGACCGGACAAGCCGCGGGCGCCGGCGATGCAGCCGGCCCCCATCTGAAAATTACGCTACGGGGCGTAGGTGAGAAGGACCAGGAACTGCTGTCCGAAGAGCTCGGCAACCTGGGGAACATTGTCGGGCAGGTCAAGAGCGGCGGCGATCTAACGCTGTGGCTCCAGACCGATGTGACCTCCGACGACATCATCGCCGTGTGCTGTTTCGTGATCGACGAAAGTCAGATCGCGATCGGCCGCGGCACCGCACCGGCGGACGAGACGCAGCAAGGCGAACCTGGAACGCCCGACGCTGCCGATTCGGCCCCGGCGCAAGCAGCACAAACGGCACACGCTCACCAGGCGGAGCAGGCAGCATCGTCGGCACCGGCGGCCCACACCGCTGCGCCCGCTCAAGCCGCCGCCACGCACGGACTGTTCAACGCCCCGGCGTCGACGGCGACTACGCCGGCGCCTGCCGCGGCTGCACCCGCAGCAGCGACCAGCGCACCGGCGGCAAGCGTGGCAGCAACTGCGACGGCGACCGCCGAACAGGATCGCAAGGCGGCACGGCCGGCCGCGGCAGCAGGTGGCGCGGAAGGCAGCTCGATTCGCGTCGGCGTCGAAAAGGTCGATCAGCTGATCAACCTGGTCGGCGAACTGGTGATCACGCAGGCGATGTTGGCCGAAACCACCAGCACGTTCGATCCGGCGCTGCACGACCGGCTCTTCAACGGCATGGCGCAGCTCGAGCGCAATGCGCGCGATCTGCAGGAAGCGGTGATGTCGATCCGCATGATGCCGATGGACTACGTGTTCAGCCGCTTCCCGCGTCTCGTACGCGATCTGGCGGCGAAACTCGGCAAGGAAGTGGAACTCGTCACCTTCGGTCAGGCGACTGAACTCGACAAGAGCCTCATTGAACGGATCATCGATCCGTTGACTCACCTCGTGCGCAACAGTCTCGACCACGGTATTGAAACCGTGGAAGCGCGGCGTGCGGCGGGTAAGGATTCGACCGGCCAGCTGGTGCTGTCTGCGGCTCACCATGGCGGCAACATCGTCATCGAAGTGAGCGACGACGGCGCCGGTTTGCGCCGCGACAAGATTCTCGCGAAGGCCGCCAAGCAGGGCATGCAGGTCAGCGAATCGATGTCCGACGAAGAAGTCTGGAACCTGATTTTCCTGCCGGGCTTTTCGACGGCAGAGCAGGTCACGGACGTCTCCGGCCGCGGCGTCGGCATGGACGTGGTGAAGCGCAACATCCAGTCGATGGGTGGCCACGTGGAAATCACCTCGCATGCCGGCAAGGGCAGCACCACGCGCATCGTCTTGCCGCTCACGCTGGCGATTCTCGACGGCATGTCGGTCAAGGTCGGCAACGAGATCTTCATCCTGCCGCTGAACTTCGTGATGGAGTCGCTGCAACCGCGCGCCGAGGACATCTACACGGTGGCCAACGGCGAACGCGTGGTACGCGTACGCGGTGAATATCTGCCGCTCGTCGCGTTGCACGAAGTGTTCAACGTCGACGACGCCAAGCAGGAACCGACGCAAGGCATCGTCACCATTATGCAAACCGAAGGGCGCCGCTTTGCGATGCTGATCGACGAGCTGGTGGGGCAGCAGCAGGTGGTCGTGAAGAATCTGGAAACGAATTACCGCAAGGTGCACGGCATTTCCGCCGCAACCATTCTCGGCGACGGCAGTGTCGCGCTGATCGTGGACGTGGCGGCGCTGAACCGGGAAACGCGCCATGCGCACGGCGCGATGAGCCTCGCATGACATCCGCAACACTCACTCAACTTATTTCATCCCAACCGTTTGGGGGCTAACGTGGCAGAAGTTCAATCCATCAATTCGAGCGTCGCGAACGCGACGAATGGTCGCCGCGACGCGCAGCAGGCAGACGCCGGCGGTCAGGAATTCCTCGTCTTCACGCTCGGCGCCGAAGAGTACGGCATCGACATTCTCAAGGTGCAGGAAATCCGCGGCTACGACAACGTGACGCGAATCGCCAATGCGCCTGAGTTCATCAAAGGCGTGATCAATCTGCGCGGCATCATCGTGCCGATCGTGGACATGCGCATCAAGTTTCATCTGGGCCGCGTCGAGTACGACCACCAGACCGTCGTGATCATCCTGAACGTCGCGCATCGCGTGGTTGGGATGGTGGTGGACGGCGTGTCGGACGTGCTCACGCTCGCCACCGACCAGATCATGCCGGCGCCGGAATTCGGCGCGACGCTGACGACCGAGTACCTGACGGGCCTCGGCACCGTCGACGGCCGCATGCTGATCCTGATGGACATTGAGAAGCTGATGACCAGCCGCGAAATGGCGCTGATCGAAACGCTCAGCGCGTGAGTATGACTACGCGCCAGTAAGAAAGACTGATCGAAGAGGGAGCATCAAGATGCTGAGCAGGTGGTCGATTCGCACATCGCTGACGATGGTGGGGGTCATTCTGGTTGCGCTGACCGTCGTGGTTGGCGCGCTTGGTCTGACCGCGCTGAACGGCGCGAGCCAGTCGCTCGACCGTATCGCGCGCGGCGATCTGGTCGCTATTCACGCGCTCGACGATGCTTCGGCGTATCTGTTGCGGTCGCGCGTGTCGCTGGATCGTTTCAATTCGTTGAGCGCTGCCGGCGACACGGAGCAGGCCAAGAAGGTTCTCGACCGCGCGCAGGAGCTGTACGGCAAGAGCAACCAGAACTGGCAGACCTATCTCGACACGCCGAAGAGCGGCGTCGATCAGGCGCAACTGGACGAACTGGTGGCCCGTCGCACGACCCTGATGCGCGACGGCATGGAGCCTGAATTCGCCGCACTGCGGGCGAACGATCTGGCTGCCTATCACGCCGTCGCCGATACGAAGATCAGCCCGTGGTTCGTTGCCTACGACAACGCCGCGTCCGTTGTTATCAAGTCGCTGCAGCAGCTCGCAACGGATCAGCAATCGAGCGCGCAATCGAACATTTCGTTGATGACCTCGCTGATCATCGGCGTCACCGTGATCGCGTTGCTGCTGGTATTGGGTATCCGCTTTGCGCTGCGCGGCCTGATCGTGCAGCCGCTGAACGATGCCACGGCGTGCTTCGAACGGATCGCTTCGGGCGATCTGTCCGAGCAGATCAACGTGTTCAGCCGTAACGAAATCGGTCGCCTGTTCGCCGCCATCAAGCGCATGCAGGAAAGCATGGCGACGATGGTGACGGCGGTTCACAGCAGCACCGAATCGATCGACACCGGCGCGCGCGAAATCGCCATGGGCAACACCGATCTCTCGCAACGCACCGAACAGCAGGCCGCGTCGCTTCAGGAAACCGCCTCGAGCATGGAGCAGCTGACCGGCACCGTGCGCCAGAACGCCGAGAACGCGCGCCAGGCGAGCCAGTTGGCCGTCAACGCGTCGGATATCGCGACACGCGGCGGCGACGTGGTGAGCCAGGTCGTCACGACGATGCAGGACATCGCGACCAGTTCGAACAAGGTCGTCGACATCATCGGCGTGATCGAAGGCATTGCTTTCCAGACCAACATTCTCGCGCTGAACGCGGCGGTCGAAGCCGCGCGGGCAGGCGAACAGGGCCGCGGTTTTGCAGTGGTCGCAGGCGAAGTGCGCAGCCTCGCGCAGCGCAGCGCCAGCGCCGCGAAGGAAATCAAGGAACTGATCGGCGATTCGGTCGACAAGGTGCAAAGCGGCTCGGCGCTGGTCGGCCGCGCGGGCACCACGATGGACGAGATCGTTCAGGCGGTGCGCCGCGTGACCGACATCATGGGCGAAATCAGCGCGGCTTCCGAAGAGCAGTCGGGCGGCATCGAACAGGTGAATCGCGCGGTCGTGCAGATGGACGAAGTCACGCAGCAGAACGCCGCGCTGGTCGAACAGGCAGCGGCTGCGGCGGCGTCGCTCGAAGACCAGACGCGACAACTGCAAGCGGTGGTGAACGGCTGGAAAGTAGCCGGCGGCCAGACGCGCAGCGTCGCAACGGCAGCTGTAGCTGCAGCGCGTCCGCAAGCGGCGGCACGTTCGAACGGCAGCAAGAGCGCCAGCCAGCACGCGCAGCCCGCAAAGGCCGCGCCGCAAGCGAGCGCACATGCAGCAGCGCATCCGGCAGCAGGCAAGGCAGCAAGTACGGCAAGCGCAGCAAAGGCGGCAACGCCGGCTTCGTCCACCCACGGTGCCGACACTACGCGCGTCGAACCGGCTCTCAAACCGAAGACGGCCCGCGCCGCATCCGACTCCGCAGCACGTCCGGCCGTGGCAAGCGCCGCGTCGGCAGGATCGGACGCGGACTGGGAAACGTTCTAGGAAGTGGCACAGAGACATGCGGTCATTCGGCATCTCGCTCCATGACGGGCGAATCATCGAAGCACGCTTACAAGGCGTGTCGCGGGCCGATCGCGTGTTGGCAGAACTCGCGGGTGGGCGCGACCCCGCGAACACAACCCCTTTCGCCAGAAGCAATTCGGTTGGCGAAAAGCGGGATGGCTCGTATTGCAGGCAGGGACTCTCATAATGGCAACGCGCGAACAGCAACCTCCGCAACCGGCGCGCCCCGCCCGGGCGGAACCGGCTAGAGCCGGCGAGCAAGGACGGGATTTCGAATTCACGTCGGCGGATTTCGCTCGCATTCGCGATCTGATTCATCGCAGCGCGGGCATTTCCCTGTCGGATCACAAGCGCGATATGGCGTACAGCCGTCTGGCGCGCCGCTTGCGTTCCCGTGGCCTCGAGACCTTCAAGCAGTACCTCGATCTGCTCGAAGCGGAAAACGATCCGGCCGAGTGGGAAGCGTTCACCAATGCGCTGACCACCAACCTGACCGCGTTCTTCCGCGAAGCTCATCATTTTCCGATCCTGGCCGAGTTCGTGCCGCGCCGCGCGCAGCCGGTTTCCGTGTGGTGCTCGGCGGCCTCGACCGGTGAGGAACCGTATTCGATCGCGATGACGCTGATCGAAGCGCTCGGCGACAGCGGTGCGCGTCAGGCCACCGTGCTCGCCACCGACATCGACACGCAGGTGCTGGCGAAAGCCGAAGCCGGCATGTATCAGTTCGACCAGGTGAAGCACCTGTCGCCCGAGCGGCTCAAGCGCTTCTTCCTGAAGGGCACCGGCGCGCACGCCGGCATGGTCAAGGTGCGTCCGGAAGTGCGCGCGATGGTACGCTTCGAACAGCTGAATCTGACCGACCGCGATTACCAGTTGCGCTCGCAGTTCGACGCGATCTTCTGCCGTAACGTGATGATTTATTTCGACAAGCCGACGCAGGGGCAGGTGCTGGCGCGCTTCGAGCCGCTGATGAAATCGGGTGGTTTGCTGTTTGCCGGCCACTCGGAAAACTTCACCTATGTGACGCAGGCGTTCAAGCTGCGCGGTCAGACCGTCTATGAACTGACGCGCGACGCAGGCGCCGCACGCACGCCGGCACGCGCCGCGAGCCATGCCGGCAGCGCAACGACGAGCGGGGTGACCGCATGAGTAGCAGCCTGCCGATCGCCTCCAATCTGTACTTCGACAATCACTTCCAGCGCCCCGGCGTGAAGCTGTTGCCGAACGAGTTTTACACCACGAGCGAAGACATGGTGCTCGTCACCGTGCTCGGTTCGTGTGTCGCGGCCTGCATTCAGGACCGCACGGCCGGCATTGGCGGCATGAATCACTTCATGCTGCCCGACGACGGCGCGGACGCCGGCCAACCCGCATCGGATTCGATGCGCTATGGCGCGTATGCCATGGAAGTGCTGATCAACGAACTGATCAAGGCCGGCGGCCGGCGCGAACGCTTCGAAGCCAAGGTCTTCGGCGGCGGCGCGGTACTGGCCGGCATGACGACGATGAACATCGGCGATCGCAATTCGGAATTCGTGCGCCGCTATCTGGCGCTCGAAAAGATCCGCATCGTCGCAGAGGATTTGCAGGGCAATCATCCGCGCAAGGTCGCCTTCATGCCGCGCACCGGCCAGGTGATGGTGAAGAAGTTGCGCCTGCAGCAGGAAGCGGGCGTGGCGGAGCGCGAACAGGCGCTCGTGCGGCAAAGCGCCGAAGCGCGTGCCGAGCGGCTCGCGGCGGCCCGCAAACGGGTCGAGTTGTTCTCGACGCCGGCCGCCACGCGGCCGAAGATCGAACTGTTCGGCGCGGCAGGCGGCAGTGCCGGCGCAGGCGCAACGAAGCCGCGCATCGAACTGTTCGGCGCAAGCCCGCGCCCGATTAATTCAAACAACGCCAGAACTACAGAGGAGGCGTGAGCGCTGTGCAAAAGATCAAAGTACTGTGCGTCGACGATTCGGCGCTGATCCGCAGCCTGATGACGGAAATCATCAACGGCCAGCCGGACATGACTGTCGTGGCGACCGCACCTGACCCGCTGGTCGCGCGCGATCTCATCAAGCAGCACAACCCGGACGTGCTGACGCTCGACGTCGAAATGCCGCGCATGGACGGTCTCGACTTCCTCGAGAAGCTGATGCGTCTGCGGCCGATGCCGGTCGTGATGGTGTCGTCGCTGACCGAGCGCGGTAATGAAATCACGCTGCGCGCGCTGGAACTGGGCGCAGTCGACTTCGTCACCAAGCCGAAGGTCGGTATTCGCGACGGCATGCTCGACTACTCGGAAAAGCTCGCCGACAAGATTCGCGCCGCGGCCCGCGCACGCGTGCGCCAGGCCGCGCCGGTGCAGCACGCGGCCACGCATGCGGCGCATGCGCCTGCTGCCGCCGCGCCGCTCTTCAACAATCCGCTGCTCAGTACCGAGAAGCTGATTATTGTCGGCGCGTCGACGGGCGGCACCGAAGCGATCCGCGAAGTGCTGGTTCCGCTGCCGCCGGATGCGCCTGCCGTGCTGATCGCGCAGCATATGCCGCCGGGTTTCACAAAATCTTTTGCACAACGCCTTAATGGTTTGTGCAGGATTACCGTTAAAGAGGCAGAGCACGGTGAACGCGTGCTGCCAGGACATGCGTATATCGCGCCCGGCCACGCTCACCTGTTGCTGGCTCGCAGCGGCGCGAACTATATTGCGCACCTGTCGGACGAACCGCCGGTGAACCGGCACCGTCCGTCGGTTGATGTGCTGTTCCGTTCGGCCGCGCAGCATGCAGGCAAGAATGCGGTAGGCGTGATCCTGACCGGAATGGGGCGCGATGGCGCCGCCGGACTACTGGACATGAAAAAAGCGGGGGCGTATACCCTTGCACAGGACGAAGCGAGCTGTATCGTATTCGGCATGCCGCGCGAAGCCATTGCGCTCGGCGCCGCGGACGAAATTGCTTCGCTGCCGGAAATGAGCCGACGTGTGATGGCGCGTCTGTCGTCAATGGGCGACCGCGTACAGCGGGTATGATGCGCGGGCCTGACGGCGAGCGCCAGGCATGGGCCGGAGTAAGTCACTCCGGTCAATACGCATCGGAATGAACTGGCGGTCATGCGCCGCATCATGGATCAAGCAAAGGGAATGAAATGGATAAGGGAATGAAGATTCTGGTGGTTGACGACTTTCCGACGATGCGCCGGATTGTTCGCAACCTGCTCAAGGAGCTCGGCTACTCGAACGTCGACGAAGCGGAAGACGGTCAGGCCGGCCTCGCGCGTTTGCGCAGCGGTGCGTATGACTTCGTGATTTCCGACTGGAACATGCCGAACCTCGACGGTCTGGCCATGCTCAAGGAAATCCGCGCCGACGCCCACCTGACGCATCTGCCGGTGCTGATGGTGACGGCCGAGTCGAAGAAGGAAAACATCATCGCGGCGGCTCAGGCCGGCGCGAGCGGTTATGTCGTCAAGCCGTTCACGGCCGCGACGCTCGACGAGAAGCTCAACAAGATTCTCGAGAAGATGGCGAAAGCCGGGAGCTGATGTGACTCTGCCGACCAACGCGCAAGGTGCCGAAGCGGCGGCCGAGAGCGGCGACCTCGCGTCTGACCGCATCCTCGCCCGTATCGGACAACTGACGCGCACGCTGCGTGACTCGATGCGTGAGCTCGGGATCGACAAGCATGTCGAGCGTGCGGCTGAAGCCGTGCCCGATGCTCGCGACCGTCTCAAGTACATCGCGAACATGACCGAGCAGGCCGCCGAGCGCGTGCTGTCATCGATCGACGTCGCCAAGCCGATCCAGGAACAACTGCAGAAAGACGCCGGCGAACTCGACGCGCGCTGGGAGCAGTGGTACGCGGCGCCGATCGAGCGCGAGGAAGTGCGCGCGCTGATGAACGACACGCGCACCTTTTTGCGCGGCGTGCCCGAGGCGACCACCGCAACCAACTCGCAGCTGATGGAGATCATGCTGGCGCAGGACTTCCAGGATCTGACCGGGCAGGTCATCAAGAAGATCACGGATGTCGTGTACCTGATCGAGCAGCAGCTGCTCGGCGTGCTGGTCGAGAACATCGCGCTCGAGCGGCGCGAGCAGTTCGCAGCGAATGCGGCGGCGCTGGCGGCCGAGCCGTCGTCCACCGGCAGCCCCGAACATCTGCTGAACGGTCCGCAGATCAATCCGGAAGGCAAGACGGATGTGGTGCAGGACCAGTCGCAGGTCGACGATCTGCTGGCGAGCCTCGGCTTCTGACCCGCCGGCGCACCCTCACGGGTGCGAGGCAGGATCGCCGGATCGGTTCAGGTGGCAGGCCACGCTCCGGCGTGCGCCTGCTGTCTGCCGACACAAACCACAGGCATACTACGGACTCAAGCAGCGGCATGGCATTCCGGTGAGAGACAGTCACCGGTCGGTGGCACCGTGAGGCATCCCTCCAGAGTGCGACCGCAGCGGTGCCGTATGATCTGCATACATGCGGCCGGTTCTCACGAGGTGCGAGCCGAGCAGCAGCAGCTCGGGAGGAGCCTTGTCATGTGGAGTCGCGTACGCCGCGCCGGGTTCGTTATGGCGCTTGCATTACCCTGTTCGTTGTCAGCCGTGCAGTCCGCGTATGCGGGCTTGGGCGGCACCCCGATGACACCGCCTACGGATGCGTCGGTTTCTTCCCGCACCGTGCAGCCCGGCACCAGTTCGGCAACGGCGGCTCAAAGCGTGATGCGTTCTGCATCAAACGCTGCTTCTTCCACCTCGGCTTCGGCGTCCTACACCGTGCGTGAAACCACGCTCGGCAACGGCACGGTGGTGCGCGAATACCTCGCCGCGGACGGTTCGGTCTTCGGCATCGCGTGGCATGGTCCGCAAATGCCGGATCTGAACGATCTGCTCGGCAGCTATTTCCCGCAGTACGTCGCCGGTGTAAAGGCCGTGCGCGCGGCGCGCGGAGGCGCTCGTGGCCCCGTTGCGGTCGATCAGAGCAACCTCGTGGTCCGCTCCGGCGGCCACATGGGCGGGTTCAACGGTCAGGCCTGGTTGCCGCCGGCGTTGCCGGCCGGCGTCAGCGGTTCCGACATCCAGTAAGGGCGAGGACGAACGATGCGAACCATGCAAAGTGCTGTGAAGCTCAGGGGCTGGGTGCAGGCCGTCGTGGCCGTGGCGTTGGTGTCGGTGATTGCCGCCTGCGGTGGCGGTGGTGGCGGCGACAGCTCCAGTTCCAGCAACAGTTCGTCGACCACGCTGAACGGCGGCTCGCTGCCGGCCAGCCCGACCCAGCAACCAATCGCCGCGACGGCGGCGAACACCGTGGCGATCACGGTCGGGCGGGGTGTGAACGGCGTCATCAATATTCCAACGGTTAGCGTGACCGTATGCCCGCCGGGTACGACATCCAACTGTCAGACCATCAACAATATTCAGGTCGATACGGGTTCTTTCGGGCTGCGTCTGGTCAGCTCGGTGCTGAATAGTTCGTTGCTCAATGGTGGGTTGCCGATCAGTACCCTCGCCAGCGGCGCGCAACTCGCCGAGTGCGCAACTTTCGCCGACGGCTTCACATGGGGCACCGTGCGCACCGCGACCATACAGATCGGCGGCGAAACGACGGCCTCGCCCATCCCGATACAGATCATTGGTGATTCGGCGGCCGGCGCAGCGCCCAGCGGCTGCGGCAGCGGCTCGGCGGAAAACACGGCCAGTGATCTCGGCGCCAACGGCATTCTCGGGATTGGCACGGCGCCCAACGATTGCGGCGCGACCTGCGCGAATGCGGGGACCGCCACCAACTACAGCAATTATTTCACGTGTGGCACCTCCTGCGCCCGTGCGACGGTGCCGCTCAGCCAGCAAGTCGCCAATCCGGTCGCCAACTTCACGGCTGACAACAACGGCGTGATCGTGCAGATGCCGCCGGTGTCGAACACGGGTGCATCGTCGGCTACCGGCACGCTGGTGTTCGGGATCGGCACGCAGTCGAACAATGCGCTGGCGGCTACGCAGACTTTCACGACCGATGCCTTCGGCAACATGAACAATAGCGTCTTTAACGGCACGACCGTGCAGGCGTTCTTCGATTCGGGGTCGAACGCGTACTTCTTCGCCGACAGCTCGCTCGCGCAGTGCGGCAGTAATTTCGCCGGGTTCTATTGCCCGTCGTCCGCGCAAACCCGGTCGATCACGCTGGGCGGCCTGAGCAGCACGAGAGCGAGCGCCAGCATCGGCATCCTGAGCGCGTCGACGCTGTTCAGCAACACCAGCAACTATGCGTTCAACGATCTGGCCGGGCAGATTGGCGGCAACAGCAGCTTCGATCTCGGTTTGCCGTTCTTTTATGGCCGCTACATGTACTACGGCTTCGCGACCAGCACTCAGGCGCCTTACGTCGGCTTCTAAGGCGCATGTCGTACGCATAAGAACCGGCTGGACACCCGCGCGAAACGCCGCGGGTGTCCGCTAACCGCAGTCGCAACTGCATCCGCAGCCGGCGCTGCTTGCCGGCTGTTCCATCCCTCGAAATACCCCCCTTTCTCCGCCCTTATCCGCCGATCGTCGCTTGCGTCGAGCGGGAATAATCGCTCTCACTGGAAAGAGGCGCCGTGCCTCAGCCGACTGGAGAGCGTTTGTGGCAGAGGATAGCGACCTCGAAAAAACCGAATCAGCCACTCCCCGGCGCCTGCAGAAGGCGCGCGAGGAAGGGCAGATCGTGCGTTCGCGGGAGCTGTCGACGTTTGCGCTGCTGGCAGCGGGATTCTTCGGCGTTTGGGGCATGTCCGACAGCATCGGCGAGCATTTGCAGGGCATGCTGCGGGCGTCCTTCACGTTCGACCACGCCACCGTGTTCGAAACCCGCCGCATGCTGATCGGCGCGGGCGCCGCGGGCCGCGAGGGCCTGTATGCGCTGCTGCCGGTTCTGGCCTTCACCGGCGCTGCCGCCTTGCTCGCGCCGATGGCGCTGGGCGGCTGGCAGTTGTCTTCGAAAGGCCTCGAGCCCAAGTTCAACCGGCTCAACCCGATCGAAGGGCTCGGCAAAATATTCTCGATCAACGGACCGGTTCAGCTCGGCCTGTCGCTCGCGAAGACGCTGGTGGTGGGCTGCATCGGCGGCTCGGCGATCTGGAATCGCCGCGAGGAAATTCTCGCGCTGGCAACCCAGCCGCTGCATCTCGCGCTCGCCAACACCGTGCATCTGATCGCGGTGTGCTGCGGCATGACGGTCGCGGGCATGTTCGTCGTGGCCGCATTGGATGTGCCGTATCAACTCTGGCAGTTCCACAAGAAATTGCGCATGACGAAGGAAGAAGTGAAGCGCGAGCACCGCGAAAGCGAAGGCGATCCGCACGTCAAAGGGCGGATTCGCCAGCAACAGCGCGCTATTGCCCGTCGCCGCATGATGACCCAGGTGCCCAAGGCCGATGTGGTGGTGACCAACCCGACGCACTTCGCCGTCGCGCTGCAGTACACCGACGGCGAGATGCGCGCGCCGAAGGTGGTCGCCAAGGGCGTGAACCTGGTGGCCGCGCGGATCCGCGAAATCGCCGCCGAAAACAACGTGCCGCTGCTGGAAGCGCCGCCGCTCGCGCGTGCGCTGTATCACAACGTCGAACTGAACCGTGAGATTCCTGGCCCGCTGTATGGCGCGGTCGCCGAGGTGCTTGCGTGGGTGTATCAGTTGCGGCGTTTCAACACCGAAGGCGGCGTCGCGCCGGTCGCACCGACCGAGTTCGACGTGCCGGCGGACCTCGACAAGGGCGGCGTGCCGGACGATGAAGCCGAGCAGGAAGCCGCCGACGTGCTTAACCCGACTAACGACGACGCTTCAGGAGCCTCCGCATGAACGCTCGCGCCGGATTCCTGTCCCGACGGCCGGATGCCTTGAGCGGCACCAATTTGCGCGCCCTCGCCGGGCCGGTGCTGATCTGCATGATCCTCGGCATGATGATTCTGCCGTTGCCGCCGTTTCTGCTGGATCTGCTGTTCACCTTCAATATCGCGCTTTCCGTGATGGTGCTGCTCGTCAGCATGTACACGATGAAGCCGCTCGACTTCGCCGCTTTCCCAAGCGTGCTGCTGTTCTCGACCTTGCTGCGCCTGTCGCTGAACGTGGCCTCCACCCGCGTCGTGCTGCTCGAAGGCCATACCGGCCCGGACGCGGCGGGCCAGGTGATCGAGTCGTTCGGCCACTTCCTCGTGGGCGGCAACTTCGCGGTCGGTATCGTCGTCTTCGTCATTTTGATGGTCATCAACTTCATGGTGATCACCAAGGGCGCGGGGCGGATCGCGGAAGTGTCCGCGCGCTTCACGCTCGACGCGATGCCCGGCAAGCAGATGGCGATCGACGCCGACTTGAACGCCGGCCTCATTAACGAAGATCAAGCCCGCAAGCGCCGTCTGGAAGTCTCCCAGGAAGCCGAGTTCTACGGTTCGATGGACGGCGCCAGCAAGTTTGTGCGCGGCGATGCGATTGCCGGCCTGCTGATCATGGTGATCAACATCGTCGGCGGCCTGATCGTCGGGATGGTGCAGCACGGCATGGACTTCGCGTCGGCAGGCAAGACCTACACGCTGCTGACGATCGGTGACGGCCTTGTCGCACAGATCCCGTCGCTGGTGATTTCGACCGCGGCCGGTGTGATCGTCTCGCGCGTCGCGACCAACGAAGACATCGGCACGCAACTGACCGGCCAGCTTTTCACGAACCCGCGCGTACTGGTGATCACGGGCTGCATTCTGGTGTTGATGGGCCTGATTCCGGGCATGCCGCACTTCGCGTTTCTGGTTCTCGGCGGTGGCCTGATCCAGCTCGGCCGCACGATGAAAAAGCGCAGCGAAGCGCGCAAGAACACCGCAACGCTGGTCGATGTCGCACCGGCTACACTCGCGCCGGTCGAGAATACCGAAGCCAGTTGGGACGACGTGACGATGATCGACACGCTCGGTCTCGAAGTCGGCTACCGGCTGATTCCGCTCGTCGACAAGAATTCGGACGGCGAACTGCTCAAACGGATCAAGAGCATCCGCAAGAAATTCGCGCAGGAAATCGGCTTCCTGCCGCCGGTGATCCATATCCGCGACAACCTCGAATTGCGGCCGAACGGCTACCGGATTGCGCTGAAGGGCGTCGAGGTGGGCGTCGGCGAAGCGTATCCGGGGCAGTGGCTGGCGATCAACCCGGGGCAGGTGTCCGCCGCGCTGCCGGGCACGCCGACGCAGGACCCGGCGTTCGGTCTGCCGGCCATCTGGATCGATACGAATCTGCGCGAACAGGCGCAGGTGTACGGCTACACGGTGGTCGATTCGAGCACGGTGGTGGCCACCCACCTGAATCACCTGGTGGTCACGCATGCGTCCGAACTGCTCGGTCGCCGCGAAGTGCAGGCGCTGCTGGAGCGGATGCAGAAGGACACGCCTTCGCTCGTCGACGATCTGGTACCGAAGTCGCTGCCGCTGACCACGCTGCAAAAGGTGCTGCAAAACCTGCTGGAAGAAGGCGTGCCGATCCGCGACCTGCGCACGATTCTCGAAGCCCTGTCCGAACACACGCCGAAGGTCACCGACGCGCACGATCTCACCGCCGCCGTGCGCCTCGCGCTGGGCCGTGCGATTACGCAGCAGTGGTTCCCGGGTGTAGGCGACATGCAGGTGATGGGCCTCGACTCGAATCTGGAGCGAGTGTTGTCGCAGGCGCTCTCCACGGGCGCCAATCCGGGCCTCGAACCGGGTCTCGCGCATACGCTGCTGAACGAAACGCAGAAGGCGATGACGCGTCAGCAGAACCTCGGGCTCTCGCCGGTGCTGCTGGTGCAGCATGCGTTGCGGCCGATGCTCGCGCGCTTCCTGCGCCGCAGCCTGCCGCAGTTGAAGGTGCTGTCTTATGCCGAAGTGCCGGATACGCGCAATATCAAGGTGGTGAATCTGATCGGGGCGCATGGCTAAACCCCGTGCGGCTAAGCCTGCCAGGTAGCCGCAGCCGTTCCAGACCGATGGTTTCCGCCGGCGCTCCTCGAGCGCCGGTTTTCATTTCCGCGCCTAACTTTTCGCCCCGCAGGCGACCGGCGGAGGTCATGCTGTGTCGGCGAAAGCGCCGCCGTACACCGCCGGAGAGCCTGTTTCAAACCGCCGCGCGTGTGAATTGAGGTGCGTTTCCATCGCCCGAATTGCCCGCCTTTAACGGTCTTTATCCATCGATCGTCACTCGACGGGTTTCGCAATAATGATCTCAATGGGAAGCGGTATGTTGCCAATCCGTTAGTCAGTAAGTCCGTATACCTCATCGGGGGTCCAGCTTGAACATTCGTAAATTTGTCGGTGCTACCAGTCGCGATGCTCTGCGTCTCGTGCGCGAAGCCTTGGGCCCGGATGCCGTCGTTTTGTCCAACCGCACGATGGAAGACGGCAGCGTCGAGATCGTCGCCCTGGCCGATAGCGACCTCGCCGCCATTACGCCGAAAGCGCCGCGCGGTAGCGCAGGCGCACCGCTGGCCACGCCGATGAATGCCATGGCCGGACAACAGCCCGCGCTCGCCGCACCGCGCGCCAATCCGATGATGCAGGCGAATCCGTATGCGAGCGGCATGCCCGATGTGTTCTCGTCGGTGTTCGGCGCAAGCCCGGAAGCGGGCGCTGAGAATGTGACGCCGAACGTCGTTAGCACCGTCGGCACTGCTTCAGGGGCAGCTGCGAAGTCCGCCACCGTCCCCGCCGCGCCGAAGGCCACGCTGCCGAACGCGCCCAAAGCGGCACTGGCCGCACCCGCTGCCGCGTCGCTGCCGCAAGCGGTCAACACCGAGCAACCGAGCGCCCGCGCCGCTGCAACGCGTCTCAGCGAAGACATCCGCGCGGATCTGCTCAAAGCCGCCGAAGCGCAAGCGCCGCGCACGATGGCCGAATCGAACCCCTGGCTGATCGACCACGCTCGCCGCATCGCCGCCGAACAGCAACCGCAAGGCGCGTACAGCGCGCGCCCCGCCGCGATGACACCCGCTGCTGCCATGGCCAAGGGCCTCGGCGCCGCAGTGGAAGCCGGCCAACAGGCCTCGAAACCCGCCGCGCAGCAAGTCACCGATACGCCCGAATGGGCGCGTGAAGGCGCCCAACTCGCCGCGCGCCGCGCCGCTCAGAAAGTGGCCGCATCGATGCCTGCCACCGACGACGCCCGCTCGCCCGCTTCGGTCGCCGAAGCGATCAAGACGCGCATGGAGCAGGTCGTCAACGACACCGTGATGAGCGAGCTGTCGTCGATGCGCGGGATGATGGAAGAACACTTCGCCGGCCTCCTGTGGGGCGATCGTCAGCGCCGCAGCCCGGCGCGCGCCGCGCTCACCAAGCACCTGTTCGCCGCCGGTTTCTCCGCGCAGCTCGTGCAGATGATGGTCGACAACCTGCCCGACGACGTCGACAACATGGAAGGTGGCATGGAGTGGGTACGTTCGGTGCTCGAATCGAACCTGCCGGTGATGGAAGACGAAGACGCGCTGATGGAGCGCGGCGGCGTGTTCGCGCTGATGGGCCCGACGGGCGTCGGCAAGACCACGACCACCGCCAAGCTCGCCGCGCGCTGCGTGATGCGCTTCGGCGCCAGCAAGGTGGCGCTCCTCACCACCGACAGCTACCGGATCGGCGGCCACGAACAACTGCGCATCTTCGGCAAGATTCTCGGTGTCTCGGTTCACGCGGTGAAAGACGGCGGTGATCTGCAACTCGCGCTCTCCGAATTGCGCAACAAGCACATCGTGCTGATCGACACGATCGGCATGAGCCAGCGCGACCGCCTGGTCTCCGACCAGATCGCGATGCTGTGCCGCGCCGGTCAGCCGGTGCAGCGTCTCCTGCTGCTCAACGCGACGAGCCACGGCGATACGCTGAACGAAGTCGTGCAGGCCTATCAGCGCGCACCGGATCAACAGCCGCTCGCCGGCTGCATCCTGACCAAGCTCGACGAAGCCACCAATCTGGGCGGCGTGCTCGATACGGTGATCCGCTACAAGCTGCCGGTGCACTACGTGTCGACCGGTCAGAAGGTGCCGGAAAACCTGTACGTCGCAACGAAGAAATTCCTGATCAAGAGTACGTTCTGCATCCCGCGCGACAACTCCCCATTCGTGCCGCACGACGACGACATTCCGGCGTTGCTGTCCGCGCTGTCGGCGCGTTCGACGGCCGAACTGCACGAGGTTCGCTTTGGATAAGTTCATGTCGGATCAGGCAGAAGGACTGCGGCGGTTGTTGGCCCGTAGCGGCTCGCGCGTGATTGCGGTGACGGGCGGCTCGGCCAACGTCGGCTGTACGACGACGGTAGTGAACCTCGCCGCGGCGCTCGCGCAGCAAGGCAAGGACGTGCTGGTGATCGACGAGTGCCTCGGCGAGAAATCGGTGAGCGCGATGCTCGGCGGCGTGCGCGGCGCAGGCAATTTTGCGGCGGTGATGCGCGGCGAGATGACGCTCGACGATGCCGCCGCGCGCCACGCGCTGGGCTTCTCCGTGCTGGCCGCCTCGCGCAACAACCGCGAAGGCCGCACTGCCGCGCAATTCGACGTGCTGCTGCGCGGTTCCGCCGACATCGTGCTGATCGATGCGCAACTCGACGAACACGGCCACCTGTCGCCGCTCGCGATGCAGGCGCACGACCTGATGATCGTAACAAGGGTGGCCGCGCAAGCGATCACCGAGGCGTACGCGTGCATGAAGCGTCTGCATTACGCGCACGCCACCGCGCAGTTTCGCGTGCTGGTGAACCACGTGCAGAGCGTGGAAGACGCGCACACCGCCTTTGTTAACCTGGCCGGCGTGGCGGGACGCTACCTGACGGTGGCGCTGGAAGACGCCGGTTGCATTGCCGCCGATGTGCGGATGGCGCGAGCCCTGGAGTTGTCGCGGTGTGTCGTCGATGCGTTCCCATCGACACCGGCCGCGCGCGACTTCCGGCACCTTGCCGCCGAATTGCAGTACTGGCCGATGCGGCCAGCGATGTCGTCGCAAGCGCCGTGGATGGCGCCTGCGACAGTTACAGCGGCGCAACACGCCGACCAACCGTCTGCGCAGCACGCCTGAGAGGCGGCACAAGGACAAGGGGAGCACGATGTATAACGCTCAGGGAAAGATTTCCCAAGCCGAAGTTCTGACGAAGTACGCGCCTCTCGTGCGTCGCCTCGGCTTGCAGCTCGTTGCCAAGATGCCGGCAAGCGTCGATCTCGACGACCTGATCCAGGCCGGCATGATCGGACTGCTGGACGCGGCGAGCCGCTACAAGGAAGACCAGGGCGCGCAGTTCGAGACTTACGCCAGCCAGCGGATTCGCGGCGCGATGCTCGACGAGTTGCGCAGCAACGACTGGCTGCCGCGCAGCTTGCGGCGCACGTCGCGCGAAGTCGAATCTGCCGTTCACAAGGTCGAACAGAATCTGGGCCGCTCGGCGAGCGAAACGGAGATCGCCGAGCATCTGCAAATGCCGCTCGACGAGTACCAGTCGATGCTCCAGGATCTGCACGGCAGCCAGCTGATCTATTACGAAGACTTCGACCGTTCCGCGGACGACGAACCGTTTCTCGACCGTTACTGCGTCGATCATTCGGACCCGCTGTCGGCGCTGCTGGACGACAGCCTGCGCTCGGCGCTGGTCGAGGCGATCGACCGCCTGCCGGAACGCGAGAAGCTGCTGATGTCGCTGTACTACGAGCGCGGTATGAACCTGCGCGAAATCGGCGCGGTGATGGAAGTCAGCGAATCGCGGGTGTGCCAGTTGCACAGCCAGGCCGTGGCGCGCTTGCGCACGCGTCTGCGCGAAATGGCATGGGCGAACGCCGAGGCGACTTGAGCTGAGGTGGATGGCTGGCCGGCGGTGCGCACAACGTCCGCCTGGTCTTTTCTCCTGTTACGCGTCTGCCATCTCATGCTCCGCGGCCAGCGCGAGAAACGCTGAACGCGACATGCCACGCGCCTGGGCGTAGGTGTCAATATCCTGGACCAGTGCCTCAGGCAGTGAGATGTTGATACGCACCGCCTTCTTCAACGCCGGAATATTCCGCGTTGTCACGAAACCCCACGTGAAACCCGCGTAGTCCGGATTACGCCGATGCTCGTCCAGCGTCAGCCGTTCGGGAATCGGCAACCCTTCGTCGAGCAGCGTATCCAGATGCGCCTCGATCGCCTCCTTCGCGTTCGCGTAGGCTTCTTCCAGCGAATCTCCCGCCGAATGACAACCCGGAATATCGGGAACGACCACGCCGAACGCTTGATGCGTGTCACCGGGTTCGATCGCGATCGGGAAAATCAGGTTCTTCATTTCAGGCCTGCCTGTTTCAAGATGCTGTTCAGTGTGCCGGGCGGAAGATCTTTCTTCGGATGCGGGATGGTCACGAGACCGGCTTTTACCGCGTGCCGGAAATGGTGGTGGCTGCCCGATATGCGGATCAGCCGCCAACCATCGGCTTGAATTACTTTGACGACCTCGGCACTGTTCATACTGCACTCCTCGAACTATACACACGATTACACAACCTCGCTAGTGGGTAACGTTCCGCCTGGTTCGTCGAAGGCAGCCTTGAAAGCTGCGCGTGACGGCGGATGGGCCCAGTGGGGGAAGCCGTGATTTCAACGTGGCGGAGAATTTCGCGCTACCTGGCCGGATGGCTAACGCGCGTTGGAGGCGGGCTTGGGCGCCCTGTGCGGGAAGGGGAAAACAAAAAGGGCTCGTCAAAGACGAGCCCTTTTGCTCAAAGCAATCTACTCAAGTGCGTCGGCGGGAAACGTACCGCTCCAACGAAATTTTCAGGCCGCGGGACGCGCGGGAATCCGGCCGTCCGGTCCGTAGAAACCGACCTTCTGCGGCACGGCCACCTGCAGCGCCGTCAGTGCGCGCTGGTTGTAGTCCATCCGCACGCGGATCAGTTCACCGTTACTCGTATTGAAGCGCCGCGCCCGCTCGGCGGCCTTTTGCAGCAGCGCCCATTGGTCGGCGAGCCGCGCATCCGCGCTGGCCGCGAGCTCCATGCCGGGCCAGCCGGCCGGAAGGCCCATTTCCGCAAGCAGCGTGTCACGGGTGGTCTCGAGCCTGGCGAGCAGGCCGATCAGTTCGGTTTTCTTCTCGACGATCGGCGGCAGCAGTTCCAGCGGCGACAAGGCAGTCAGCGCCTTGGTCTCGAGCGTCAGAATCGAGGCGAACGCCTCGACGGCCGAATATTCTTCGATGAGGGTGGCAAGCAGGGCGTCTTTCATCTCAACAACTCGCTGAACACGACGGCTCGCGCATGATTCACGAGCCGGGTTTGTCGAATGCCGCCCGGCAATTCACCGTACTTCGATGCGTCGATTAGTTGCCGGTCGACGAGGTTTTGCTTTGCAACAGTTCGCGCGCGGTATTCAGCACGCCGTCGGCGATCTTGCTGGAATCGATCTTCAGCGAGCCGTCCTTGATGGCTGCCTTGATCGACTCGACGTGCGCCGTGTCGATATCGGCCGAGCCGGACGCCGCGAGGCTGCGCAAATGCTGCGACAGACCCGACAGGCTGACGCTGGCGTCGCCCGAACCGCTGGTGGTGGGCTGCGAGGTCGTGCCCGCAGTCTGCGCGTTGCCGTTCGCGGTCGTCGCGTCGCTTTGCTGCGAGCGCGACAGGGCGTCTTTCAACGTCGGCAGATTCGAATTGGTTGTGGAATCGACTTTCACGATGGGCTTCCTGAACGATTTGATCTTGATAACGGCAAGCGCTGATCAAAACTTTAGCGCAATCGCTCCAGGTTTTGCCTCGTCTTTCAAGACGATCCGGCCCCACGACGGGTTCGACATCCACTGCGCCAGCCGTGCCGGCCGCCGCGCGTGAATCCACGCTAGCGGACGGGTTGCCTGGCTTACAGTCGGCCCGCTTCACAACTGAATCTCCACCGTCGAACCATCCTTGACGATGCCGGAGATGATCTGGCCGTTGGCCGTCTTCACCCGCACTTGCTGGCCCGGCGACGCGTTGTTCATCGCGCTGCCTTCGGCCGAAATCGCAAAACCGTCGCCCGCTGCGACCACTCGCACCGTTTGTCCGATCGACACCGACGACGCGCTTTTCAGCATGTCGCGGCGCAGCGGCATGCCGCCGGCGATGCGCACGAGCGACACCGAGCCGACTACTTGTGACGGATCCGTGACGATCGCCTGCGGCAAACCGGTCAGGTCGCCGTCGCGTGCGACGAGGTCGGCGGAGGTGAACACTTCGCCTGGCGCCATTGCGCGGGCGGCCAGATAGTAGGTGGCGCGCAGCGAAATGCGCGCTTGCAGATAGATGGTCCACGGCCGTTCGCCGGCGCAGCGCACCCCGACGGTCATGCGGCCCCACAGGCGTGCGCCGCTGGGCATGAAAGGTTCGAGCATCGTGCAGGCCGCGAGTCCGCGCGGAAACGCCGGCGCGACGGTGATTTCGACCTTGCCGGGCAAGCCCGCCGATTGCTGCTGCAAGAAGGCGAGCGCCGCACTGCGAATCGCCTCGGAGTCTTGCTGGCCGGCCAGCGGGACGGGTTGCGCCACCGCTGCGGGTCGCAGATTCTGCTGCGCGACAGCCGGCGCTACCTGACGCATCGACGGCGTGCGGGCGATGGTGGCCGGCGGCGTCGGCATCGGCGCGGATGTCGGCGCGACTACCGCCGCGGTCACGACGGGTTTGCCGTTCGCGCCGAGTTGCGGCGGCTCGCCGCGCGAAGCAAGACTGTCGAAGCCACCGGATGCGGACGCGGGCGTGCCGGCGGCTACGCCGTTAGGCGCATTGGCGACGACCGACTGCACACCGCCGGTTTGCCGCCCGGCATTGAGCGCCGGCGTCACCACAACCGGCACGACCTGACGCGAGCCCGGCGTCACATTGATACGCGCAATCCCGGTCGGCGGATTAGTCGCAGCCGGGGCCGCATTGGCGCTTCCCGGCGCGGGAATCGTCACGACTCCGTTCGCGTCCGGCTTGAAACTGGTACGGATCATTTGCGGCGCGGCAGGCGGCTCGCCTGCGCCCGGAATGACGATCGAGCCGCTCGCATTGGCGGCGCGCGTGAATTGATCGGCGTCGCGCGCGACCGGCCCGGGCGTCAGCGACTGCGCGGTAGCGGCGGCGAGCGTCGCGGCGGAGCCCGTGCGTTTCGCGGGCGTTGCCTCCATCTGCGCGGCCAGATCGTTGAGCGCGGCCGGATTCTTTTCGCCTGGACCTGGAATCACGATCGGACCACCGGCGTCCTGAGCCTGCTGGGCCTGGGTCGAGGCAGGCAGCAGCACGATGCCGCCGGCGACCCATACGACGAGATTCACAACCAGACGCGTCAGAAGACGGGATGCACCACGCGAAGCACGCCGCACCGGGCCCGCACTCACGCGATGCGCCGCCACGCAGCTTGCGCGGTGCGTCGGATCGAAGGTGGGCTGGTCCATCGTGTTTCTCCATCGAATGCATCGGTACGCCTTGCATTCTAGTGAGCGGGCCCATTGCGCAAACGTTGAATAGAAGCCCCCTTTCCCGGTTATTCGTCCGATTGCCACTTGCGTTCGGCCCATAAGATGCACTTCATGCAAAAAGGTCTTCCCGGCCGACGCAATCCTTACGCGACGCACAAAACGGGAAGCCTCGGGAACGTTCTCCGGAGATTTCTATGCTGGACAAACTCGATGCCGAATTCGCCTTTGGCCGCCAGGCGCTCGATGTACGCGCTTACCGGCAGGAACTGCTGTCGTCGAATATCGCCAACGCCGATACCCCCGGGTACAAGGCGCGCGACGTCGACTTCGCCTCGTCGCTGGCCGGCGCGCTGAAGAAGACCGGCGGCGGTGCGGGCACGGGCGCCTCGAACAACTCGACGCTTGCCATGACGCAGCCCGCAGGGGTGACGAGCGGCATGTCGATGGTGTCGACCGCGCCGGGTCACATGTCCGGCAAGACGACGCTGACGCCGACCGGCGGTACGCCGGACGACTACGGCAATCTGCAGTACCGCATTCCGACGCAACCCGCGCTCGACGGCAACACGGTCGACATCGATACGGAGCGCGTGCAGTTCGCGGACAACACGTTGCACTTCGAATCGGGCATGACGGTGCTGTCAGGCCAGATCAAGACGATGCTCGCGGCAATCCAGTCGGGTTCGTAAATAGCCGGCACGACGATCGGCGCAGTACCAGATACGCAGTACGCAGGAACAATCGCTACGGGATTTAACTTGAAACCGGGTCGAACTGTGCAACTACGTTGCATGGGACCAGAGTAAGCGCTAAAGCGCTAACTCTGGTCGACACAGGAGAGGTCAGGAAACATGCCATCTTTAATGAACATCTTTGGCGTTGCAGGCTCCGCGATGTCAGCGCAGTCGCAGCGGCTCAACGTGACGGCGTCGAATCTCGCCAACGCGGACAGCACGACCGGCCCGGACGGCCAGCCGTACAAGGCCAAGCAGGTCGTGTTCGCGGTCAGCCCGATCGGTGGCGCACGCACGGGCTCCGGCCAGCAGATCGGCGGCGTGCAGGTTACCGGTGTGGTCGACGACCCGACGCCGATGAAGACCGCCTACGACCCCGGCAACCCGGCGGCTAATTCAGACGGTTACGTCACGCTGCCTAACGTCGACCCGGTGCAGGAAATGGTCAACATGATCTCGGCCTCGCGCTCGTACCAGGCCAACGTCGAGACCCTGAATACCGCCAAGACACTGATGTTGAAAACGCTCACGATCGGAACCTGAGGAGAATTCCTTGACCACCAACACCACCATCGGCAGCAGCGGCACGAACGTGTCGCAAACGCTGCTCGATACGATGAACGGCACGAGCAGCGCCTCGAGCTCGACCAGTTCCAGCGGCAGCACGTCGGGCACCTCGGCGACCGATCTGCAGAATACTTTCCTGCAGCTGCTCGTTGCGCAGCTGAAGAATCAGGATCCGACCAATCCGATGGACAGCTCGCAGATGACCTCGCAGCTGGCGCAGATCAATACGGTGTCGGGCATCAGCCAGCTGAACACGACGCTCACCTCGCTCGCCACGCAGATGTCGGCAGGCCAGCAGTCGCAAGCCGCGCTGCTGATCGGCTCGACCGTGCTCGCGCCCGGCAGCTCGGTGTCGGTTGCAAGCGGCAAGGCCGGCGCGTTCGGCGTGCAGCTCGCCAACTCGGTGAGCGACCTGCAGGTGGTCGTGAAGAACTCGGCGGGCACGATCGTCAACACGATCGACCTCGGCAAGCAGTCGGCGGGCACGATTCCGGTGGGCTGGACGCCGACCGATTCGGCCGGCAACACGCTGCCCGACGGCAGCTACACGATCAGCGCGGTCGGCACAATCAACGGTCAGCAGGCAACGGCCACGACGCTCACGGGCGCGACGGTGCAAAGCGTCGTCATGCAGAGCAGCGGTACGCCGGGCCTCGTGCTGTCGAACGGCACGACCGTGGGGCTGACCAGCGTCGCCGCCATCCTCTGATTCAGATTCTGTCAGTTACGACTTTCCAGATACGGAGACCGTTATGGGTTACCAACAAGGTTTGAGTGGTTTGTCCGCATCGTCGAGCGACCTCGACGTGATCGGCAACAACATTGCCAACGCGAACACGGTTGGCTTCAAGAGCGGCGCGGCGCAATTCGCCGACATGTACGCCAATTCGGTGGCGACTGCCGTGGGCAACCAGGTCGGCATCGGCACCAAGCTCTCTGAAGTGCAACAGCAGTTCTCGCAAGGCACGATCACCAGCACGAACCAGGCGCTCGACGTCGCGATCAACGGCAACGGCTTCTTCCAGCTGTCGAACAACGGCTCGCTGGTGTACTCGCGCAACGGCGTGTTCCAGCTCGACAAGAACGGCAACATCACCAACGCGCAAGGCCTGCAACTGATGGGCTACGCCGCGAACAGCGCGGGCGTCATCAACACCGCGCAAACCGTGCCGCTCAGCGTGCCGACCGCGAACATCGCGCCGCAAGCCACCACCAAGATCGTCGCCGGTTTGAACCTGAATGCGCAGGATCCGCTGATGCTCGGCACGCCCGCCGTGACGGCCGGCGGCACCAACGCGGGCACGCTCACGACGACCGGCGCGACCATCACGAACACCGCGTCGGGCACGAACAACGACAACTACACCGTCAACTTCACAAGCCCGACGACCTACACCGTCACCGACAGCACGCTCGGCACCACGACCGCCTCCGCTACGTACACAGCAGGCACCGCGATCCAGCTCGGCAACGGCCAAACCATCACGTTCAGCGGCACGCCGGCGACCGGCGACAGCTACGCGATCGCGCCGACCCCGGTGGCATTCAACCAGAACAGCTCGTCGACGTACAACTACTCGACCAGCACGACGGTCTATGACTCGCTTGGCGGTTCGCAAACGGTCAACATGTATTTCGCCAAGACCTCGGCCGGCACGTGGAACGTGTACGCGGGCACCTCGACCGGCACCGCGAGCCTGGTCGGTCACGCGAACTTCAACTCGTCGGGCACGCTGCTCGGCACGACCAACGCGGCCGGTACGGCCACCACCACCCCGTTCGTCTTCAACTTCAACATTCCGACCACCGACGGTTCGTCGACGCCGCAGAGCCTGACGTTGAACATCGCCGGCACGACGCAATACGGCGGCAAGGACGGCGTGAACTCGCTGCAGCCCGACGGCTTCGCAGCCGGCACGCTGACGAGCTTCACGATCGGCGCCGACGGCACGCTGACCGGCAACTACTCGAACCAGCAAACCGCGGCGCTCGGCCAGGTCGTGCTCGCGAACTTCTCGAACCAGAATGGCCTCGTGAATCTCGGCAACAACGAGTTCCAGCAGACCTCGCAATCGGGTGTCGCGCAGATCTCCACACCGGGCTCGACCAACCACGGCGTGCTGCAGGGCGGCGCGGTGGAAAACTCTAACGTCGATCTGACGAGCGAACTGGTGAACCTGATCACCGCGCAACGCAACTATCAGGCGAACGCGCAGACGATCAAGACTCAGCAGACCGTCGACCAGACCCTGATCAACCTGTAAGCGACCGGGACTAACCCATCATGGATCGGCTGATCTACACCGCGATGTCGGGCAGCACGCAAGCGCTCGAACAGCAGGCTATCGTTGCCAACAACCTGGCGAACGCCTCGACCACCGGCTTTCGCGCGCAGCTTGCGACTTTCCGCGCCGTGCCGATGGGGTTCGGCGACGGCAGTTCGATCAACGACGACACCACGCGTACCTTCGTGCTGTCGTCGACGCCGGGCGCCGACTACACGCCGGGGCCGATCCAGCAGACGGGCAACCCGCTCGACGTGGCGATTCAGGGGCCGGGCTGGCTGGCGGTGCAAACCGCTGACGGCAACGAGGCTTATACGCGCGCCGGCAATCTGCACGTCGACGAGAACGGTCAACTGGTGAACGCCATGAACCAGACGGTGCTCGGCAACGGCGGTCCGGTATCGGTGCCGCCGGGTGCGGAAATCACCATCGGCAAGGACGGTACGGTGTCCGCGCTGACGCCGGGCGATCCGCCGACGGCGGTGGTGACGGTCGATCAGCTGAAGCTGGTGAATCCGGATCCGCAAACCATGACGCGCGGCGACGACGGCCTCTTTCGCACCGCCGACGGCAACGCCGCCGACGCCGATCCGGCTGTCACGCTGGCGCCGGCATCGCTTGAAGGCAGCAACGTGAATCCGGTCAGCGCGATGGTTGCGATGATCACCAACGCCCGCCAGTTTCAGATGCAGACCAAGCTGCTGGAAAACGCGGACAAGAACGATCAGTCCGCCAACCAGCTGCTCAGCTTTAGTTAACGGGATGGGACCGGACTAAGCGCTAAAGCGCTAACCCCGGTCGACCGCTTTGCATGGGACCGGACTAAGCGCTAAAGCGCTAACTCCGGTCGACATAGGAGAAGAATAGTGAATCGCTCGCTCTACATCGCCGCCACCGGCATGAATGCGCAACAGTCGCAGATGGACGTGATTTCGAACAACCTCGCGAACGTCAGCACCAACGGCTTCAAGGGCTCGCGCGCGGTGTTCGAGGATCTGCTGTATCAGACCATCCGCCAGCCGGGTGCGAACTCGACGCAAAACACTGAACTGCCGTCCGGCATCCAGCTCGGCACCGGTGTGCAACAGGTCGCGACCGAACGTCTCTACACGCAGGGCAACCTGCAGCAGACCGGCAACTCGAAAGACGTCGCCATCAACGGTCAGGGCTTTTTCCAGGTGCAGATGCCCGACGGCACGACCGCCTACACGCGTGACGGTTCGTTCCAGACCAATGCGCAAGGCCAGCTCGTCACGTCGAGTGGTTATCAGGTGATTCCGGCGATCACGATTCCGACCAACGCGACCTCGCTGACTATCGGCAGCGACGGCGTGGTGTCGATCACCGTCGCCGGCTCGACCAACAGCCAGCAGCTCGGCTCGATGCAGATCGCCACCTTCATCAACCCGGCCGGTCTGGATGCGAAGGGTGAAAACCTGTTCTCGGAAACGGCTTCGTCGGGTGCGCCGAACGTCGCGCAACCGGGCCTGAACGGCGCCGGCACGCTGAATCAGGGTTACGTGGAAGCATCGAACGTGAATGTGGTGCAGGAACTGGTGAACATGATCCAGACGCAGCGCGCTTACGAAATCAACAGCAAGGCCGTGACGACTTCCGACCAGATGCTGCAGACCCTCAGCCAGATGCAGGTTTAAGGCCAGGGACTGGGAATTAACAGGCGGTAATCAAAGATGTCGCACTTCACTCGTAATCCAGTTCACTCGCGTACCGCTCAGGCGCTCGTGCAGCTCACGCTGCTCACGGCACTGGGTGGCTGCGGCCTCGTGCCGAAGCAGCCGATCACCCAGCAGCCGATGACGGCCGTTCCGCCGATGCCGCCGCAAGCACAGTCGCCGGGCTCGATCTTCAATCCGGGTTACGCGGGCCGGCCGCTGTTCGAAGATCAGCGGCCGCGCAATGTGGGCGACATCCTGACGATCGTGATTCAGGAAAACGTCAACGCGACGAAGTCGTCGGGCGCCAACGCGAATCGCTCGGGCAACACCAACTTCAACGTGCCGACCGCGGGCTTCCTCGGCGGCCTGTTCGGCAAGACCAACCTGAGCGCAACCGGCGGCAACGCGTTCCAGGGCACTGGCGGCGCGAACGCGTCGAACACTTTCAACGGCACGATCACCGTGACGGTGACCGGCGTGCTGCCGAACGGCAACCTGATGGTGAGCGGCGAAAAGCAGATGCTGATCAACCAGGGCGATGAATTCGTGCGCTTCTCCGGCGTGGTGAATCCGAACACGATCTCCAACCTGAACGCCGTCTACTCGACCCAGGTGGCCGACGCAAAGATCGAATACTCCGCGAAGGGCTATCTCAACGAAGCCGAGAACATGGGCTGGTTGCAGCGGTTCTTCCTCAACGTGTCGCCGTGGTGATCATGCGTACCGTCTTCTTCCGCTCCGGGCACCTCAGCCGCTTCACACGACTCGTTCAGCTCGGCCGTGCTGTGGCGTTCTTCGCGCTCGCCTGCGCGGCCTTGCCGGTGGCGACGCCCGTGCATGCCGAACGCCTGAAGGACCTCGTGCAGATCCAGGGCGTGCGCGACAACCCGCTGATCGGCTACGGCCTTGTCGTCGGTCTCGACGGCACGGGCGACCAGACCACGCAGACGCCGTTCACCACGCAGACGCTCGCCAACATGCTGGCGAACCTCGGCATCTCGATCAACAACCAGGCGGCGGGCTCGACCAACCAGCAGTCGTCGCTATCGAACATCCAGTTGAAGAACGTCGCCGCGGTGATGGTGACGGCGGTGCTGCCGCCGTTCGCGCGTCCCGGCGAAGCGATCGACGTGACGGTCTCCTCGCTCGGCAACGCCAAGAGCCTGCGCGGCGGCACGCTGCTGCTCACGCCGCTCAAGGGTGCCGACGGCCAGGTGTATGCGCTCGGCCAGGGCAACCTGGCGGTGGGCGGCGCCGGCGCGAGCGCGAACGGCAGCAAGGTGCAGGTGAATACGCTGGCCGCGGGCCGCATTGCCGGCGGCGCGATCGTCGAACGCGCGGTGCCGACCTCGGTATCGCAAGCGGGCACGATGCAGCTCGACCTGAACGACATGGACTACGACACCACGCAGCGCGTCGTGGCCGCGGTGAACAACGCGTTCGGCAGCGGCACCGCCATGGCGCTCGACGGCCGCACGATCCAACTGCGCGCGCCGTCCGATCCGGAGCAGCAGGTCGCCTTCATGGCGCAATTGCAGAACCTCGACGTCAAGCCGGCGCAGGCCGCCGCGAAGGTGATTCTGAACGCGCGCACCGGCTCGATCGTAATGAACCAGATGGTCACGCTGCAAACCTGCGCGGTGGCGCACGGCAATCTCTCGGTGGTGATCAATACGCAGCCGGTGGTGAGTCAGCCAGGTGCATTCTCGAACGGCCAGACGGTGGTGGCCAAGCAGTCGCAGATTCAGATGAAGCAGGACAACGGCGCACTGAAGATGGTGACCGCCGGCGCCAATCTCGCCGATGTGGTGAAGGCGCTCAACGCACTGGGTGCGACGCCCGCGGATCTGATGTCGATCCTGCAGGCCATGAAAGCGGCGGGCTCTTTGCGCGCCGACCTGGAAATCATCTAAGGAAGACAACAGATGAATTCGGATACGACCAACTCCGCCAATGCGGCGAACGACCTGACCCAGCGCTTCGCGCTCGACGTGCAGGGCTTCGGCAAGCTGAGCGCACAGGCCAAGGCTTCGCCGCAAGCCGGCATGAAGATGGCCGCGCAGCAGTTCGACGCGGTGTTCACCCAGATGATGCTGAAGAGCATGCGCGATGCGACGCCACAGGATGGCCCGTTCGATTCGCATGACAGCGCCACCTTCACATCGATGATGGATCAGCAGTTGTCGCAACAGCTGTCGCAGAAGGGCATTGGTGTCGCCGACGCGATGCTCAAGCAGATGATGCGCAATCAGGGCATGCAGGTGGGCGGCGCGAGCGGCGCAGGCGGCGGACTCACCGGCATGGCCAATGCGCTTGGTGGCGGCAGCGGCGGCGACGAAGGCCAGACCGCGGCGTTGAACGCGCTCGCGAAGGCTTACGGCAACGCGCAAGCCAACGGCCAACTGGCGATGGGCAAGGGCTACTCGGCCAACAGCGCGCTGACTCCGCCGATCAGAGGCGACGGCAGTTCGCCGAAGGTCGATGCCTTCGTCGACAAGCTTGCCGAGTCGGCGCAAGCGGCCAGCGCGGCAACCGGCATTCCGGCGCGCTTCATCATCGGCCAGGCCGCGCTCGAATCGGGCTGGGGCAAGAGTGAGATCAGGAAGTCGGACGGCACGACCAGCCACAACGTGTTCGGCATCAAGGCGACCAAGGACTGGACCGGCAAGACCGTCTCGACAGTCACGACTGAGTATGTGCACGGCAAGCCGCAGCGCACCGTCGAAAAATTCCGTGCGTACGATTCGTATCAGGAAGCGATGACCGACTACGCGAGCATGCTCAAGGGCAACCCGCGTTATGCGCAGGTGATCAATTCCGCGCATGACGTGAATGGTTTTGCCAACGGCATGCAACGCGCGGGTTACGCGACCGATCCGCATTACGCGAAAAAGCTGATGTCCATCATGCAGAAAATGGGCTGACCTGCCGTTAATGCAGGTGCGCAATCGCACTCGGCTGCGCAGCCGGTGAGTTTAAGCAGTTTGATTTTCTTGAATAAAGTATGCACGCGACGGGGCCAGGTGCATAACAAGACGGAGGAGGCCGGCCGCCTACGGGCGGCCGGTCCACCCGCATAACCGGCGTGATGGCTGCCGGTATTCAATGGACACGGATTCCACTGCCGGAATATCGGCGTTTAACGTTTGCGGCAAATATTTCATTACACGGCCCTAAATTTTGGCTGAATGCTGCCGCTAATCAGTTAGACCCGATACCGGAAAGCATTTAATGTCCGGTTGAACGCGCGTGCTGCGGCTTCGATGAAGACCGCGCGAAAGCCCCGGCAGGAGCCCTGGCACGCGCCCGCAAGAACATGCATACCGGCAAGCCCATGGATACTACCCAGTCGCACGCCCAGACCGACGCACACGGCCAGTCGCACGCCACGCTCGATGAAAGCGCGCCCGATTTCGGCCGCCGCAATCCGCTGGAGATTGGCGTTCAGTTACGCAACCTCGTCAATCGAGGCGATTTCCTCACCGTCGAATATGTGGGCGGTCAGCTCGTGACGCGCCTGCTCGATGTCGACGTGCGCGCACGCACCTTCACTTTCGATTGGGGCGCGCTCTCCGAACAGAACAGAGGCTTGTTGGGCGCGCCGCGCTGCCAGTTCCACGCTTCGCCTGACGGCGTGCGCGTCGAGTTCGCCACCGGCACCCCGCGCGAAACCCGCTATGAAGGACTGCCCGCATTCGAGTCCGACTTCCCCGAAGTGCTGTTCTACGTGCAGCGCCGCGAGTATTTCCGCGTCGATGCGCCGATTCTCGATCCGTATATGTGCTCCGGCCGTTTGCCCGAAGGCGATACGTTCCGCTTCGAAGTGCACGATCTGTCGCTCGGCGGCGTCGGCATGCGCACCGCGGACGAACGCGTGGCCGAATTGCCGATGGGCACGCGGCTGCAGGATTGCGAACTGTTTCTCGGCTCGCTCGGCCGCCTTTCGCTCGATCTGCAACTGGTGTCGCACCGTTCCACCGCGTTGCCGAACGGCACGCAGCGCTATCAACTCGGCTTCCGTTTTCTGACGCTGCCGGGCAGCGCCGAAAACACGCTGCAACGACTGATTACGCAACTCGAAATGAAGCGCCGCTCACTGGTGCGCTGAACGGCGCAAGAACCTTGCTGCACGCGCCTCGCAAACGTTGAAACAAGCATCGGAATGGCCCTCAATTTTTCTTCGCGGGGGCCGTTAAACAGGATGTTCAAGTAACGCGGCGGCAAGTGGTCGGTGTCGCCCTTCAGGATGACGCATGTCGAGCAATCTCATCAATCTCGGACTCAGTGGACTGAACGCAGCCCAGTGGGGACTTACGACGACCGGCCAGAACATCAGCAACGCGTCGACGCCGGGCTACACGATCGAAACGCCGGTCTATGCGGAAGCTGGTGGCCAATACACGGGTTCCGGCTTTTTGCCGCAGGGCGTCTCGACCGTCACCGTGACGCGCCAGTACAGCCAGTATCTGACCACTGAGCTGAACAATGCGCAGAGCTCGGGCAGCTCGCTGTCCGCGTACAACACGATGATCTCGCAGCTCAACAATCTGATCGGCAGCCCGACCGCCGGCATTGCGAGCGCGATCACCAGCTATTTCACCGGTCTGCAGAACGTCTCGAACAACGCCTCCAGTCTGGCCACTCGCCAGACAGCGATGAGCGGCGCGCAGACGCTCGCGAACCAGATCAATGCCGCGGGTCAGCAATACGACTCGCTGCGCCAGAGCGTCAACACGCAGCTCAGCAACACCGTTTCGCAGATCAACAGCTACACGCAGCAGATCGCCCAGCTGAACGGGCAGATCGCCGCGGCCAGCTCGCAAGGTCAACCGCCGAACCAGCTGATGGATCAACGCGATCAGGCTGTGTCGAACCTGTCGCAACTGATCGGCGTGAACGTCGTGAACAGCAACGGCAGCTATAGCGTGTTCATGGGCAACGGCCAGCCGCTCGTGTCGTCCACCAACAGCTACAACCTGGGCACCGCGCCTTCGACTGGCGACACCAGCGAACTGTCGGTGCAGTATCTCGGCCTCGCCGGTGCGAACCCGGCCGCCGCGCCGCAAGATCTGCCTGACAGCAAAGTCACGGGCGGCACACTCGGTGGCCTGCTCGCATTCCGCAGCCAGACGCTCGATCCGGCCGAAGCGCAGCTCGGCGCGATTGCGGTGAGCTTCGCTTCGCAGGTCAACGCGCAGAACAGCCTCGGCATTACGCTTGCCGGCGCCCAGGGCGGCGCGCTGTTCTCGGTAGGCAGTCCGACCGTCTACGCGAATACGCAGAACACCGGCAACGCGTCGCTGAGCGTCTCGTTCGCGAATTCCGCGCAGCCGACCACCGGCGATTACACGCTGGCCTATAACGGCACCACCTACACGCTGACCGACAATTCGAGCGGCGCGGTGGTGGGCTCGGCGACCAATCTGAGCCAGCCGATCAACGGCCTGAATTTCTCGACCACCGGCACGATGAACCCCGGCGATTCGTTCACGGTCGAACCGACCCGTGGGGCGCTGAACAGCTTCAACACCGCGACCACGGATCCTTCGGCGATCGCCGCTGCCGCACCGGTACTCGGTACCGCAACGGCGAGCAATACCGGCACGGGCACGATCACGCAAGGCACGGTGACGGCCGGCTACACGATGCCGAATGCGACCACTACGCTGTCGTACAACGGTACGGGCCTGACCGGCTTCCCGGCGAACTCGACGGTAACGGTGACGGCCGGCACGCCGCCGACCACCACCACCTACAACACCGCCACGACGCCCGTCATTCCGTATTCGGCGACCACCGGCGCGACGCTCACGATCAACAACGCGACAGCCGGCAGCATGAACGGCGTGACGGTGACGATCAGCGGCGCACCGGCTAACGGCGACACCTTCACTATCGGCCCGAACACCGGCGCGAACAACGACGGCCGCAATGCGCTGGCGCTGTCGAACCTGTCCTCGGCGAAGGCTTTGGCGGGCGGCACGGTCACGCTGACGGGCGCGTATGCGAACTACGTCAACCAGGTCGGCAACCAGACCAACCAGATTCAGACCTCGAGTACGGCGCAGACCTCGCTGGTGACGCAGATCACCACCGCGCAGCAGTCGGTCTCGGGCGTGAACATCAACGAAGAAGCAGCCAACCTGCTTCAGTATCAGCAGCTCTATCAGGCGAACAGCAAGGTCATCCAGACTGCGCAGACCCTGTTCCAGACGATACTTGGCATCTTCCAGTGAGGCGTTGAACATGCGCATCTCCAGTACGCAGTACTTCAATATGAACGTGGCGACGATGAGCGATCAGCAAGCTCAGTTGTCGCAGTTGTATCAAGAGATCTCGAGCGGCGTGAGCCTCTCCACGCCGTCGGACAATCCGCTTGGCGCGGCGCAGGCAGTGCTGTTGAGCTCGACGGCGACGAGCTTGTCGCAGTACACGACCAACCAGAGCACGGCGCTCGCGTCGCTGCAGCAGGAAGATTCGACGCTCGGCAGCGTCAACACCGTGTTGCAGAGCATTCACACACTGGTGCTGCGTGCGGGCGACGGTTCGCTGAACGACGGCGACCGTGGCTCGATCGCGACGCAATTGCAGAGCTTGCGCAGCCAGTTGATGACGCTCGCCAATGCGACCGACCCGCAGGGCAACGCCCTGTTCGGCGGATATCAAAGCACCGCGCAGCCGTACACTACCAACTCGGCCGGCGTCGTGGCCTATTCGGGCGATACCGGCACGCCGAGCATGCAGATCACGTCCTCGCACACCATTCAGACGGGTGACAACGGGATTGCGATCTTCGGCAGCGTGGCGGCGATCGGCACCAGCTCCGTGCCGGCGGCGACGACCGGCAATACGGGCACCGGCGTGATCAGCACGGTGAGCCTGACGAACCCGACCAATCCGGCCAATGCGGATACGTACAAGATCAACTTCTCGTCGGCGACTACCTACACGGTGACCCAGACCACGCCGACCGGTACGGTGACCACGGGCACGCCGCAAGCGTTCACGGCCGGCTCGGCGATTACGCTCGGCGGCCAGACGGTGAACATCACCGGCGCGCCGAACGCGGGCGACAGCTTCACGGTGACGCCGGCCACGCAAGGCAGCACGGATGTGTTCGCCAACCTGAGCCAGTTGATCACTACATTGCAAACGCCGGTGTCGGGCGGCGCTTCGACGGCGAGCTACCAGAGCGCGCTGACCACCAGCATGACCCAGCTCGAAAACACGATGAACAACGTCGTGACCGCGCAGGCGGCAGTGGGTGGCCGCGAGCAGGAAGTGCAGGCATTGCAGACGGTCACGCAAACCAACACATTGCAGACGTCGAGCAACCTCGCGGATCTGACGCAGACCGACATGGCCAAGACGATCGGCCAGTACACGATGACGCAGAACGCGTTGCAAGCGGCGCAGCAGGCGTTTGTGAAGATTCAGAGCGTCTCGCTGTTCCAGTACCTGAATTAAGCGAGCAGTCTGAAACGAAGAAGGGCGGAAGCCGGCGTGAGCCGGTTCCGCCCTTCTTCGTTTTGGGTAGGCTGCGCTACTTCAACCCCGCCGCCACGCGCCCCATCTGATCGAGGCCGACGTCGAACAGGCGCATGAAGAACGGAATCATGTTCGGGATCATCAGTTGCAGGAGCAGCATGCCGATCAGCATCGTCAGCGGAAAGCCGATCTGGAATACGCCGATTTGCGGTGCGGCGCGGTTCAGGATGCCGAGCGAGATATTAGTGATCAGGAGCGCGACGACCACCGGCAGGGACAACAGCAGGCCCGCCGAAAACACCGTGCTGCCGAAATTCGCCAGCGTGCGCCAGCCGGGCGCGCCCAGAATGTTCGCCGACACCGGCACGGACTGGAACGTGGTCAGGAGCGCGCTGATCATTTGCAGATGGCCGTCGATCACCAGAAATACCAGCATTGCGATGGTGTTCATGTAGCTCGACAGCACCTGGCTCGAACTGCTGGCCTGCGCATCGAAGAATGTCGCGAAGCCGAGACCCATGCCGAGGCCGACGAAATCGCCGGTGGCGCTGATTGCCATGAACACGATCTGCATCGTCATGCCGAGCGCGATGCCGATCAGGAACTGGTTGACGATGATCCACACGCCTTCGGCGGAAAACACGGTGACCTGCGGTAGCGCGCCGAGCGTGGGCGCGACGATGATCGTGATGAAGGCCGCGAGGCCGATCTTCACGCGCGTGGGCAGCGAGCGGTTGCCGAGCACCGGTGCGGTCGCCACCAGCGCGAGAATCCGCACGAACGGCCACAGGAACGCCGTGAGCCAGACGTTCAGTTGGGCGTAGGTGACGGAAAACATGGCAGTGGGGAAGGGGGCAGGCGCCGAGCTGAGGCCGGGGCCGCGCTCAGTTGACGAGCGACGGGATGTTGGTGAGCGTCTGGCGCAGATAGTCGAGCATGGTCGTCAACATCCACGGACCGGCGATCACCATCGTGACGGCGATCGCGAGCAGCTTCGGAATGAACGACAGCGTGGTTTCGTTGATCTGCGTGGCGGCCTGGAACAGGCTCACCACCAGACCGACCACCAGCGCGACCAGCAGCAACGGCGCGGCAAGCAACAGGCCGACATACATGGCCTGGTGCGCGAGCGTCATGACGGATTCCTGATTCATGGCGTAGTACCGGAAGCGTGAAGAATTGAGTGAGCCCGTTAAACAAAGCTCTGCGCGAGCGAGCCGAGCAGCAGTTGCCAACCGTCGACCAGCACGAACAGCATCAGCTTGAACGGTAGCGAGATGGTGGCGGGCGACACCATCATCATCCCCATCGACATCAGCACGCTCGCCACCACCATGTCGATGATGAGGAACGGGATGAAAATCGTGAAGCCGATCTGAAAGCCCGTTTTCAGTTCGCTCGTGACGAACGACGGCACCAGCAGCGACAGCGGCACGTCTTCCGGGCCTTGCATGGGCGCTGCATGCGAGATGCGGGCGAACAGGGCAAGATCGCTTTCGCGGGTCTGGCGCAGCATGAAGGTCTTGAACGGCGCCAAGCCGCGGTTGACTGCGGTCTCCATCGGCATCGAGCCTTCGGAGAAAGGTTTGTAGCCGTCGTTATAGGCCTTGTCGAGTACCGGCGACATCACGAACAGCGTGAGGAACAGCGCGAGACCGACCAGCACCTGGTTAGGCGGCGTGGTGGTGGTGCCGAGCGCCTGACGCAGCAGCGACAACACGATGATGATGCGCGTGAAGCTCGTCATCATCAGCACCATCGCCGGCAGGAACGACAGCATCGTGAGCAGCAGCATCGTCTGCACGCTCAGCGAATACGTCGTACCGCCATTCGGACCCGGGCTCGTATTGAAGGCCGGCAAGCCGGCGGTTTGCGCGAACGACAGCGTCGGCAGCGCGAGCATCAGCGCCGGCAACACGACTGGCGCGACGCGGCGCAGGACGGGAATGACTTTCGAGGCGGCGCGGGACATGCGAGTGGCGTGCGTTTGATGTGCTGATTGCACGGGGTGCGCTGATAGAAGACTGAACTGCATTACCGATCCCCGTTGCCTTGCCCGTTGAAACGTTTGCCCACTTCGCCTTTTAAAGCATCGCGAAAGCGTTGGCCGAAGGTGCCGGGCAGTGCTGAGCCTTTACTCGATGCATCCGATGCGCCGGGTTGCGTGCCTGCGACCGGATCGAGCGCGGCCGAACCGGCGGGCATGGTGTGCAGCAGACGCACATTGCCGGGGGCCGTGCCGAGCACGAGCCACGTATCGCCGATCTCCACCACCGCGACCCGCTCCTTGCCGCCGAGCGAGGCGCCGCCGATCGTTTTCACGAGGCCGCCGCGATTGGCCGGCTGCAAGCCGAAGCGGCGCGCGAGCCATGCACAGGCGAACACCAGGCCGATCACGACCAGCAGGCCGACGATGGTTTGCAGCACCGCGCCGACGCCGAGCGCCGGAACGGCTGTACCAGCTCCCACACCCGAGGCGATTTTCGCGGCGTTGTTGACCGCGTTCATGTCGGCCGCGTGCGCGGCTGAAGGGGCGAGTGTCGCCACCGAGGTCACTGCGAACATCAGCGCCGGGGTGGCCGCTGCCGTCGTTGCCAGTGCTGCGAGCACAGCGCGATTGAGAACATTGCGCGACGCATGCAGCATGGCGCGACCGGCAACGCGTTTCATCGATTCAGCTTCCGGATACGTTCGGACGGCGTGATGATGTCGGTCAGACGGATGCCGAACTTGTCGTTCACGACCACCACTTCGCCCTGGGCGATCAGGCAGCCGTTGACCAGCACGTCCATCGGTTCACCTGCCATGCCGTCCAGTTCCACGACTGAGCCCTGCGCGAGTTGCAGCAGGTTGCGGATCGCGATCTTGGTGCGGCCGAGTTCGACGGTCATCTGGACGGGGATGTCCAGGATCATGTCGATGTCGTTGCGCGTCGAGGTCGGTTCGACCTTCGAGAGCGGCTGGAACACGCCGGCCGTGGTCGCGCTGACTTCCGTGTTGTCGTTCTGCTCGGCCAGCGCGCTGGCCCAGTCGGCCATCGCCGCTTCGTCTTCGGCGCTGGTTGCGTCGGCGGCCAGTTGCGGCTCGCCAGCGGCCAGTTCGGCCTCAGTCTTTGCGTTCAGGTCACTCATATCCACCATCCTTCATCGTGTCGGCTGCGCTGATCATTTTCTGGACCCGCAACGCGTACTGACCATTGAAAATTCCGTAGCCGCACTCCATCACCGGCACACCGTCGACTTTCGCCGTGATGTGTTCGGGGATGTTGATCGGCAGAACATCGCCCTTGCGCATGTTCAGGATCTGTTCGAACGTGACCGGTACCTGGGCCAGGTCGGCGGTCAGTTCCACTTCTGCTGCCTGCACCTGTTGCGACAGCACGCGAACCCAGCGGCGGTCGACTTCGAGCGCCTCGCCCTGGATCGGCGACGAGAGAATGTCGCGGATCGGCTCGATCATCGAATACGGCATGCAGATGTGCAGCGTGCCGCCCGTCGTGCCGAACTCGATCGAGAACTGCGTGACGATGACGATTTCGTTCGGCGTCGCCACGTTGGCGAACTGCGTATGCATTTCCGAGCGCACGAATTCGAACTGCAGCGGACGCACGCTTTTCCACGACGCCGCGTAGTGCTCGAACGTGAGGTTGAGCAGCTTCATGATGATGCGCTGCTCGGTTGCCGTGAAATCGCGGCCTTCGACGCGGGTATGGAAACGCCCGTCGCCGCCGAACAGGTTGTCGACCACGAAGAACACCAGGTTCGGGTCGAACACGAACAGCGACGTGCCGCGCAACGGCTTCACATGGACCAGGTTCAGGTTGGTCGGGATCGGCAGGTTGCGGGTGAACTCGCTGTACTTCTGCACCTTTACCGGACCGACGGAAATTTCCGCCGAGCGCCGCATGAAGTTGAAGATGCCGACGCGCAACAGACGCGCGAAGCGGTCGTTGATGATTTCGAGGCCGGGCATCCGGCCGCGGACGATGCGTTCCTGCGTCGCGATGTTGTACGGGCGTACACCCGCACGGTCGGTCTGCTCGGTTTCCGAGTCGGACTCGCCTGTGACGCCCTTGAGGAGGGCATCGACCTCCTCCTGGGACATGAACTCTTCGTGGCCCATTCCTTATTCCTCGTGCGTCCCGAAGCGGTTAATGATGGCGGCGCTTGATAACGCCACTGAGAACGTCACGGAGAACGTCACTGCACGACGAATTCGGTGAACAGCACGTCCTGGACGTGGACCGGCGCGGCGCCCTTATCGGTCGGCTGTTCGATCAGCGTCTGGAGTTCGGTGGCGAGTGCGCGTTTGCCTTCGAGCGGTGCGAGTTCTTCCGGATGTTTGTTCGACAGTGCGAGGAGGATGCGGCTGCGCACTTCCGGCATATGGTCGGAGAGTTCCTGCTGGGTTTTCGGGTCGTTGAGCTTGAGCGTCAGGCCGATCCGCAGGAAGTGTTGCTGGCCGTCGTCCGATTGCAGGTTGACTGTCATCGATTCGAGCGGGAAGAAGAGCGGCACGGGGAGCGGCGCCGGTGCGGCGGCGGTTGTCGCTGATGCCGGCGCCGGGTTGCGTTTGGACATGAAGAACCACACACCCGCGCCGGCAGCGCCTGCGGCGATGATCGCGATGAGGACGATCAGGATGATGCGCTTCAAGGGGCCCGGGGAAGCGGGCGCGGCTTGCTGGTTTGCGGTCGTGGTTGCCATGAGGTTTGCTTTGCTTGCCTTTAGTGCTGGTGATGGTGATTGTTGTTGATTTGCCTGCGGCGCGATGGGTCGAAAAGAAGGGTTATTGAGGGCTATCTCTGGTTTTTGCCTTTCAGGCGGGGGATTGCCTGACGGCGCGGGATTTAGGTTTTTTGCCCTTTCAGGCGGAGGATTGGCTGCGCGGCGCTTTTGTCAGTGCTCGTAGGGCGTTGGCCTTTCCCTGATCTGGCTTTGGTGCCTTTCCTTGTTTTGTTAGTGGTCTATTAGCGTTGCCCCTGTGCGGGGCGGC